>JAFVQW010000025.1 GCA_017504605.1 Clostridia bacterium
AATGTCTTCATTCAAACTTTGTTGCATTGCTCCATCATTCACTATAACTCCTCCCGCCATAACCGTATCTCCGTCATAGAATACAGCCGACTGCCCGGGCGTTACCGCGTGCTGAGGAAGAGATAGACGGACGAGCGCCCCGCCCTCGGTGTCGAAGCTGACGTGCGCCCTGACGGGTCTTGCCGCATACCTTACCTTTACCTCAAGCTCACGCTCGGTGGGGGCCTCCTCGGGGCTCATGCCCATATATACCACGTCTCGCACCGAGAAAGCATCGGTCGAGGCCGACTCGGGCGCGAGGACTACCCTGTTGGCATCTATATCAATCTCATTGACGTAGAGGCGCGAGGAGTATGCCACGCCGAGGCCGCGCCGCTGACCGAGAGTATAACGTATTATTCCCTCGTGTCTGCCGAGGACCCTTCCCTCGCGGTCGACGAAGTCGCCGCTCGGAAATTTACCAAGGCGCTCCTCAATATATCCCGCATAGTCTCCGCTCGGGATAAAGCATATCTCCTGGCTCTCGCTCTGCTGCCGCGGGACGAGGCCGAGCCTGTCCGCGGCGAGGCGGATATCGCTCTTTTTCGCATCAGCGAGGGGCAAAATAAGTCTTGAAAGAATTGCCTGCGGAAGTCGGTAGAGCATATAGGTCTGGTCCTTACTCAAATCGGCGGCGCGTGCCACGGCATAGCGCTCTCCGATGCGGCGGACGGTGGCGTAGTGCCCCGTCGCTATACCGTCGAAGCCGTTTCGCTCGGCAAGGCGCATAAGCGAGGCAAACTTAACCTCACTGTTGCATACTACGCATGGGTTAGGGGTGCGCGCGTGTGAATAGTCGTCGATGAAGCGCGATATTACGCTATCCGAAAACTCTGCTCTGCAATCTATTTTATGAAGCGGTATACCGAGTGCCGCGGCAACGCGCTCGGCGCCCGCCGTATCGGTATAGTCGTGCATTATGCTGACGGCGCCCTCTACGGAGTGGCCCGCCGAAATAAGCGAGTATGCCGCATATGCACTGTCTACGCCGCCGCTCAGTCCGACGATAATCCTCATTTCGCACCTCCTGTCTTAAAAGCAAAATGCCGTCCGATTTTGTAAAAAAACAAAGTTATTTACCAACCGACACGGCATTTTTCTGTATTTTTCGTTCCTTCCCGAGCGACGTGCGGGAAAATCAGTCCTCGACGCCCTCGTCGTGCTCCGCGTTCTCAATCTCGAAGTCAACGGGTCTGCCAATCTTCTTGTAATAGTCGGCAACGGCGGTCTTAACCGCCTCCTCGGCGAGCACCGAGCAGTGCACCTTCACGGGCGGAAGACCCTCGAGCGCCTCGACAACGGCACTGTTGGTGAGCTTAAGCGCCTCCTCAACAGAGTGTCCCTTTATAAGCTCGGTGGCCATCGACGAGGTCGCGATTGCCGCGCCGCAGCCGAAGGTCTTAAACTTGCAGTCGGTTATAATATCATTCTCATCAATCTTGAGATATATCTTCATTATATCTCCGCATTTCGCGTTACCAACCATTCCTACGCCGTCGGCATCCTCAATCTCTCCGACGTTACGGGGGTTGGTGAAGTGGTCCATTACCTTTTCGCTGTATATCATCTTATTTTTCCTTCTTTACTATTTCTTCCCAAAGGGGGCTCATATTACGAAGCCTCTCAATTATCGGCGGGAGGGTCTCTATAATATAGTCGACGTCCTCGTCGGTGGTCTCGTGCGATATAGAGAGGCGCAGAGAGCCGTGTGCCTTCTCGTGCGGCACTCCGCAGGCAAGAAGCACGTGCGATGCCTCGAGCGAGGCAGAGGAGCAGGCAGAGCCCGTCGATGCGGCAATACCCGCAATATCGAGCCAGAGAAGCATGCTCTCGCCCTCGATAAACTCAAAGCCGACATTCACGTTGCCCGCAAGGCGCTCGGTTCTGTGTCCGTTGAGCTTGGAATAGGGGATCTTGGTCAGCGCCTCGATAAGCCTGTCGCGCTTCTCTCTCACCTTATCAAGCTCGGGTATCTTAGCGACGGCAAGCTCAAGCGCCGTGGCAAGACCGACGATATAAGGCAGGTTCTCGGTGCCCGCCCTCTTTCGGCGCTCCTGTCCGCCGCCGTCAATCAGATTCTGAATGACAACGCCGCGCCTTATAAATAACAGTCCTATGCCCTTCGGAGCGTGTATCTTGTGCCCCGAAAGCGCGAGCATATCGACCTTAAGCTCCGAGAGATCAATATCAACGTTACCGACCGCCTGAACGGCATCGGTGAACATAAGCGCACCCGCCGCGTGTGCAATCTCGGTAGCCTCGGCAACAGGCTGGAGCGTGCCTATCTCGTTGTTCGCATCATAACGGCAACGAGCGCCGTCTTGTCGGTTACGGCCGCGCGAAGCTCGTCGAGCTTTACTACGCCGTACTCGTCGACACCGACGTAGGTGACGGTGAAGCCCTCCTTCTCGAGCGCGAGGCAGGTATTAAGCACCGCGTGGTGCTCAATAGCCGTCGTGACGATGTGTGTGCGGCCCTTCTTCTTCATACGGTAGGCCGCGCCCTTTATAGCCCAGTTATCGCTCTCGGTGCCGCAGGACGTAAAATATATTTCAGACGGGTCGCACCTAAAGACACGCGCAATTCTCTCGCGCGCACCGTCGAGGAGCAGCTTCGCCTCTCTGCCCTTCTTATGCATGCTCGAGGGGTTTCCCCACTCGGTCGAAAGCACGGGCAGCATAGCCTCTATTACCTCGGGCGAGACGGGTGTCGTCGCCGCGTTATCGGCATATACGTATCTTGACATAATTCGGTTCCATCATTATTTATTATTAGACATTTTTCTGTCCCGATATATTGTATACCATTTTCGTGGATATTTCAATAGCTTTAAAAAATTATTGCCTCCGAAAATGTTAACTTTGTGTGAACACGCCCACCGTGGCGCGCTTTTGTGCTATAATATACAAGGATACTTAATTAGCCCGAGAAGCTCGGGCGGCAAGGAGACTTTTATGTATACTGTTGGAATTGACCTCGGCGGAACGAATATCGCGATTGGAATTTGTGACGGCGAGCTTAATATTATTGATAAGGGCAGCGTGCCGACGCTCGCCGAGCGCGAGCCTATCGAGATTATTCGCGATATGGTGGGACTTACGAAGTGCTTGCTTGAGCGAAATTCGATTGCGCTTGACAGTGTGCGCGGTGTCGGAATCGCCACACCCGGCTCGGTTGATGCCGAGGGTGAGACGGTGGAGTATGCAAACAATATTCCCTTTAACAATTTCCCCCTCGCTAAGATATTCAAGGAGCTCTTACCCGTTCCCGAGGTTAAGCTCCTCAACGATGCCAACGCGGCAACGCTCGGCGAGGCTCTTGCCGGCGCGGCAAGGGGCGCGCGCTCTGCGGTTATGATAACTCTCGGCACGGGTGTCGGCGGCGGTGTCGTATTCGACGGCAAGCTCTTCACCGGTCACGCCAACAGCGCGGGCGCTGAGCTCGGTCACACGGTTATCGCACTCGGCGGCAGGCAGTGCACCTGCGGCAGGCGCGGCTGCTTCGAGGCGTATGCCTCCGCAACGGCGCTCACCGCGCTTACGCGCGAGAAGATGTACGAGCTTGAGCTCTTTGGTATTAAGACTCTTATGAGCGAGGAGTGCGGCCAGGACGGCAGACCTAACGCACGCACGGCCTTCAGCGCTATGAAGCGCGGCGATAAATACGCCAAGGAGGTTGTGGACGAGTACATCGGCTATCTTGCCGAGGGCGTGACGAATATGGTTAACATCTTCCAGCCCGAGGTTCTGATTATCGGCGGCGGTATATGTAACGAGCGTGAAAATCTCACACGCCCCCTTATTTCCCTCGTTGATCGCCTTCAGTACACGCGAGACAACAAGAACAAGTCGCGTATAGTTACCGCCACGCTCGGCAACGATGCGGGCATTATTGGCGCTGCCGGATTTATAATGCAGTGTAAATAAAGTTTTATATAAAAAGCGGGACTGTCGCATTTAGGCATAACCGAATAAAAAACGAGGGGTATTGTGAAAAATCACAGTACCTCTCTTAATATTGTTTTGAGGAAAACAAGGTTGAAAACCTACGGTTTTCCTCTTTTCTATTCGTTTTTTATTCTATCGCCGTTTTCGCCCTCTCGGCGTACCCTCGTACGACTTCGGGACGAAGAACGACGATTTCTGCTCTAAATCCGTTCGTCCCGAGGTTCTGTTCTCATCAAGAATTCACCGAATTTATATCTTTCGCCGAATTCTTCCGCATTTTGCTTCGATTTTATTGAATTCTTGATGAGACAGCCCCTTTTTTTGTGAGAGAATGAGAAAAAATATTAATTCAAATTGAGAACACCGCCGTCGGCCACGTCGGGGTCGCCCGAGTAGATTCCCCAGCGGGGAGTGAAGGTGACCGTGCGAGTCTCGGTGAGACTAAGCGTGAAGCTAACCGTCTTACCCTCCGCCACGGAGTGGCGCACTATACAGTCGGAGTGATATTTCGTGCCGCCCGTGCTCATCAGAAGATATCCCGATGCGCTGTCATTCGGCAGGAAGAGCGTTACGGTATAGGTACCGGGGCCAAGTGTAAGTGTCCTCGGGTTATCTATATCGAGCTCTGCGAGAGTAGTCGTGCCGTCAGAGAGCGTAACCTTTATATCGGTAACGTCGGCGCTCTTAATTTCGTTATCTGCGCTCGAGGAATTCGCATTAAACCACGCGAAGGTGCCCGAGCACAGACAAACGATACAAGCGAGCACTCCCAAAATGGAGGTCCAGAGCAAGCGAGAAAACGCTTTTTCCGTCAGCTTGTCGTTAGTCTTATTTAATTTTTCCAAAGCGTTTCCTCCTTTTGCTTTTATGATTTTCTTTTAGTCAAAGAATTTGCTGTAGCGGCTAATCATCTCAAAGAGCTCTTCCTCGGTAAGATTGCCCTTTCCGATAGAAATCTTAAGATATGCACCGCCTGCAGCGTTGAACATCTCCTCGGAAAGAGGACAAATAGCGTTCAACTCCTCATAGGTGTAAAGGCCGTAGGTCTCTATATCCCTCTGCATTGCCTCGTAGTCGTAGGTCATCGTCTCGGGGTCAACGTCAAAGATATTGAAGAGACCGCCGACACCGCCGGGCATGGAAAGCATACCGTTTACGAAGTAGCAAAGATGTCCTTCGGTAACAGGGCTCCAGGCGGTAGTAAGCTCGGTTTCTATAACTACGTTAACAAGCTGTACCCTCTCAAGAGTATCACCGTTCTGCTTTGCGAAGGTGTGACCGATGTAATCAGCCGCATTTCTGTCGAGGTAAACGTACTTGTTAAGGTCATAATCCCAGAAGCCGTGCTCGGAAATCACCTTAACCTCCGTACCGTCGGAGAAGTAAAGCTTAATTACCTCATACGCCGCCTCAGCCTCGCTGTCAACGAACATAATGGGCGCCTTATCAAGCTTACCCGTCTCCATATTCCAAACGAGAAGCTCCTCGTTGCCCTTGAGGGAGTCAACGCGAACCTGAGTTCCGTCTGCAAGAGTAATAAGTGTGTCGGGGGTTATGCATTCAGTAATACCGCCGCTGCTCGCTTCAAGCTTCTTCAAGGTTCCGTTACAGAAATCGGAATACTTGTATTGCTCGTCTTTGTTTTCTGATACCGACCAGGTATGACTGAATGTAAGAACATCACCATTGTTGTTATCCTTAAACGAATATGAAACAGGGATTGTTCTTGCACTGTTACCGCTGTTTACAAGTCCTTTCGAGCTTGCTGCAACGAAATAGAGCTTATCGTCACACACAACAGGCATGGCGTTGACGCTATTACCTGAATGCACCTGACCGCCGGTGAGCGTAAGCGTAAAGTCGCCGTTGTCGGGAGAATAGGTCCACGTGGTATCGGTTCCGTTCAGCTTGCCTGCGGTAGTGGGCGTATAATCCGAAAGAGTTATTGTCTTATATTGTCCTTCCGCAACGCTCCAATACTTAATCTGAATGCCCTCGAGTGCGGGTGCCGCGCCGTGCCAGGTTCCACCGTACGAGGAAGCAACGCAAAGTCCAGCCCCATAATTTGAAGCAACGAGCGAAGGAGATTCCTTGCTGGTCTCCGTACCTGTTACCTTATAGGTCGCGGTATATTCCGTACCGTCGACCGTAGCAGTCAAGGTGTAGGTCGTACCGCCCGCTGTTACAGCGACAGGAGAAGTAGGCTTAGCATTTCCGTTCACCTTGAAATCGGTGATGGCTACGCCGTTTACCGACATCGAAAGCTTGCTGAAATCAAGAGCATAGCCCGAAAGCTTATCAAGGTCAACGTTGAGCTCGTATACCCAACCGTCTGTACCGAAGGATTTGTCCGTGGTAAGGCCGTCTGCCGTGTCGGAATAATTTACAGTAATAATGTCACTTTGCTTGTTGGGTTTATATTCCGATTCGGTCTTAAAGCTATCTGCGGTACCGTTTGAATTGTTGTAGGAGTAAACATAAACCGTGGTAGACAATATTGCAATCTGAATTTTAACATCCTTCATCTCATAAGGAATTGTTGCCTTATCAGTTCTATTGTCAGTAATATTATCAGGAGCTGCCACAGTTTTTTGTGCGTCCTCGGGCATATATGCAAAACCAAGGTTTAAGGAATCTTTTCCGTTAATGTTATGAATAAATGCGGTTTCTTTCATAACACCGTCAACAATATCCTGACCGGCCGAAGGAACATATTGCTTATCATCTGCATTGACCCATGCCTGCTGAACAAACGAGCCATTCAGGGTTGTAGGTGTTGCTTTTCCTTCGGAATCGCAGAGATAAAGCACGCTGAAGCCCATTAGCTTCTTGTTAGAATCATAGGTAGAAGCGGTAGGCTTCTGAATAAGGGTAACATCTTTCAATTTAAGGCTATTTGCCGAGCCTACAAGAATAGATGCAACCGCGCCAAGCTCGATACGCGAGTTGTCAATTACGCAGTTACCGCCCGAAACGTTAACAGCTGCACGGCCGCCGGAGATGCGAGAGTTAAGTATCTGGCTGTTGCCGCTTACCATAACGCCGCTCTTGACGTTAAAGTAACGTGTTTTATCGGTTGTTTCCTTTCTATTACCACTTTCAGTCATGTTGCTCTTGTAGAGCACTGCATAATCGAAGTTAGGACAAACGATCTGTACGTTATCAAGCGTTCCGTTACTCAAGGTTACAAATGCATAACCCATATCAAGCGCCGCAGAATCGCCACTGCAGGTCATGGTAAATCCGTTACCGTAGAGGGTATAACCGCCCGAAACCTTAAGAGAACTGAAGCCCATGTCATTAAGAAGAACAACATTGTTCTTCGTAGCACTCGTTGCAGTCGTTGCGTTTACTGCATCAACTACCTCGAGATAAAGCTCGGTAGGAATACAATAGTCGTTATCGGTGACGGTCACCTTAACAACACCTGTGCCGATAAACTGAATTGCATTGTTGGAATACTTACCACTTGCAGAGGTATTGTCGATTGCTTCAACAGTTACCGAAACGGTACCTATCTCCACACCGTCCTTTGCCTTGAAGAGCCTATCAAGAGCGACGGTTCCGATATTACCTACGCGGTGAAGGAAGTCGCCGTTGTTCATCACAACATCGAACTTAACCTCGGGCTGACGCTCGGTAATATTTACCGTCAATTCCGTAGGAGTACAGAAGTAGTAGTCCTGAATTGTAAGCTTGATATTACCCGTGCCCGAGAACTTAATCGTGCTGTTTTCCCAGTTGTCACGGTCGTAATCAATATCTGCGGATACGTTTCCGTTTTCGTCAAGGTTCGCGATGCCTACAGTAAGGGCGCCGGGAACAAGCTTGACGCCACAATTCTCAAGGTAAGCAAAGATTGCACTAAGCTTATACACTCTATTATTTGTGAGTTCGGACTTAAGAACATCAAACTTCTCGACGGATGCTTCCTGATCGCCGGAGGTAACATCCAAATTGGTAACGCCGTTCAAATTGGTGAGGCTTCTACTGGTCACACCCCAGCCGTAGCCGGTTACGAGGTTGTTGAATTCAAGGTACAGGTGCTGTTTGTCTTCTACGAGAACCTTAACGCCATCAACCATTTCTTCGCCTGCGTCGGAATGGTTCCAAACCTTACCATCCTTAAAGTGATAGCAGGTTGCGTTGTCGGTGCCGTGTCCCTTGGTGTAGTCAACTATAACGTAGTTGGCTCTACCCGAAGCGGGGACGGTTCCCGTCGTGCCGTCAAGGTATGTGATGGTTGTGCCGTCGATCGCCTTGATCTCGGTCAAGCGGCTCATCTGATAGTCGTGCGTATAAGATGCGATTGTATTGTCAATGATCTCGCAATAGTAGTAGTCGTTCCATGTGCCGAAATGAACCGTGCATCCGCTCGCAGTGATGCCGTCCATCTTAGGATAAACGTGTCCGTCAATCGTCTCATTCTCGCGAACCGAGCCGATCAGCATACCCGTGTAACGGTATGCGTAGTACTGATAGTTAGCACAAACATCGTTATAGACATCCATCTGCGCGGAAACGTGGCAGTTTACAAATTCAATGCCCGCATTCTTGGGAGTGCCCGCAGAGGTCTGACCGCTGGTCGGATAATACTGACCTGCGATGCCGCCGCAAGCAACGTCGTAAGAGCCCCAAAGTGCGCTTATCTTATTGGAATTGTCAACGGTAATGTTCGTAAAAGTGGTTTTAAGGTCTACTTCTTGAGCATACCATCCAACGCAACCGACGATACCGCCATTGCCGATGTTATAAACACGGGGATTGCAGTCAGAGATTGCAATATTTTCAAAGGTTGCGCCATCAGCGTATGCTGCGATAACGCCCGTAGTGGTATACTCTCCGTCGGAAGAGAAATTCTTAACGGTGAGATTCTTTACAGTACCTTTGTAGATCTTACCGAAAAGTCCCATACCATCGCGGTAGTACTGCTCGGATGCGGCATAATACTCGTTGTCGCCCTTCATTTCCCACGTATTGTGGTAGAAGTTCGAGATGGTATTTCCATTACCGTCGAAAATACCGGAGAATTTTCTGAGCCCGCTTGTGATAGCGGTGCCAGTCTTTTCGTAAGTACCTTCGCTGTTATAATAACCGATGGGGTAGAAAATAAGGTCGGGGTTGTTTTCGCTTTCCTTGTCGCCGAGGTTGATGTCTGCGATAAGCTTAATGTACTCGCCCTCAAAGGTCTTTCCGTTTTCATCACCCTTCATACCGCCAACAACAGCGCCAAAATATGCAAGCTGGTCGGCGTTTGCGATAAGGTAGGGGTCGGTCTCGGTTCCCGAGCCGCCCGCGAAGGCGGTTGCAACCGTGCCGTTCCACGCGTTCACGGTGTTAGCGACAAGAGCAATCTCGGAGAAGGAGCAGAGCGCCATGGTGACGTCACCCGTCGCGGGGTCGTAGATAAACTCGTTATGAGCATCGAGGGCCGCGAGGTCATCCTCGTAGGTCATCTTAACCGTAACGCCGTCCTCTACGTGGTAGAGAGCGAAGTTACCCATATTGAGACCGGGGGCGAGGAGCTTCTTAACCGTTACGAGAATGGGGGTAGCGTTACCCTCCTTGATACCGCTGACGTGAACGTCAACAGAGTTCAAAATCTCGTTCTCGTAAAGCTCGACGTTGCTCTTTGTGCTATTGAGGGTCGTGACGTCGAGGGTGACGGTGGTAGTACCGTCAATCAGGGACGTGCCCGCGGGAATGATGGCCGTAATCTCCTCGTTGCCGCTCTTCAGCGTTACCTCGTCGACAAGAGCGCCGCTCGCATTGACGTTAACCGATGCAGAGGCACTGTAGTCTCCGCTGAAGGAGGGGAAGCCTGCGCCGCTGTCGTAGCCGTTACCGAGGCTGTCGTTCTCATAGTCGTACTGAGTTGCCTTGAGGTTTACGTATACGTCACCGACAGAGAGGTCCTGGTAGTCGTTCCCTGCCTTCTTATTCATATGAAGTGCGATTTTCAAGGTCTGTCTGCCAACCTCGGTGTGCGCGGGCGAGTTAGCCTCGGGCACACGTCCGTTAGGAAGGAGCTGACCGCTGATGAAGGAGTAGGGGTTGTCAAGGACCTCGGTAAGAGTTCCCTTCTTAACCCAAGCGCTACTTGCGGCTATCTCCTCGACGGTGCCGCCCGCTACGTCGCCGTATGCAACGTAGACGTCGATAACGTCACCGAGAAATTCACCGTTGTCGCCGAGGACGGCAGTGTTATCGGCCACCTCGAGAGAAAGCCTGTACTTGAACGCGAGCGTGCCAAGGTTCATAACCTCGAGCGTCTCGATGCGTGTATATCCGGGCTCCCACTTGTCATAGTCGAAAATTTTATGCGTGCTCTTATCCTTGAGCGAGACGTCGCCGCTTGCCGTCTTATGTATAAGGTCAAGCTTCAGCGTTCCTGCCTCAATGATATTGCCCTCGCTCGTCTTCGTGTCGGTAAACCACGAGAAGGTGGTTCCGATAAGAGAGGTGATGAGCATTACCATAGCAAGCAGAGCGGAAATTAACCGCTGCTTTACGGTGCCTTTCTTCATTATCTTATATTTCCTTCCATTGAATTATTAATTTCAGTGCCTTTCGGCAATCGAAGAGCAGAAGCCGTCTTATGCCCTTCGATTGCCGCCTATCCCCCGTGCGGGGGATAGGACGGACTTATAATATTAGCTTTAGGGGATTACAATACCGCCGTTGCCGAGATCAATGTCGCCGCCAAGGGAGATATTGCCGTCACCGTTGTTGATAGCATCCTGTAAGCCTTCAGCGGTGGTAACAACGGTTACACCGTCAATAACGGAGTTGCCGCCGAAGGTGTGAGTTACGACGTTTACATCGTAGGTCTCGGTCTCATCCTCGGGATTGGTGAGACGAAGCTTAACGGTAAAGGTGGCGCCATCAAGCTTATTCTGTGCATCACCTACGCCGCACGTAAATACCTCGACGAAATCAGCAACCATCTCGTACGTCCAGTTGCTCTTACCACCGGAAAGAGCCGTTCCAAGAAGGCCAATCTCGGTGTTTGCCTCAAGGGTCATGTCGCCGTTGTGGAATCCTACAAGCCAGGTGTCATACTGACCGCCAAGGAAGATTTCGTTTGCGCCAAGATCTCTGTCAAGAGATACGTAGAAATCGCAATACCAGTTCTTATATGCCTCATAAACCTCCTCAGAGAGCTCGGGACAGGTAAATACGAATGCAGCGTCAAGGGTTGCATCGAGGCCCTCGGTGGGTGCCCACTGACCGTAGTCGCCCCATTCGATCTCGGTGTTAACCCACTCGGGGTAATATACTACGGTTGCCTTGGGGGGCTCTAAACCATCGGTTTCGGGAGCCTCATACTCACCGTTAGCATCGTAAACGTAGGTAAAGGGAGAGAAGTTGGTGGTATTGATTTCAAGCTCACCGTTGTTGGGGTTGTAAGTATAATCACCCTCGGGAAGAATGGAATTCTCGTGATAGAGAATGAGGTTGGTAAGGCCTTCCTCAATAGTCAACTGTACCTTTACGTTCTCGGCGTTGTCATCCCTAAGACCGTTCACTTTAATCTCAAGAGTAGTAGCCCCCTTGTTAGCGCCTACAGCAATTCTATCGTCAAGCGTGGTCTCAATTACGCTCGCGCTAACACCAGTTGCTCCGTCGACGACAGCGCCCGCGGGAATAAGTACGCTACCATTATAACCGCCTGCGGGATTCTTAAGCTTAATCTCGTACGATGACTGACCGTCAACTACGGGAACGTAACCGGAAAGAACGACGGGATACTCTGCGCCTGCATCGTACTGGTTGCCGTTGCTGTCGCTCTCATACGCTGCCTGAGTTGCGAGAATGGTAATGTCAAACTTGCCGCCAAGGTCAAGTCCCTGATACTCGTTGCCGGCATCGGGGTCCATCTGAAGAACAAGGCCGAGGTAGGACTCCTGTCCCTCCTTAAGAGTGCCCTTAGTAAGAGCGGTGAAGTTCTCAACGAAGTCGCGAAGAGTGAACTTCGTGAACTCGCCCGCATCAGCAAGTGCATCAAGGTCGGAAGCCACGGTAAGAGTGTCGAGGTAGGGTCTGACGGTGTCAGAGGTATCGTCGCTCTTTACGTAAACGTAGATAACGTCAGCAAGTATGGAAAGGTTCTTCTCGGTGGTGATAGCAGCCTTCCAAGCGATTGCGAGGTTGCCGAGGTTAGTTACACGAAGATTTACTATCTGGGTGTAGCCGGGCTCCCACTTGTCATAGTTGAAGATAGCACTGTTGCCGTCTGCATCCTTAGCGGTTGCATCAACCCAAGCGGTGCCATCCCACTTGTCAAAGCCAATCTTGAGAGTACCCGTCTTGATAACGTTGCCCTCGGACGATGCGGTGTCGGTAAACCAAGCAAAGGTGGTACCTACAAGCATCGTGAAGCACATGCAAAGTGCAAGAACGCTTGCAAGCAGTGCTCTCTTAGTAGAGTGCTTTTTCATTGTTTTCTCCTTATTTTTTTAGTTGTTGTTATTTTCGCCGCCGTCGGCGGTGTCAGACGGAGTGTTCCCCGCCTGTTTTGCGAGCTGCTCCTTAAGAGCCTGTAGCTCGCGAAGCATTTTCTCGGACTCCTCCCGCTGCTTAGCAAGCTCTCTGCGCTCTGCCTCAATGTCCGCAACCTGCTCCTGCTTATACTGCCTGAACAGCTTTACGGTGTTAACTCCCTGCCATATTATGAGAAGGAGAAAGGGCACGAGTATACAGACTATGTAGCCCGGGGTAGTCTTCAAAAAGTTAAAGAAATGTCCAACGAGGGGGATCTTACCCGCGTACGTGCCGAGCACGTACGCAGGTTCAACCGTTGCCTCGTCGTTCGTATCGGTGTTGGTACCGTAGGTGACGTAGCCGAGAAGCTCGCCCCTGCTGTTACGCTTCACCTCGCGAATTCTGTGCGTTACCGTCTTGCCAATGCTGTCCTTGTTCTGCGATACGAAGGCGATGATTTCTCCCGCCTCAAGAGTCGTAGGATCGTCTACGCTCTTGATTATAACGATATCGCCGGCGTTAAAGTGAACCTTATCATCCTTGTTCTTATCGGATTTACTCATTGAATCGGACAGTACGACGTAAAAGCGTATGCCGAAGAGCTCGCGCTCGTTTTTATCAAATGTGAGGGTTGAGAAGAGAGTAAATACCATCATACATACGGTAAATACAATAAGAATACAGGATAGAATTTTCTTTATAACGTCAAGCGCCTTGTTGGTGTTTTCCATTATGAAAATTACTCCTTAACGTCTTTAACGTCGACATTTCCCTGCACTGCGTGAACGGTTATGCCAATACCCGAGTATTCCTTGCTCTGGAAGAAGTTGCCCGCGTCTTCCTTCATCTTAATTACTAAGTAGTAGACCTCGGTGCTCTTCGTCTCGGGGCCAAGGTGCCCCTCGAATTCGCTGAGATGCTCAGTAGTGGTTCCCTCCGAAGACTCCCTCACTATATAAATGTCAAACGCGCGCTCGAGCTCCCGAACATCAATATTCGGGTCCTCGCTGACGTAGACACGGTAGTTTATCGGAATGTTTCCGTCGTTCTCTACCCTGAAGCCTCGGGTATAGTAGGTTGCTCCCGGCTCGAAGTAAATATCTTCCTGCTCCAAGTCGGACTTAAACGTCAACACCTTACCTATCAGTGAGGCGTCTGTCTCGGCATCAATGATGTCGACCTTTATACGTCCGGTCGTGGTTATAACGCCGATGGTGCCGTCGCCGGCGTCGCTCGTAAAGAGGGCGAGCGTTGCGCCGGTCAGACACACAAGGCAAAGCAGTATAACAATTACCGCTATAATGATTGTCTGAGTATTCGTTTTATAACGGGTCATCATTACCTCCTTGCCGTTAAGATTTTTTGGGCTACGGCGGTTAAGCCGTGCTAAAGATTAGCCAAATACTACACAATCAGCAAGAGTTCTGCCAGAGGGGAGCTCTATGGTGATGTAAGATGTGTAATTAGCAGCCGTGAGAACAACACCGTTGACGGTGCAATTCGTGAGCGTGACCGTGCAACCTGCATCGAGAGCGGAGAGGTCAACGTAGAAGCCCTCCTCGAACTCACAATCGGTAAACACAGTACTTACATAGGGCCTTACAAGACGGTCGTAGTCCTGGCCGTAGCCGTTATTCTGCCAATACTTTGCGCTGTTCTCGCCAAACTTACAATTATCGAAGCTTACAGAATCAAGTCCCGCAAGACTGGTCCAGCCGTTAATGGTGGAATTGCTAATGTAGAGCTTCTTACCGTTATGCTCGGTGGTATTTACAGCGTAACCGGGACCGTCGATAACGACGCTATCGATGTAAACGTCCTCGGTGGGAGAGGAAATAACTATTCCGCGTCCAACGGCAGTATCAATTACGAGGTTCTTAATGGTTCCGCCGTAGGTCTCGATTGCATAACCATTGTACTGAGGATTTTCGATGTCGAGAGAGTTTCCGTTGCCGTCAAAAACGCCGCCCTCTACTTTTACAGCTACGGGAGTTCCGTAAATAGCGGAGTTTGCAAGAGGAGCTACGACATCCTCGGTAAGAACGATGTAAGCATCTTCGAGCTTGCCGCCGTTAAAGCTGCTCGCATCATTGACTACAACGAGACCCATATCGGTAAGATTAGACATCTTGTAAAGGTTGTCATTGCCGTCAGCCACAGGCTCGGATGCGAAATCGAAAAGGCCGAAGTTTCCAACGTTGTTCTCATATCTAAGATTGAGATTATCCGCGGTGTAGCTGGTCTTAAGGTTGAGAACGTTGAACTCGTCAGCATTCGCGGTGTTAACGAAGGCGTTCTTCTTAACGGTGATGGTGTATACGCCATTACCCTGACGGCTCGAGCCGAACGCAGCCTTATCTGCCGCCCAGTTCGTGAAGGTGTTACCTACGATATACCAATCGGAGCTATTACCGGTAGCGTTAATCGCATTGTGAACGGTGCCGCTCGCGGTGCTGCCGAAGGTGTTATAGGTAATCGTAGCGGTACCTGTAGCAAGGTAATTAAGACGAACGTAGTTAAGTGCTACGCAGTCGAAATTACAAGCGGTAACGGTGATGTCGGATGCACGCTCAGTAGCACGGCCCTGCTCCTCAAAGAAAATGGGAGCGTAATTTGCGGGGTCAGCCGCAGTTCCGGTGAAGGTGCAGTTCTTGATAAGAACGTTATCAGCAGATACAGCCTTCACGTCCGCTGTGCCCGAGCCGGTAATGCTGCAGGTATAAGCGGTTGCGCCGCTCTTAGCAGAGTAGGTGGTCTTCGCACCTGCGGCGTCAAAGGTGATGCCGTCAAGCGTAATGCCGTCCTTAGCATTGAGGTCGACAAAGTCAACCACAGCGCTGTTGGTTACGAGCGTGAGATTGTTCTGAGTCATCTTGAGGCTACCGTACTTACCGGCAACAAGACCGATTACGGTGTCTTCCTCGACAGACGCAAGCACGCCGTCGATGGTCTCGGGAGTTGCGAGAACGTCACACATAGGAACGTAGTCAGCAACGCCGTTACCCTGAACCGCGATTACGCCGAAGTCAATCTCTGCGGTCTGCTCCTGATACTCGTTGCCAACGGTCTTAGGAAGATCGATGGTAACAGAGATGGTGCGAGTCTTCTCAGCCTCGCTCGCGGGAACGGCCCACTCGGTCCAAGCGGACGTGCCGCCCACAAGAGTCTCGCCGTCAGCGGTTGCTACGAGCGCCTCAGCAAGCTTTCCGTTTACAGCCCAGGTAAATCTGTACTGTACGGCAACGTTGCTATTATTGGTCATAACTACCTTAAAGGTCGCCTTGTCTCCGGGGGTAACGTTCTCGAATACCAGAGTGTTCGCATCGGTGAACTCTGCCGTACCTCCGTTCTCAAAGGTGCCCGTCTGTGCTACGTCCATAGAGTAGAGCTCGAGAGAGGTGTCATCTATGGTAGCAATCATCTCAACCTTACCGGACTTGATGGAAATGTCCGCATTGCTCTCACTCGTAAAGAGTGCGAAGGTCGAGCCCGCGATAAGACTAAGGCAAAGTGCGATAGTCAGTATCGAGGATACTAATACCTTTTTTTTCATTTTTTTTATCTCCTTTTTAAATTGGGTATCAAATAAATTGACAGGATTTTATGCGGTTGCCTGTGTCGCAGTTACTATGAGGTCGAATACTACTGCCAGATCCTTTGCATCATTATTGTCCGCCTGGTCCGGGAAATCAACTCTGACTCCAAAGGTCTGCACCGTGTCTCCGTTCTTCATAGTTCCGACGGTAATTTCAAGTCCCGCAATAAGCTGGTCAAGGCTTACCTCGGTCTTCGTGTTGTCGGGATGTGTGATGGTAACGTCAATCTGCTCTGCAAGGGCATTACTGCCGCTGATAAGCTTAATAGTCACCGTGTAGTTGAAGGCAACGTTTCCGCCGTTCGCGAGCTCCATCGTAGCATCAAAATAGCTGCCGGGGACAATCTTCATATCCGTCGCATCTATTCCGAACACGTTCTCCCCTGTCGCGCCCGTGAAGTCCTCGGTAGTGCCGACCGTCGTGGTCTTCAGCATTCCGTATTCATCGAGCACGCGGTATTCGAGGTTGGTTCTCGTGAGGGTTACGTCGAGATTACCCGCCTTCAAGTGGTTTTTAACTGTCGCGCTATCTGTGAAAAGTGCGTAGGTCGAGCCGACGATTATACACATACAGAGCATAATAATCGAGCAGGACACCAGAAGCGCTCTCTTTTTACGCATAATAAGTCCTCCTTTCTTAAAGCGTTTATTGAGTTTCTGCATAAGCAGCAAATCAATTCAAAATTATAACCGTTCCGCCCGTGAGCTCTATCATCTTGATAGCGGCGAGCGAGAACGCCTCGGCCCTGACGGTAAGCGGCTTATCAAGAATACCGTCGGCGAGAATCTTAAGGCTATCCGCCTTCTTAGGTATGAGACCTCTCTCGCGAAGGGCCTCTATATCAACCTCATCGCCCGCAGAGAACTCACCGGAAACTCTACCTATATTTATAAATACGCGCTTACCGCGCTTGCCACCCGCCTCGGTATGTACCGCATGCTCGGCTGTGAAGTCGTCAAGCAGGGCATCCACCTCCTCGGCGGAGACCGCCTCGACCTTCTCTATTATGGGCTCGGGCTCGGGAATAGGCTCGGGCTCAGGCTCGGGTATGGGCTCTATCTCGACTATAGGCTCGGGAATAGGCTCGGGGATAGGATCGTCGAGTATCATTTCCTCGTACAATTCGTTACCGTCCTTATTATCTCGGCGCCGAGGCAAGCGTTCTCTTATCACGTCTACGGCGACGTATACGAGATTCGCTATTGCCACCGTAGCAGAGAAAATAACGAATATTATTACAAAAGTCTTCATTTACTGTCATCCTCACCGTTATGCTCAGTCGGCTCTGCCGCGCGGCGCTCGAGCTGTTCGAGTCTCTGCCTGAGAAGCTCAAGCTCGTCATCCTTCTTCTTCATCTGCTCTTGCTCCCGTTTCTTTTTCTCCGCCGTAAGAACTCTTACGATTTTTAAGACCTCGAGCAAGATAATGATAAAACACGGTACGATTACCAGAAGAGCGACTCCGAGAGGCTGCTTAAGCAGGCTCATCAAAAAGCCGAAAACACGCGCCTGCCCCGTCACCTTACCTATAACGTAGTTGGGGCTGTCGACGAGCGTAGTGTCTATTGTTTGGTAGAGCTGGTCGGTATCGGCATTCTTGTTGTCTCCCGCAAGCTCTATTACGTATCCCCCCGCCTTCTCGGTTATCGAGGTGATACGGTGGGTTATGGTTACCTGTGTCGTATAAACGTACTTAATGGTCAGAACGTCGCCGACACGAAGATTCGAGTACCACTCAAGAGCCTCCCCCGCGTCACTCGGGACACACTCCACGAATACCATAGAGTAGAGGGGTATGCTCTTAATTTTAAAGTCCGAGACGTCGGTCTCGTCACACCTCGCCATTGAGTTGGAGACGACGATGCGCATCTGTCTGCCGAAAACGGTAGCCGTGCCGTCAGGATCGCGCTTAGCCGTCAGGGTGAATATAAGTGAAAGTACGCAGATAAGGAGAAAGAGGTATAAGAGAACGTCGCCTATAATCTTTAAGGCCTTCTTGCCTCCCGTCTTATTCATAGAAGCCTCCCGCATTGCTTGTTTTAATAGTCAAGTCAAAGCTTGCCTCGGTATTTTGCGCTTCATTCCCGACCGACTCGGGTAGGTGGTATGTAATTTTAATCTCGTACGGCTCGCCCTCGGTAAGAGTGTCGTAGATAATTATGCTCTTGCCCGAAAGAAGCTCGGTGAGCTTCGCCGTCTTCCTGTTCGCCATTCCCTTACAGTCAATCTCGACGACGAGATTCTCACACAGGCCGGCAGATGCCGTCCCATCGAATTCAAGGACTACCTCGTATTCGTCGGTAACCTCGGAATTAAGACGAACCGTGTAGCTGCTGCTCGCGCCCGGAATGAGAGCCAGGCTCTCAAACCTCACCTCCGAGCTCGTGCCGTCGGCTACGTCAACGTCTATGATATTGCTTCTGTTTGGATGGGTGACGAAGTACACCGTCAGTCCTGCGCCGACAAGCAGCAGAACGCTGATAAGCGTCAGCATCGCGTATACGTATCCTCGCTTCAAGCTCTCTCCTCTCCGAGTTCACTCCGACACGCCGCCACACTCGCACACGCGCGGTAAATAATTTGTCCCTTTCGGGACTACCGCGCCGCAAATGACACACAGGTCGGAGCTCACTGCTACAATTCCCCGATGCACGTACCTTTTCACGTCCTCGGGAGTGTCTTTATTTTTACTTCGCTTTTCCTGCGCGCTTGCTCCAAATATAGTGGAGGCGCGCAATGAAGCTTACCGAAAAGGCAAGCCAAAGCGTTTTCGGTCAATTTAAATATATTATTTATAGGATTTAAAATTAATAATTTAGTGATATTTTCGTGATTTTACACATAGATAAGAAGGGATGCCGTTCATTATTTTGTAAAATATAGCAGGCGTTTAGCTCTGCCGCACTCGGCACGAGGCTCAAGGCAAATGCAAAATTAACAAAAAAGTAACAAAACCGCTCTGCATTTTGCCGCAACCGTTACGTATCGCCTTATCCGTCCTCTCCGAGCCTACTCCTCCTCTAACTCACACTCGCACATACGGCAGATTATCCGTCCCTCGGGGACGACCGCGCCGCATACGACACAAATGTCGGTATTCATTACTACTATCCCCTCGGTACGGGTCTCTTCCCTCCCGTCCTCTCGGGGCGCCTTTACTATCTTATTGCGCTGCTTCACGTCGTCCTCCCGCAGTGCTTAAAGGGGCGGACGCTTTTTCTCGCCATTCGCACGGCTTTTACTAAGGCCGAAGAGCAGGCACATCACGCCCACCCCGACGGCAGCGCCGGTCCAAAGACCGATAAAAAACCACAAAAAATCCACTGTTCTCTCCATTGAAGTCATCGCACGATTGGTTTTATTTCGTGCGAAAGCGGTGCTTCTCCCGCTAAAGACGCGGGGCCGTTCTGTTTTAACAAAAAGGACCTAAAAATCAGAAAAGGCAACATAACGAGAGTTATGTCGCACCGAAAGCCACATAACGAGAGTTATGTGCTAAAAATTACCGAAAAAAATGAACTAAAACCGTTTCGGTTTAGTCCATTATATTACATTTATTTTGCAAAATCAATAGTCTCGGCGAAATTTCGTAATTTTATACATAGCGAAAAAGCCTTTCGAAGAATTTTTTTGTAAAAATTAACGAAAGGTTTTTTTGGTATGCAATTTTTCGGCAAGAAAATGGAAAATTAAGCCATTGAAAAAAGCAAAAGGCAACATAACTCTCGTTATGTGGCTTTCGGTGCGACATAACTCTCGTTATGTTTTCCTTTTTGCTCGGTGCTTCTCGCCGAGTTTTTTTATTTTTATATTATAAGATGCATATTCTCCATCTTACGCCTGTGCTCCTCACCCGTGGTGACTATATAAATTCTCGTGGTGTTTATGCTCGCGTGTCCGAGTATATCTGCAAGCTTCGCTATATCCTTCTCTATTCCGTAAAAGGTGCGGGCAAAAAGATGCCTTAAATTGTGGGGGAATACCTTCCCCTCTGCGACCCCCGCATCACGGCAGAGCGATTTCATCTGCCGCCAGATGCTGTTCCGACTCACGGGCGCGCCGCTTCTCGTTACAAATACCGCTCCCGCGGCTATACCTTCCCTTTTACAGTACTGCCTCAGCTTGTCCCGAAGCCGAGTTAATATAAATATGCGGCGGCTCTTGCCCTTACAGCTCACGGTTGCCTCGCCTCTTTCGAGTGACTCCACCGTGATATACTTAAGCTCACTTACGCGTATGCCCGTCGAGCATATCGTTTGTATTATGAGATTCAGGCGCTCGTTGTTTTTCCTTTTTGCCGCCTCGGTAAGACGTATATACTCCTCGCGCGTGAGCTCACGCTCGGCAGAGCAATACGCCTCTCGCTGAACGCGAAGCTGTCGGACACAGAGCTCGTGCCTGCCGAGAAAGCGTAAAAAGCAGTTCAGTGCCGCGAGCATCGAATTGGTGCTGCGCGGAGCGTAGCTTGTGCACAGGCTGCTCTTATACTCCATAATTACCCCTCGGTCGAGCTCTGCCCCCTTTAAAAAGGCAACGAAGCGCCTGACGTCGCGAAGGTATTTCTCGACCGTGGCGGCACTCCTCTCCTCGTTCTCAAGGTGGGACTTAAAGTCCAAAAGCTTAGTTTCGTTCAGTTTGGTTGTTTTCATACCCGGTTTTCTCCGTTCTTTTTTTGTTTTCTTACCGAATATTTGCTAAATCCAAAAGTCTAAATGCCGAAATGCTTCCCGCAGAGAATTCTCTGCGATGATTATATTTTACCCTATTTTACCTTGAAATGCACGCCTGGTTCATTATTTTTTTGCAATTAATTTATGCTTTGTTATTGAAGAGTGGGGGAAAATAATATAAAATAGGCTTATAAAAAGTAAAATGAAAGGCAGCTTCCGTTTTGTTAAAGAAACTGATTTCACTTCTTCTCGCCATTTCCCTCCTGCTTTCGGCACTCGCCGTGCTCGTCGGGTGTAACGAGGGTCCCTCGGGGGACGAGGGCGGCACCACGCCGCCTCCCAGCACTCCCACGCCGCCGAAGGACCCGCCCATCGGTACGGGCGGCGACCCGATGAAGCCTCTGCCGACGGTCGTCGTGCCGGCTGTGCGCGACTATGGTCGCGGGACGGTGGATTTTGACGAGCTTATATACGAAAGACCCGATTTTAATACCCTGATAGCCTCGATTGACGCTATCACCGCCTCGATTGACGGCGACACTATGCCCTTTGAGGAGCAGCTCGCGGCTATCGTCGCGCTCGACGGTGATTTTAAAAGCACGATGGCTATGTACACTCTCGCCGAAATTCTTTACTACCGCGATATGAATGACAAGGCGCTCGCCGCGGAGTACGAATACGTGAGCGAGGGCTATCCCCGCCTCATAAAGAGCACCGAGGAGCTTATGGTCGCGGCGGCGCGCTCGGAGAACGCCGAGCTCTTTGAGGAGCAGTACTTCGGCGACGGGCTTATTGAAAAGTACGAGGGCGGCGGCGTTTACACCGACGAGCTTATCACGCTGCTCGAGTGTGAGGCCTCGCTCGAGAACGATTATTCCTCGCTCTCCATTTACACCGTGGAGATAACCCATAACGGGAAAACGGCTACGGTGGACGTATTCCTCGACGAGGTTGCCGAGCGCTACGCCACGAATAAGGATAAGCGCGAGCAGTGGCAGGCATACTATTTGCAGAAGTATTACTACGCGGCGCTTGCGCGCTCGCGAGACATCTTCACAGAGCTCGTTAGGACGAGAATTCTGATTGCCGACGAGATGGGGCTCGAGTCTTATGCGGAGCTTGCCTACTCCGACCTCGAGCACTCCTATTCGATAAGCGACACCGAGAAAATGCTCGGTGATATAAGAGCGTATATAACCGAGATGTACCCCGAGCTCGAGGCGTACGCCTTCGAGAGTCATTTCAGCACCATTGATACGGCCGTCGACCGCGTTACTCTCCTTAACACGATGTATGGAGCGCTCGAGGAGCAGGGCGGCGACATCTTCGATGCCTATTGCTATATGCTCCAGCACGGCCTCTACGACGTAAAGAGCGGCAGCGAGCGCTTTAACGGCGCGTTTACCACCTATATCGAGACCAATTCCTCGCCCTTCCTCTTCGTCACCCTCTCGGGCTTCACGAGGGACTACCTCACGCTCTCTCACGAGTTCGGACATTTCTTCGAGGCCTACGTGAATAACGGTATGCACTCCACGCTCGACGTCGCTGAGATTTCCTCGCAGGCGCTCGAGCTGCTCTCTCTCACTCTCCTTGAGGATAGGCTCGAGCACGAGAGATACAGCTATCTTCGAATTGAGGCTATGTACGATGCCGTGAGCACGCTTTTAAGTCAGTCCTTCCTCGCCTCGGTTGAGCACAAAATTTATGCGCTCGATGCCGACGAGGTGACCGCAGAGCGCCTAAACGAGCTTACGAAGGAGGCCTCCCTCGCCGTCTACGGCACGGAGACCTACAACCGTATAGACTACGCAATCATAACGCACACCGTGCGCTATCCCTTCTACGTTCAGTCCTACGTCACCTCTCTTATCCCCGCGCTCGAGATTTTCTTCGCCGAGCTCGAGGAGGAGGGCGAGGGAATGAGAATATACAAGGAGCTGATTTCGCTCGCGGGCTCATCGGCCTCGCTCCCCGACGTTCTCGCATCTCTCGGCCTCTCTTCTCCCTTTGAAAGTGAGACGGTGCGGGAGATAGCGAACTCTATTTACACCTATCTTACGGGAAAGTCAGACAGATATAAGGCCCCTGTTCCCGAGGCGGCTTGAATAAAAAAATGCAAGGAGCACGTGGCTCCTTGCATTTTTTGTTGTTAGCTATTTGAGATGTATCTGTTAGCCTGAGTTGTAAACAGTCTGTAATAGCTGCCGCCGAGGCGCATCAGCTCCTCGTGCGTGCCCTCCTCCGCCACTCTGCCGCCGTCGATGACGACTATCTTCGAGGCGTTTACCGCACTCGAGAGACGGTGGGATACGAAAATCGTTATCCTGTTCTCAGAGAGAGCCGCAAACTGATTGAACACCTCGGCCTCGGCAAGCGGGTCGAGCGAGGCGGTAGGCTCGTCAAGTATGAGTACGTCGGCCCTCTTGTAGAATGCGCGGGCAACCGAGAGCTTCTGCCACTGTCCGCCCGAGAGCTCAATTCCGTCCTCCTCGAACATTCTCGTCAGGGGCGTATCGTAGCCCTTCGGCAGCTCGCCGATAAAGCCGTCGGCGCTGCCCTGTCTCGCGGCGTATTCCACCGTTTCCCTCTCGTGCGTGCGGTGGACGTCGCCGAACTCGATATTCTCGGCTACGCTCTCGGCGTAATGGCCGAAGTCCTGGAATACTATACCGAACATATTGTAAAGGCTCTCAACGTCGTACTCGCGAACGTCGTGCCCGTCGAGATAAATCGCGCCCTCGGTCGGGTCGTAAAGACGGGTTATAAGCTTTATAAGCGTTGTCTTGCCCGCGCCGTTGAGACCGACGAGAACGACCGATTCGGCGGGTCGCAGTGTGAGGTTTATATCGCGGAGGACGTAGCGGTCGGTGCCGGGATAGCGGAAGGAAACGCCGCGAAGCTCTATGGTGTGCGGCTTACCGAGCTCTACCCTTCTGGGCTCGTCGAGCGTAGGAACGACGGTGACCTCCTCCTTCATAAACTCTATCATATTATCTATAAAGAGCGTGCCCTCGTAAATCGTCGCGGTGGCGGTGAGGAGCGTGGTGATATAGCCCGCAATAGAGCCGAGCGCGCCCGAGAAGAGCGAATAGTCTCCTACCTCGCCCGTGCCGAAAACGACGGTGTAGGCAATATAGACGAAGAGCGCACTGTTTACCGCAGTCGAGAGAAGCGCAACCAAAATCTGCATAACTCCCTCTTTGATTATAAGGCTCTTAAGTCCCTTATAATAGCGGGCGAAAACGCTCTTATACTTCGAGATGAAGGTGTCGGAGAGGCCGAGAATTTTAATCTCCTTAACCATATCCTTGTTCACCATAAGCCCGGAGTAATAATTCATCTGCCGCCGCTCCTTAGAATGACGGCGGACGTAGCGGAAGTTGCGGTTACGGTAGGCATAGTTAACAAGCGCGCCGGGAATGGCGGCTATTATAATTATAAAGGGAGCGTAGGGGCTGAGCGCAAAGAGCACCGCAACGAAGGACACGGCGCTGATAAGCGCGCTCACAACGCTGAAGGTGGCGTTCAGTATCATTATCGGGCGCATGCCCGCCTCGCGATTGGCGTTCTCGAGCTTCTCGTAGAACTCGGGACGGTCGAAGGAGCGCAGGTCTACCTCCCTTGCCTTGCCTATAATCTTAAGCTTGATATGGTTTACGACAAGCTCGCCCGCGATGCCCGTAACCATATTGTTAAGCCTCTTAAGCACTCGGCTAAAGAAGAGGTATACCATATTCATTCCGAAGAGGAAGAATAGCGGCTTCAGCGTATTAAACACGTCCTCAAATTCCGCACCCATGCTGCGCTCGGTAATAAGCGCGGCAATCTCGTTAAGAAGGTCCTTCGAGATATATGCTCCGACGACGGGCAAAACGCCGTCAAGAAGGCAAAGAAGCACCATAAACACGAGCATAAGCGGGG
Organism: Clostridia bacterium; assembly: GCA_017504605.1. Lineage (GTDB taxonomy): Bacteria > Bacillota > Clostridia > Oscillospirales > CAG-272 > UBA1740. The sequence continues at coordinate 24,660 of JAFVQW010000025.1, forward strand.
CGGACTCCCACACTAACGAGATTATGTAAAATAGGCGCTCGAAGAAGCCGCGTATACGCTTCGCCGCGTAGCGCGGATAGTCGCGAAGCCGCTTAGGGCGGGAAAGTCCGTCGCTCATCGGCTTGAAGGGGGGAGGCCCACCCGGTCCGGGTCCTGTCATATTTTTTCCTTTCTTTTGGGGTTTAACCTTTTTTCCTCTCTCGCATAGAATGTAACGAGAATGAAAGGAGGTAACCAAATGAGAATTAATACCGAAAAATTAGCCGCTCTGACCGCTTTGCCCGATGAAAAAATGTGGGCACAAATCAGAGAGATTGCCTCGGGTCACGGAATTTCGCTACCCGAGAAATGCCCCGACAGTAAAACGATGTCGGATATACGAAGCGCCGCCTCGGGCGGTGCGAAAATCAATCTCGCCGAGGCGATAAGAGTAATTAACAGATACAAGAAGGGAGAGAGCTGATGGCCGAAACTCCCGATCTTTCGAAAATAGTTAATCTTATAATGGAAAACCCCGCCCTGATTGAGCAGATATCCTCGCTCGCAAGGTCCTCGGGCGAGGAGGTCGACACCGAGGCGGTGGCGGTCGAGACAGAGGGTACGACCGAGGCCGCGCCCGTGGCGGCACTGCCGAAAAGGAGCGCACGCCGTCACGAGCTCATCGGTGCGATGAAGCCCTATCTCTCCGAGAAGCGGAGCAAGACGGTCGACTCGGTAATGGCAATTGCCGATATACTCGACCTTATGAGGAGGTAGTATGTATTCAAGAAACTATCCCACAAGACAGGGTATCCCCGAAAGCTACGGGGGAACGGCTCTGCGCGAGGAGGAGTGCTACGCACCCGAGAGCGAGAGCGTGGCCGACGAGCACGAGGAGTGCGGCGCTATGCCGAGGGAAAGCACGCGTCTGCCCGATTTTTTATCGGGCTTTGGCGGATTTTTCGACGGCCTCGGACTTCATATGCCGAAGAAAATCGGCATGGAGGAAATCCTGATAGGAGCGATAGCGCTGTTCCTAATCTTCTCCGACGAGAAGGATATAGTCCTCGGGGCGCTTCTCCTTCTTCTCATATTTATAGACTGACTACATAGGGGCGGCTCGGAAGAGCTATGCCCCTTTTTTTACTTAAAAGAAGGAGAACTGATTGGTCTCGGTAAGATTATCGAGCACGTGGTTGCGACGCAAAATCTCAACGACGGTCTTGGATATTCCCGTGCGCAGACGAAGCTCCTCTACCGAATAGAGGTCGTAGTGCTCGCGCGCCTCCACAATCTTCTCGGCCGCAGTGTCGCCGAGGCCGGGCAGAGAGTTGAAGGGCATTCGGATTTTACCGTCCTCGGGCAGGAAGGCCTTAGCATCAGACTTCTGTAAGTCTACCCCGAGGAATACGACTCCGCGTGCCATAGCCTCTCTTACAAGATAGAAGGTGGCGAGCTGCTCGTGGTCCTTCGCCGTGGCGTCGGGCTTTTCCTCAAGCTCCTTTATGATTTTATTAAGTCCCGAGTAGCCCTTACCTACCGCCTCTGCATCGAAGCCGCCGGGCGCGACGGTAAGAAAGGCCGCATAGAATTCCATAGGATAATAAATCTTATACCAGGCAAGGCGGATTGCCGACATAACGTATGCGGCGGCGTGCGCCTTCGGGAACATGTACTTGATTTTCTTACACGACGATATATACCATTCGGGCACGCCGTGGGCGAGCATTGCCTCCTCCCACTCGGGCTTAACGCCTTTACCCTTTCTGACCGCCTCCATTATATCGAAGGAGAGCTTGTTCTCCATTCCGTGAGCGATAAGGTAAAGCATAATTCCGTCACGCGTTCCGACAACCTCGGATATCGTGCAGGTTCCGTCCTTAATAAGCTCCTGCGCATTACCGAGCCACACGTCGGTTCCGTGGGTAAGTCCCGAAATCTGAACGAGGTCGGCGAAGTTTTTAGGCTTCGCATCGAGGAGCACCTGCTGAAGAAAGCTCGTGCCGAACTCGGGAATACCGAAGGTCGCAAGCTGGCTTCCACCTATATCCTCGGGTGTTATTCCAAGGGGGCGTGTCGAGGAAAAGAGCTCGTATATCGTCTTGTCGTTCATCTTAACGTCGAGAACGCTCGTGTTCGTGTAGCGCTCGAGCATCTTATACTTCGTCGGAATATCGTGTCCGAGCTCGTCAAGCTTCAAAATCGTGTCGTGAAGATACGAGAACTGGAAGTGCGTGGTGATGGTATCGGCGTGGGGGTCGTCGGCGGGGTGCTGAACGGGGGTGAAATCGTATATATCGTACTCGTTCGGAACGACTATAATACCGCCCGGGTGCTGTCCCGTCGTCTTCTTGATGCCCTTTATCCTCGTGGTCATATAGGACACCTGGGCCTTCGGAATTTTTATCTTCTTTTCCTCAAGGTACTTTGCAACGTAGCCCCACGCGGTCTTATCGGCAAGGCCCGTAATGGTTCCCGCGCGGAAGACGTGTCCCTCACCGAAGAGCTCCTCGGTGTATTTATGTACCCTGCCCTGAACGTCGCCCGAGAAGTTAAGGTCTATATCGGGAGACTTGTCGCCGTAGAAGCCGAGGAAGGTCTCAAAGGGTATGTCGTGACCGTCCTGGTAGAGCCATTCTCCGCACACGGGGCACCTCTTGTCGGGCAAATCAAAGCCCGAGCCGACCGAGCCGTCGGTGAAAAACTCGGAATACCTACACGCAGGGCATCTGTAATGCGGGGGGAGCGGGTTAACCTCGGAGATGCCCGACATCGTCGCGACGAAGGACGAGCCGACCGAGCCGCGCGAGCCGACCTGATAGCCGAGGCTCTCGGAATATGCAACAAGCTTTACCGCAATCATATAAAGCACGGCAAAGCCGTTATTTATAATCGAGGTGAGCTCGCGGTTAAGCCTGTCCTCAACGACGGCGGGCAGCTTCTCGCCGTACCAATCGTGAGCACGGCTCCAGCAGGAGGAGATAAGCTCCTCCTTGGCGCCCGGAAGGTCGGGCTCGTATCTGCCCTCGGGTATCGGGCGGATTTTCTCGCACATATCGGCTATTTTTCCGGGGTTCTCAATAACGACCTCGCGTGCCGCCGCCTCGCCGAGATAGTCGAACTCGGCGAGCATCTCGTCGGTCGTGCGAAGATATATCGGCGTGGGTCTGTCGGCATCGGCAAACTTCATTCCCGCAAGGAGTATCCGTCTGTAGACCTCGTCCTCCTCGTTTATGAAGTGGGCGTCGCAGGTCGCGCACACGGGCTTTCCGAGCTTCTTGCCGAGCTCGTAAATGCTGCGGTTCATATCGCGAAGCTGCTCCTCGTCCTTGACCCTCTCCTGCTCTATGAGGAAGCGGTTATTGCCGAGCGGCTGAATTTCAAGATAGTCGTAAAACGAGGCGATTTCCTCAATATCCTGCGTGCTTCTGCCCTCGAGGATAGCCTTATAAAGCTCGCCCGCCTCGCAGGCAGAGCCGATAAGCAGTCCCTCTCTGTGCTCGGCAAGGAGCGACTTCGGTATTCTCGGAAATCTCCTATAATAATCGAGGTAGGATGCCGAAACGAGCTTATAAAGGTTCTTAAGGCCCTCCTTGTTCCTCGCGAAAATTATCATATGGTGCGTGGGCAGCTTCAGAGGGTCGGTCCTCTCGCTCATCGCATCGAGCATACGCGGGAAGGTATCGACACCCTCACTGCGAAGGCGCGACAGCATAACGAAGAATATTCTCGCCAGCACCTCGGCATCGTCCGAGGCTCTGTGGTGGTGGAAGTCGCCGAGCTCGTAATGCTTAGCTATCGTATCGAGCTTATGATTTTTGAGCTCGGGGTTTACGTACTTCGACAGTCCTACGGTATCGAGGAAGGTATTGTTGAACTCGATGCCGTGGCGCTCCGCCGCCACGCGAATAAAGCCGACGTCGAAGTTCGCGTTATGCGCAATAAGGAGCGAGCCGCCCGCAAAGCGAAGGAAGGTCTCGACCGCCTCGCGCTCCTTAGGCGCGCCCTTTACCATATCGTCGGTGATAGAGGTAAGGCGGGTAATCTCCTCGGAAATAGGCTCCTCGGGGTCGACGAATATATCCATTCTGTCGATTATCTCGCCGCCCGCAATCTTAACCGCACCGATTTCTATAATCTTGCAGCTGCGGCTCGACAGTCCCGTCGTCTCTATATCGAACACGACCATCTCGCCGTCAAAGGCGGGATAATCGGTGCCGAAGACGCATCTCGCGGTATCGTTAACGAAGTAGGCCTCCATACCGTAGAGCACCTTAAGCTCGGTGTTCTTGGATTTTTCAAGCGCGAGCATTACCTCGGGGAAGGCCTGGACGTTACCGTGGTCGGTGACCGCAATTGCCTTGTGCCCCCAGCGGATTGCCGTTTTTATCAGCTCGTCGGGGGTTATTATGGCGTCCATTGAGGACATATTCGTATGAAGGTGGAGCTCTACGCGCTTCTCTTCTGCATCGTCGGTGCGCTCCGCCCTCGATATTTTCATAATCGATTTCGGCTCTATGTAGAGCTCGTCGTCGAACTTATCTCTCTTTATCCGTCCGAAAACGGCGAGATTATCTCCCATTTTCAAGGACTTGAACCAATCCGCACCGTCGATAGCATCTACTCGGCGCACGTAGCTGCCAGCCGCGCCATCGGATATGCCGACGGAGAGCGAGAGCCTGTCCCCCGAGCGGAGCTCCTTGCTCGAGAGCTCGAATACCGTGCCGAGAAAAACGCTGCTGCCGCGCACGCTGTCAAGCTCGGCTATCGGGGTGGGCTCGATAACATCGAAGGGCTCGCCGAAAACGGCGCTCGCGCCCTCGGTAAGAAATTTCATAGTGCCTATTTTATAAACACCGCCGCCGAGGCTCTCGGAAACTCCGAGCGAGGAGGAAATCCCCGCACGGCGCTCGAAATCGCTGTAGGGGTCGTTCTCGCGCGCCTCAAGCTCGGCCTGCTCGCGCATCGCCGTATGCTCTCTCGCTACGCGCTCGGCGTTCTCCCTCTCGACCGTGCGAAGATATTCCTCGCGCTGTCTTTGAAGCCTCTCTTCCTGCTCCCTCGCGCCGCCGTTCTCCTCGAGAATTATACGCCGCCGTACTCCGTAGCGGCTGAAAAGTATGTTCGAAAGTATATCCTCGGTGCCCGCCGACTTAACGAAGTCAATGCCGGTCTCGAAAAAGGGTATGCCTATTCTTATCACACTGCCGTCGTCGTGATAATCGGCGCCCGAAAGAAAGCCCTGGGTCAGGGCTCCGCAAAGAGAGGCCTCGTAGGCAATCTCGGGAAAGCGCTCGATTTTAAACTCCGAGGCGGGAAAATGCGGAAAAATCTTGAAGCTCTCCGCACTGTAAAGGGCGCGGCACTCGTCGGCAATCTCGTATATCGTAAGAGCGTCCTCGTGCGCGGGAAAATAAAGCTCAACCTCAACGCGCATCGGCTCTCTCTTATATCTGTAGCTCGCATCGGTGGCGCGCATCAGGAGCGCGCGCTTGGTCTCACTCGGGGTATACCTGGTGAAGACCTCAAGGAATTTCCTTTTATCCCTCTGTTCCATAGCCTGTCCTTTCTCTCGGTGGTGTGCCCGCCGAGGTCGGCAGGCGTTATTTTTTATCCGTCATCTCGCGGATTTGTTCGATAAGCGTATCGATAAGCTTATCCTCGGGTATTTTTCTGATTATCTCGCCCCGCTTGAAGAGAAGCCCCTCTCCGTCGCCGCCCGCGATGCCTATATCCGCCTCGCGTGCCTCGCCCGGGCCGTTAACCGCACAGCCCATAAGGGCTACCTTTATATTAAGACGGTCGAGCCCCTCGCGCTCGGCGCGTGCGGTAAACTCGCGCGAGAGCGAAATAAGGTCGATTTTCGTCCTGCCGCAGGTCGGGCAGGATATTATATCCATTCCGGGGTTATCGGTAAGGCCGAGGGCCTTCAGTATCTCTCGTGCCGCGCCGACCTCCTTTACGGGGTCGTCGGTGAGTGATACGCGCACGGTATCGCCTATTCCCTCTGCAAGAAGCGTGCCTATACCTACGGCACTCTTGACGAGAGCGGAGCTACCGCCGCCCGCCTCGGTTACACCGAGATGCAAGGGGTACTCGGTCTTCCCCGCGAGAATTCGGTTAGCCTCAATCATCGTGCGGGTGTCAGATGCCTTGACCGACAGTATAATATCGCGAAAGCCCTGCTCCTCGAGCAGTCCCGCGTGATAAAGCGCGCTCTCGGCGAGCGCCGCGGCGGTTGGTGCACCGTGCCTCGCGAGGATTTCCCTCTCGAGCGAGCCCGAGTTAACGCCTATTCTTATCGGCACTCGGCAGTCAAGGCAGGCGCGCGTGACCAGCGCCGTCTTCTCGGCCGAGCCTATATTACCGGGGTTAATTCTGATTTTATCCGCCCCCGCATACGCCGAGGCGATAGCAAGCTCGTGATTGAAGTGAATGTCCGCGACTATCGGTCTCGGAAAGCCAAGCGCCCGAAGCCGCTCGACGGTGCGTACCGCCTCCATATCGGGCACGGTAAGCCTTACTATATCACAGCCCGCCTCGGCAAGCCGCATAGCCTCGGCGTAGGTAGCATCAAAATCATGGGTATCGGTGCTCGTCATCGACTGCACCGTCACGGCACTGCCGCCGCCGACGGTGATATTTCCGACCCGAACCGCCCTTGTCATTCTTCTTTCCAAAGCGAGCCCTCCAAAAGCTAAAACAGTTGAATTACGTCCTTTATCATAATGAGAAGCGAGAACAAGAGCAGCACCGCAAGGCCCGCGCCGTTTACCACCCTCTCGAATTTCTCGGGAACATTTTTTCTCGTTATCATCTCGAAGAGTATGATTATAAGCCTTCCGCCGTCAAGCGCGGGTATAGGCAGTAAATTCATAACTCCGAGGTTTATGCTGATTAGGACGACGATATTCATAAGCGAGGTAATTCCCGCGTTCGCCGCCTCACCGATTGCGCCCGATATGCCGACGGGTCCCGAGACCGCCGCGAGCGAATATCTTCCAGTTATAAGGTCGAAGAGCGACTCCCATACCGTTCTGACGGTAAGCGCGCACTTACGCACCGAGTATTTCAAAACGTCGAGGACACCCTTATCCCCTATCGCGTAGACCCTCATATTCAAAAGTCCGAAGGTCTGTCCCTGCGAGGTCATTTGCGGGAAAACCACGCCCTCGAGGGTAACCTCGCGCCCCTCGCGGAGCACGGTAAGCGTCATCGGCTCGTTTCCGTGGCGCATAACCTCGTACGAGAGCTCGTCGAGTATTACGACCCGTCTGCCGTTGACGGTTTTTATAACGTCGCCGGGGAGAATAAGCTCTGCGGAGTTCGAGCCGTCGTAGACTATTCCCTCGGTATCGGCGAACTCCTCGCTCGCAATCTCGCCGTACACCGTAGTGCCGCCTATTTTCACGATTGCCGCAAGGATTATCATAACGATAAAGCCGACGATAATATTAACCGCGGCACCCGCGGCGGTGATGATAAAGCGCTGCCACGCGGGCTTTTTATTAAATGCGTTCGGGTCGTCCGAGGCCTCGTCCTCACCCACCATAGCCACGTAGCCGCCTATCGGAAGCATAGCGAGGCTGTATCTTATACCCGTCTTTTTGCTATCATACCAAAGAAGGCGCGGGCCCATTCCTATCGAAAACTCGGTTATGGAGACCTTAAAAAGTCTCGCGGTAATATAGTGTCCGAACTCGTGTATAAAAATCAAAAAGCCAAATACGAGGATTGCCGATATTACGGTAATTGCTATATTCATTCTTTTCCTTTCCTCTCGGCTCTGTTATTTTCTCTTTATCCTCTCGCCCGCGAGCGCGCGAGCGCGACGGTCTGCCGAAATTATATCGTCGAGGCTATGCGCCGAGCGAGCGTCGCTCGTCTTTTCGTAGACCTCGGTAACGACGGGCATAATCTCGGAGAAGCCTATTTCCTCGCGCAGGAAGGCACCGACCGCCACCTCATCGGCGGCGTTCAGCACGGCGGGCATAGCTCCGCCGTCAATTATAGCCCGCTTCGCAAGGGCGGGAGCGCCGAAAACGCTCTCGTCAAGTCGGTTGAAGGTAAGCCTGCCCACCTCAAAGAGGTCGAGCGGCTCGATAACGGGTGCCACACGCTCGGGATAGTCCACGGCGTACTGCACGCACATACGCATATCGGGCACCGACATCTGCCCGACGACGGCATTATCAATATATTCCACCGCCGAATGAAGTATACTCTCCCTATGAACGACGACCTCTATTTTTTCGCTCGGAACGCCGAATAGGTGGTGCGCCTCGATAATCTCGAAGCCCTTATTCATAAGGGTCGCACTGTCGACGGTAATCTTCCGCCCCATTTTCCAGGTCGGGTGACGGAGCGTATCGGCGAGCGTTACACGGGATATCTCCTCCTCGGTATAGCCGAAGAAGGGGCCGCCCGAGGCGGTGAGAAGAAGCCGCTTCACCTCCCCCGCCCTGCCCGAGGCGAGCGACTGGAATATAGCCGAGTGCTCACTGTCAACGGGAATAATCTCTACCCCCGCCTCCCTTGCGCGCGACGTGACTATATCTCCCGCGATAACGAGGCTCTCCTTGTTCGCGAGGGCGAGCCTCTGCCCCGCCTCAATTACGGCGAGCGTAGGCATAAGACCCGCCTCGCCGAGCGTGGCGTTAACCGTAGTCTCGGAGCGCGAGGCGAGTATTCCCTCGACAATGCCCTCACTACCCGAGAGAACGCGTATATCAGTATCGGAAAGCAAAAGAGAAAGCTCTCTCGCCGCCGCCTCGTCAGCCATAGCAACGGCAGTCGGCAAAAATTCACGCGCGGCGCGCTCGAGCCCTCTTACGTCCCTCGCCGCCGACATAAAGTCAACCGCATAGCCGCGACGGCGTGCAACGTCGAGCGCCTGCGTGCCGACGGAGCCGGTAGCACCGAGAACCGAAATAGTTTTTTTCATATCAAATATGCCTTTCGGGCTGAAAACCGCCACAGCACTGCGGCGGTTTTCGGTATTTTAAGAAAACGGCGGGAAGACTATGCAAATAACCATAAGCACCGTGGAGACGGCGAGTATGGAATCAAATCTGTCGAGTATTCCCCCGTGACCGGGCAAAAGCCTGCTGTAATCCTTAATTCCGCGCTCGCGCTTAATGAGCGAGGCGAAAAGGTCGCCGATTTGAGAAATTACGGAAAGAACGAGGCCGGATATCGCAAGAATGGCGTAATTTGCCGTAAGCGAGAGTGCCCTCTCCATAATGAAGCCGTAAAGCATAAAGGCAAGCACGGTAAAGACTATACCGCCGACCGAGCCCTCGACGGTCTTCTTCGGACTGAGGGTCGGCGCGAGCTTATGCTTACCGAAGAGCCGTCCCGTGAAATAGGCGAAGGTGTCACACACCCAAGCCGCAACAAACACGAGACCGAAAAGGCAGCCGCCCATATGCATATAACGGAGAAGCGAGAGCGAGGTGAAGGACACGGTTATATAAGCGAGTCCCATAAACGCGCCCGCCGCATCGGCATATCCGAGCGCCCCACCCGAGAATACGAGCACGGCGGCAAGGTATAAAAGATAGGCAAAAAGCACGAGCGCCAAAATAACGATGTACCGCATATGCTCGCCCGTCGGAATGAAGAGCGAGTGCGAAAACAGCGGCAGCGCCGCCGAAATTATAAGCGCGGGTATCGAGAGCGCGTATTTTTTATTTACTCCGAGCGCACGAAGGAGCTCGAAGGTCGCCATAAGCGAGAGCGCACCGAGCGCTATCGAAAATATGATATATTCCGAAAATATGAGGAGGGGTATGCCCACCGCGGCGATGCCGACGGCGGTCAGAATTCTTGTCTTCATTTGTCCTCCTCGTTAAGGCCGCCAAAGCGGCGGCGGCGAGAGAGGAAGGCCTCGGTCGCCTTAACGATATCCTCCCTGCCGAAATCGGGCCAGAGGGTATCGGTGATATAAAGCTCCGAATAGGCGCTCTGCCAGAGCATAAAGTTCGAGAGCCTGTATTCCCCGCCCGTCCGAATAATAAGGTCGGGGTCGGGAGAGGCAGAGGTATAGAGGTGGCGCTGAATATCCTCGCAGGTAATGCTCGTCTTACCCTCGGCAAGAGCCGAGTTGACGGCGGTGACAATCTCATCGCGGCCGCCGTAGTTTAAGGCGAGATTACATATAAAGGCGCGGTCCTTCGCCATATTCTCAACCTCTATGCACTTGCTTCGCAGCTTCTCCGAGAGCGCCGACTTATCACCGAGAAAGCGCATCGAAAAGTCCTTGTCGCTCTCAATCTTCGGGATAACGACCTCGTCAAGATACTTATAAATCAAGTCCATAAGTCCCTCGACCTCGTCGGCGGGACGGCGCCAATTCTCCGTAGAGAAGGCGTAGAGGGTCACGTGGTGAACACCCATTTCGCGCAGGTCCTCGAGAACCCTCTGTATAATCTTCGCTCCCGCGACGTGTCCCGCACTGCGGGGAAGATGCCTCTTCTTCGCCCAGCGGCCGTTTCCGTCCATTATGATACCGATAGAGTTAAGTCTGCCGTCGGTATTCGGAAGCTCTATGCTTTTGTTTTTATCCAAAGCGCCACTCCTTCGGGAGAAATTAAATCTCCATTATCTCCTTGGTCTTCGCTGCGGTAACGCCATCAATCTCCTTGATGTATCTGTCGGTGAGGTCCTGTACGCTCTTGTCGCTCGACTTAGCCTCGTCCTCGGTCATCTCGCCGTCCTTCTTCATCGCCTTAACCTTATCGTTGGCATCACGGCGAATGTTACGGATAGCAACCTTGGCCTCCTCGCCCATCTTTGCAATCTGCTTCGAAAGCTCGCGACGGCGCTCCTCGGTCGTCGGGGGGAAGGAAAGGCGGATAGACGAGCCGTCGTTCTGGGGGTTAATACCGAGGTCGGAGGTGAGAATAGCCTTCTCAATTCCCTTCATCGCCGATTTATCCCAGGAGTTAATAACGATGGTGCGTGCATCGGTAACCTTGATTTCCGCAATAGCGGAGATGGGTGTGGGCGAGCCGTAGTAGTCAACGCTTATCTTCTTAAGAACGTCGGGATTTGCTCTGCCCGCTCTTATGGTGGAGAGGTTATCGCTGTATGCGGCAACGCTCTTTTTCATTTTTGCTTCAAAATCCTTGGTATCAAGCTTCATAGGTTTTTCTCCTTTATTTTGGATTGTTACACTCTGTTTTTATTCGGGAATTACTACGGTGCCGACGCTCTTGCCGCGAACGGCGTTAAGAATATCCGACGGCTCCTTAAGACCGAAAACGCGTATCTCCATCTTGTTTGCAAGGCAGAACGCGGTGGCGGTGGCATCAATGGCGGTAAGGTTCATCGCGAGCATACGCGAGGCGCCGATGCTCTCAATACGCTCGGCGGTCGGGTCCTTCCTCGGGTCGGCAGTGTATATGTAGTCTATGTTCTTTGCCATAAGCATAGCATCGGCGCCGATTTCTTTCGCACGCACGGCACCCGCGGTGTCGGTGGAGAGGAAGGGTATACCGAGGCCGCCGCCGAGTATAACCACGCGGCCACACTCAAGATATTCAACCGCACGCTCGGCCGAGTAGCCCTCGGCAAAGGGTGACATAGGCACGGCGCTCATCACGACCGCCTCGGCACCCGCGCGCTCGAGCGCGTCCTTCAGGCAAATAGAATTAATCACGGTTGCAAGCATACCCATTCTGTCGGCAAGGGTACGGTCCATCTCGCCGCCCTGTCTGCCGCGCCAGATGTTACCCGCACCGACGACCACGGCAACCTGATAGCCCTCGTCGACACAGGCCTTAAGCGATGCCGCAACGCTGTCGACGAAGCCGTTGTCATATATTTCCCCGCTGCCGCGGGAGAGCGCCTCACCCGAGAGCTTCAAAAGAACTCTTTTCATTTTCTTTCCCCTTATCTTTAGTTCCAAAAAAACAGAGATAGACATACCTCTGTTTTTTGGGGTTTGTTATTTCTTAAGCGCTATTGCCTCTTTTGCACGAGCGGCAATTCTCTCGGCGGTAAGGCCGTAGAGCTCGAGAAGCGCGGGCACCTTTCCGCTTCTTCCGTACTTATCCTCAACGCCGACGCGAAGAACGGGAACGGGGCAGCTCTCTGCGAGCACCTCGCATACGGCAGAGCCGAGGCCGCCGACAACGGTATGCTCCTCTGCGGTAACTACAGCACCGCATTTCTTAGCCGTCTCGGTGATGAGCTCCCTGTCGATAGGCTTAATGGTGTGAATGTTAACCACGGATGCGCTGATGCCCTCCTTAGCGAGCATATCGGCAGCCTCCACTGCAAGATGCACCATATATCCCGTCGCGATAAGCGCAACGTCGGTGCCCTCACGGTAGGTAATTCCGCGACCTATCTCGAACTTGTAATCGGGAAGCTCGGCGGAGAGGTTCGGCACGGGAAATCTTCCGAAGCGAAGATATACGGGGCCGTAGGTGTTGATAGCCGCCTCAACCGCAGCGTAAGCCTCGGTAGCATCGGCGGGGTTGATAACGGTCATGCCGGGGATAGTACGCATAAGCGCGAGGTCCTCGCTGCACTGGTGGGTAGCGCCGTCCTCGCCGACGGTAATGCTGGCGTGAGTTGCGCCAATCTTAACGTTAAGGTGGGGGTAGCCTATGGAGTTGCGTATCTGCTCGTATGCACGGCCTGCCGCGAACATTGCAAAGGAGGATGCGAAAACCGTCTTACCGGTAGTTGCAATACCCGCCGCAACGCTCATCATATTTCCCTCTGCGATACCGCAGTCAAAAAATCTCTCGGGGAACTTCTTCTTGAACATTCCCGTCTTGGTAGCCGCCGCAAGGTCGGCATCAAGCACTAAAAAGTCATACTTTTCGCCAAGCTCGGCAAGCGCCGCGCCGTAGCTCTCTCTCGTAGCCTTCTTCTCAGTCATCGTATTCACCTCACTTAATCTCTTTCTCAATTGCAAGAAGGTCGGCAACCGCTACCTTATAAAGGTCTTCCTTCGGTGCCTGGCCGTGCCATGCGCACTCGTTCTCCATATAGGAAACGCCCTTGCCCTTAACCGAATTCGCAATAATTACGGTGGGCTTACCCTTAACCGTACGAGCCTCGGCCAGAGCCGCCTCAATCTCGTCAAAATTATGTGCCGAAATGGTTATAACGTGCCAGCCGAACGCCGCGAACTTCTCATCGTGAGGAGTGGGGTTCATTACCTCGGTTATGGGGCCGTCAATCTGAAGGCCGTTGAGGTCGAGAATACATACGAGGTTATCAAGCTTGTAATGAGCCGCGAACATGGAGGCCTCCCAGAACTGACCCTCCTCGCTCTCGCCGTCGCCGACAACGGTGTATACGCGGTAATCGTTACCGTAAACCTTTGCCGAGAGAGCCATTCCGCAGGCCGCTGAGAATCCGAGACCGAGCGAGCCCGTCGTCATATCGACACCGGGGGTGTTCTTCATCTCGGGGTGTCCCTGAAGATGAGAATCAATCTGACGGAGCGTCTTAAGCTCCTCCTTCGGGAAATATCCGCGCTCAGCGAGGGTAGCATAAAGTGCGGGAGCGGTGTGTCCCTTCGAGAGCACGAAGCGGTCGCGAGCATCCCACTTAGGATTGCTCGGGTCAATGTTCATCTCCTCGAAGTAGAGATATGTAAGAATATCCGCAATCGAGAGAGAGCCGCCGGGATGTCCGCATCCCGCGCTGTATACGCCCTCGATTATGCCGAGGCGGATGTTGTTTGCCGTACGCCTAAGCGCATTAAGCCGTGTCTGTTCCATAAAACCTCCATTACCTTTACGGTCATATTTTAGCAATAATATTCTACTACAATTCGGTATAAAAGTCAATATATTTTATTAAATAAAACCACCGCCCTCTGAAATTCGCCGCGGCGAGGTCAAAAAAGAGGCGGCGCCCTGCCGGACGCCGCCCAAAAGACGATGTTTTTTTGACTACTTATATTTACAAATTAGGTCGTTGAATTAAGTCGCGGATAGAGGTTATAGACCCGTTTTCCCGCACGGCGGGCCATACGGACGGTCTGTCCCGCACCGCTTCTCTCGCGCCCCATATACGCGATTATAATGTCGCCGAGGCGGACGAGCTCGGCATTACGTCGCTTCATACAGTCCGCGGTATATCCGTCCTCGAGCACCGATACGCTGTTCGCCTCACCGAGAAGGTAGTCGTACATTCTGCACTCCTCGGCACTCCACGCCGCGCTCTGTTCGGCGCACGGGACTATGATATGAAGCTCGGCGTCGGGGTGACGGAGGCGAAAAAGTATAACCGCCTTCGCCGCCACGGTATCGAAGCCGAGAGCCCCACCCGTGTAAAATTTACGGCAGCCCTCGCCGTACGCATACTCTATCGCACGCATAACGAGCGGCTCGATTTTACCAAGGTGCGAGTCCTCTATTTTTCTGTGCCCCGTAAAAGCGCACCCAAGAGATAAATCACTCATATTTAATCAAGCTCGAAGGCGCCCGTGTAAAGACTGTAATAGCGGCCGCCGCGTGCTATAAGCTCGTCGTGGCTTCCACGCTCTATTATCTCGCCCTTCTCAAGCACCATTATTACGTCGGAGTTTTTGACGGTGGATAGGCGGTGCGCGATAACGAACACCGTGCGCCCCTTCATAAGAGCCTCCATACCGCGCTGAACTATCGCCTCGGTTCTGGTATCGATAGACGAGGTAGCCTCGTCAAGTATCATAACGGGCGGGTCGGCCACCGCCGCTCTCGCAATCGCGATAAGCTGGCGCTGTCCCTGCGAGAGGTTGGCGCCGTTGCCCGTCAGCATTGTGCCGTAGCCCTCGGGGAGGCGGGTAATGAAGTCGTCGGCCCCCGCAAGGCGTGCCGCCGCGATACACTCCTCGTCGGTTGCCTCAAGTCTGCCGTATCTTATGTTGTCCATTACGCTTCCCGTAAAGAGATTTGTGTCCTGAAGAACTATACCGAGAGAGCGGCGAAGCGCGTCCTTCTTTATCTTTCTTATGTTAATTCCGTCGTAGCGGATTTTTCCGTCCTCTATGTCGTAGAAGCGGTTTATAAGGTTGGTAACAGTGGTCTTACCCGCACCGGTCGAGCCGACGAAGGCAACCTGCTGCCCGGGCTCGGCGTAAAGCGTTACGTTCTTAAGCACCGTCTTGCCCGGCACGTAGCTGAAATCGACCTCACTCATACGGACGTCGCCGCGAAGGCGGGTGTAGGTGACGGTGCCGTCAGCCTTATGCGGGTGCTTCCAGGCCCAGATGCCCGTGCGCTCGCGGCACTCGACGAGAACGCCGTCAATCTCCTTGGCGTTCACGAGGGTAACGTATCCGTCGTCCTCCTCGGCCTCCTCGTCCAAGAGCTCGAAAATACGCGATGCGCCCGCAAGGCCCATTACGACGGCGTTAATCTGGTGGGAGACCTGATTGACGTTGCCCGTAAACTGCTTCGTCATATTAAGGAAGGGTACGACGACGCTGACCGAGAAGGCAAGCCCCGAAATCGAGAGGTTGGTCGCTCCGCCGAGGAGGAATATTCCGCCCGCGACGGCAACTATTACGTAAAGAATGTTTCCTATATTATTAAGGATAGGTCCGAGAGTATTGGCGTAGGTGTTAGCGCGGGTGGCATCAGCACAGAGCGCGTCGTTAACCTCGTCGAAGCTCTCCTTTACGGCATCCTCGTGCGAGAAGACCTTGATAACCTTCTGGCCGTTCATCATCTCCTCAATGAAGCTCTCGGTCTTACCCATCGCCCTCTGCTGACAGACGAAGTAGCGAGCCGAGCCGCCGCCGATTTTCTTGGTGACAATGAGCATAATCATAACGCCGACGATAACGACGAGGCCGAGCCATACCGAGAAGTACATCATTATTGAGAGCAGCACGATAACCGTAACCGCCGAAACGATAAGCTGCGGCAGGCTCTGCGAAACGAGCTGACGGAGCGTATCGATGTCGTTGGTGTAATAGCTCATTATGTCGCCGTGGCCGTGGGTATCGAAGAACTTAACGGGGAGCTCCTGCATCTTCGCGAACATCTTATCGCGGAACTTCTTCAGCGTTCCCTGCGTTATTACCGCCATAAGCTGGTGATATACCGTGTTAGCGGTAAGAGAGAGCACGTATAGCAGTGCAAGCATTATCACGTATTTGATAATATTGCCGCCAACGTCGCCCCAGCCGAGCGAATTCTTGAGAGCAAGCTCGATTTCGGCAATTACCTTCTGCATAAAAATCGTAGGCATCGATGCTACGGCAGAGGATATAACGATACAAATAAGCGTAAGAGGAAGAAGGCGCGGATAGAACGAGAACACGGTCTTTATAAGCCGCTTCATCGTCCCGCGCTTCGCCCTCGGGCGAGGCTTAACATTAGGTCTCATCTTCATCACCTGCCTTATTCTGCGAGGTATAGATTTCTCTGTAAATCTCGCAATCCTCCATCAGGGATGCGTGAGTTCCCATCGCGTGAATTTTACCGCCGTCGAGGACGATGATTTTATCTGCATCGCAAACCGATGCGATACGCTGTGCGATTATAATCTTCGTCGTCTCGGGAATGTACTCGCGCATTGCCGCGCGGATAAGCGCATCGGTACGGGTATCGACGGCGCTCGTCGAGTCATCGAGAATAAGTATCCTCGGCTTCTTAAGAAGCGCGCGTGCGATACAGAGCCTCTGCTTCTGTCCTCCCGAAACGTTTGCGCCTCCCTGCTCTATGTAGGTGTTGTAGCCGTCGGGAAAGCTGTCGATAAACTCGTCGGCAGCGGCAAGGTGCGCCGCGTGGCGCAGCTCCTCGTCGGTTGCCTCGGCATTACCCCAGCGCAAATTCTCGGCTATCGTGCCCGAGAAGAGCACGTTCTTTTGCAGCACCACGGCAACCTTGTCGCGGAGCGTCTTAAGGTCGTACTCGCGCACGTCGACGCCGCCCACCTTGACTACACCGAGGCTCGCATCGTAAAGACGGCAGATGAGCTGTATCAGGGTGGACTTCGACGAGCCCGTGCCGCCGATTATTCCGACGGTCTCACCCGAATTTATACTGAGGTTTATATCAGAAAGGGCGAAGCGACCCGCCGCCTCGGAATACTTGAAGCTGACGTCCGAGAACTCAATCGAGCCGTCGCGAACCTCACACACGGGGTTCTCGGGGCTGACAATGGTGGGGCTCTCGCGGAGCACCTCGCATATTCTCCTGCCCGACTCGGTGGCCATCGTAATCATAACGAATATCATCGAGAGCATCATAAGGCTCGAGAGTATCATAAAGCCGTAGGTGAGAAGCGCCGAGAGATGTCCGACGTTCAGCGCCTCGCCGCCCGAGGATATAATCATATTCGAGCCGACAGAGAGAACGAATATCATAACGATGTTAAGACAAATCTGCATTATGGGATTATTGAGAGCGAGTATACGCTCGGCGCGGGTGAAGTCGAGGCATACCTCCTCCGAGGCGGCGCCGAACTTCTTCTTCTCATAGTCCTCGCGCACGAAGGACTTAACCACGCGCATACCCTTAACGTTCTCCTGAACCGAGGCATTCAGCTTATCGTACTTCTTGAAAACGCGCCTGAAAAGAGGCATAGTCCGCGAAATAACGAAGGCAAGGCCGATACCGAGAATCGGCACCACGCCGATAAATACCCAGGCCATTTTGCCGCCCATTATAAACGCCATAACGATAGCGAAAATGAGCATAAAGGGCGCACGGATTGCCGTGCGGATTATCATCATATAGGCATTCTGAACGTTGGCGACGTCGGTGGTAAGCCTCGTCACGAGCGACGAGGTCGAGAAGCGGTCGATATTCTCAAACGAGAAGCTCTGCACCGAATGAAACATATCGCGCCGCAAATTCCTCGCAAAGCCGCAGGAGGCCCTCGAGCAGGCAACGCCCGCCGCGGCGCCGAAGCCGAGCGAGAGAATAGCCAGAAGCGCAACGATAGCACCGTACCGATATACGCCGTCTATATCAAAGCCGCCCTCCGCGGTGCCGAAGCGGTTGACGAGCTCGGCGATTATCATAGGTATTATACACTCTATGACAACCTCGCAGGAGACGAGAAGGGGCGCGAGAATTGACGGTAGCTTATATTCTCTGACGCTCTTCAGTAGAGTTCTAAACATCTTTTCTTTCCTTTTATTGAGCATATTTTTACCTGTATATTTTAGCACCGCGCGCGACAAATGTCAATATTAAGTAAAAATTTAAAACTTAGGTAATAATTAGGCAAAAAAGAAAATCGTTCTCTTTTTTTCATAAAAGAAAAATAAGCACTTGACTTTTCCCGTGCTTTATGGTATACTACCTCTTGTATCAATGCAGTGGGCATAGCCGACTGTAAATTTTTCGGAGGAATAGATGGACGACGACGCGGACGCGGATAATTGTACCGTAATTACCGCCCCCATATATGTCAATATCACAGGCTTAGCCACACTTTAGGGTATGGCTACGCCTTTTTTTGCTTTTTTCAAAAAGGCGAAATTCCTCAAACAAACACCGAATTTCAAAAAACACAATAAAAATTTTAACAAAAGAAAGGCTTTTATTTTCCATCATGGACCCACAATTAGTTATGCTGTTCGTCATTATTTTCTGTGTGATTATGTCGGCGTATTTCTCGGCTACCGAGACCGCCTTCAACACCTTCAACAGAATAAGAGTTAAGAATATGGCGGAAAAGGGCAACAAAAAGGCGGCGCTCGTGCTTAAGCTCGCCGATAACTACGACTCCCTTATCTCCACTATTCTTATAGGAAACAACATAGTTAACATCTTGGCATCCTCGCTTGCGACGGTGCTCTTTGCACTTCTTATCGCTAATCAGGAGGCGAGCGTTACCGTATCAACTCTCGTCATGACGCTCGTTGTGCTCACCTTCGGCGAGATACTCCCGAAGACTCTGGCGAAGCAGTTTCCCGAGCGCTTCTCGATGTTCTCGGCGCCCCTCATTAACTTCCTTCTTATAGTGCTTACGCCTCTCAGCTTTATATTCAACCTTCTTCAGCGCCTTATCTCCCGTATATTCAAGGCCGAGGAGGATAAGGGTATGACCGAGGAGGAGCTCATCTCTATTATCGAGGAGGCCGAGGAGGGCGGCGGTATAGACGAGGAGGAGAGCACGCTTATAAGAAGCGCCATCGAGTTCGGCGAGCTCGAGGTTGGCGACATTTTCACCCCCCGTATAGACATCACCGCGGTTCCCGAGGACGTCGATAAGGAGACGCTCGCGGAGGTCTTCTCCGAGTCGGGCTACTCGCGTATTCCCGTATACAGCGGCGACCTTGACAACATTATCGGTATAGTTTATTATAAGGACTTCTTTACCCTTTCCTTTAAGGAAAGCACTCCGATATCGGAAATTATGAAGCCCGTAATCTACGTAACCAAAAAGATGCAGGTTAACGACCTCTTGAAGGACCTTCAGGAGAAGCAGCTTCATATGGCGGTTGTCTCCGACGAGTACGGCTCTACCGCGGGCATCGTCACTCTTGAGGACGTCCTCGAGGAGATTGTCGGCGACATCTGGGATGAGCACGACGAAATCGTCGAGGAAATCAAGCAGACCTCCGAGCACGAGTACATAGTTTCGGGTATGGCGAGCATCGAGAAGCTCTTTGAGGAGCTCGACATTGACGAGGAGCCCGAGGAGGACACCTCTACCGTCAACGGCTGGGCTATGGAGGTTCTCGGCAGAATTCCCGAGGAGGGCGACAGCTTCGAGGCTCTCGGCCTTACCGTGCGCGTTCTTAAGATGGACGGTAGACGTATCGAGCATCTGCACGTTCTTGACAACCGCGAGAGCGCAGGTGACGGGGACGAGGAAAAAGAGGACGACTAAAGTAAATTTTAAGGGGCTGTCGCATTTAGGCATAACCGAATAAAAAACGAGGGGTATTGTGAAAAATCACAGTACCTCTCTTAATATTATGTGTGTTTTGAGGAAATCAAGGTTGAAAACCT
>JAFVQW010000026.1 GCA_017504605.1 Clostridia bacterium
ACCGCGGGTGTCGTCGTCGGCAACCGTATTATGACCTCGTCGCTCTTCCTTAAGGTAAAGAATGAGAACCCCGAGGCCTTCGAGCGCGTTGTAAAGAATATCTACACCGATATTGCAAAGGAATTCGGAGACGTGCCGATTGAGGTTGCGAACGACGGTGACGTAACCGCTCTTGCGGGTGCTATGGACCTCGGTGACAACAACGTCCTCGGCGTTGCTATGGGCACGAGCGAGGCGGGCGGCTACGTTGACGGTAACGGAAACATCACGGGCTGGCTTAACGAGCTTGCCTTCGTTCCCGCCGATTACAACAAGGAGGCTATGCTTGACGAGTGGTCGGGCGACTACGGCTGCGGCGTTAAGTATTTCTCGCAGGATGCGGTAATCAAGCTCGCTCCCGCGGCAGGCATTGCACTTGACGAGAGCGCCTCTCCCGCAGAGAAGCTTAAGGTCGTTCAGGGCCTTATGGCAGAGGGTGACGAGCGCGCGGCGAGAATATACGAGACGATAGGCGCATACTTCGGCTACGCCGTTGCGTACTACGCGCTCTTCTACGATATTAAGCACGTGCTTCTTATGGGCCGCGTATCCTCGGGAGAGGGCGGAGCCATTCTTCACAGAACCGCAATCAAGGTGCTTAACGAGGAATTCCCCGCACTTGCGGAAAAGATTACCATTCATCTTCCCGACGAGTCGAGCCGCCGCGTAGGACAGTCTATCGCAGCAGCGAGCCTTCCGAAGATTAACTAAAGTCAAAGGGGCTGCTTCATTTGAGGCTACACCCAAAAAGAGCGAAGATTCCGTAAAAAACACGGTTTCTTCGCTCTGGTTTTTTGCTTTGTGATTTTTTAAGGTTGAAATTCTGCGAATTTCTCCTTTTTTATGCTCTTTTTGTATCGCCGTTTCCTCGCTCGATGTACCCTCGTACACCTCACGCTCGGAGAACGACGATTTCTGCTCTAAATCAAGCAGTCCCGAAAGGCGCTTCGCACTAAGAATTCAGATTTTCTTAATTAAATTTCTCAAAACCTGTTGATTTATCTGAATTCTTAATGACTCAGCCCCTTTTTTTGTTATTTTTAATCCAAAAATTTAATTCCGAATCCCCAGCCGGAGGGCTCGCCGCGGCGCAAAAGCTCCGCGTAGGCTCGTCTGAGTGAGGTGTCGGTCGGGAGCAGGTCGGGATTTTTTTCATTTGTGCCGAAAACTCGCCACCACACGTTCTGGGTTGAAAATAGCCCATAGTCCAAAATCTCGAACTCGTGTAAAAACGCGATAAGATTCGACTCGGGCTTTAGCATTTTTTCGTGCTCGGGCCAAAGAAGCCAGGAATGGCAGATGAAAGCCGGGTCGTCGCCGAGTGTGTCGCGGAAGAAGTCTCTCGCAAGGCAGAGGGACTCTCTGACAGAGCTTGGGGTCAGCGGAGTCGAATCATTCGGTATATGAATATTTAACACGGGTGTGCCCTCTGGGAGAAATCTCGTTTCCGAGCGGTAATCTCTATTAAGCGGCTTAATATGGAATTGAAGCCTTCCGAGCGCGAAAAGCTCGAGATTGAATATTAAGGGATACCAGAAGGCAACGAAGGTTCCGCATATATGATTCACCTGTTTGCATTCGCGAAGCTTGTACTTTAGGTCAAGTGCCGTATGGAGAAACACCGAGTCGCAAATTCCGCGCTCGCGATACAGCTCTCTCATATGCCTCGTAAGGCAGAGGAAGACTATTAACGCCACTGTGTATTCGTGCACGCCCGAGAGCTCGGCAATTTTCGGAAAGAGCTCTGTAATCGGCTTGAAATCGAGCGTGTAATCGCGCTCGTATTCCGAAATTATGTATTCGAGAATTTTGCGAGAGGCATCGTTTGAATGAATAACCTCGTAGGCAGCGAGCAGGATGCGAGAATCCTCGGCGCAATATTCACACTCTGCCATAAAATTTTCTAAGTATTTCCTCATAGAATTCTCCGTAAGAAAAATAAAGAATTTATCTTCATTTTAGCACAGAGACTTATTAATGTCAATAATCAAATGTTGCACTCGCTATAATTTTTTTGTTAATCTGTCGACTTATCCCTTCGGCAGGATTTTATTATCCTTGACCGTAAGGCGGGGGTTATCGGGGTGCACCTCGAGTATAACGCCCTCGGCATCCGAAAAGGCGAGAGAGGAAACCCTCTCTACCGTCTTCGGGATAACTATTTTCTTAATCCCCTGTGGAACGGATACGCGGCTCTCGATAAGGTAATAGCGGTCGGGAATATGGTCGCAGCCCTTCGAGGGGTGGTGCCAGTCGGTCCAGTGCTCGTGGGCCTCGTCAAGCCCCTCCTTATAGCCGATATGAGTTACGATACCGTCAGTCTCGGGATTTCTCTCGGGAATTATAATCACCTCTTCCTCGCCGTCGCACTCGAAGCCGACGAGCACGGTGTACACGCTCGCCTCATAGCTGACGGCATCCTCGGCGCACGAGCCCCGAACTCCGTTGTAGCCCTCGCGAACCTGCTTGAAATAATAGGTTGTCATATCAAAAAACTCCTTTTTCGCCAAATCCGAAAGGCTCAAATCGCCGTGCTTTCCGTAGTACATATTGATTATCTTGTGGGACGCAAGCCGTTTGACACTCCTAAAAGCACAGAGAGAATAAAGCTTGTAGAAAGACTTCAAAGGGAACTCGAAAAGCTAAAATAATGGTTTGATGGGGGATTTTGTTTTAGAATGCCGGCGAATTATAATATATTATAATGCATCGCTGCGCTCGGCGCTCTCGATAAAGTCGTAAACCATCTCTGCAAAAATATTTCTGCCGTCCTCTCCGACCCTGCAATACCCGCAGTGCGTGCTGTGCATAACGATATGGTCGAAGCCCGAGTAACCGAAGGTGCGAAGGGCAGAGAGCGTCAGCATCGTTTCTTCATAGCGGTTTACCATATCGTTGTCGGAAACGATAAAGAGCATAGGGGGGTATTTTTCCTCAAGCCCGATATAGTAGAGCGGTGCTCGCTCGTCAACTATAATGCGGTGCTGATTAACTCCCTCGTGCTCGAGCACCTTGAAATGTGCCGTGGGCTGTCCCGCGTTGTGAATATATCCCGAGATAGCGGAGTTGTCGAGCCCCACCTCGCCGAGAAATTCCTTGTTAAAGCAGAGCATCATAGAGATATATCCGCCCGCAGACGTTCCCACGACATAGAGCCTGTCGCAGCCGAGCTCCTCCTTCATATACTTATATGCAAGGGCGGTGGCGGCGGCACCGTCGCGGATAAAATCGGGGTATTTTGCCGTAGGATACAGTCTGTAATCGGCAGAGGCAACGGCTATGCCGCGCTCGGTAAGATAGGACGCGTGCGTGGCGCCCGCACTCTTGTCGCCTCTTATCAGTCCGCCGCCGTGAAGATAGACGACGAGGGCTTTAGTCTCTCCCTCGGGGAGATAGATGTCGAGCGTCTGCGCCGCGTCGGTGCCGAACGCGAGGTTCTTGATAATTTTCATCACGCCACCCCCGCTATTTTGTCAAGTCTTTTGTTCCTTGCGTACATAACGAGATCGGCCCCCACCATAACGAAGTTCAAAACGTAGAAGAAGAGCACGTACCATTTTTCGCCGATTTCCGCCATATAAGCGCCGTTTAGGAGCTTTGATGCTATTCCCGCTATGTATCCGAAGAATATAAGGAGCAAAAATGCAAGGCTCTTGCCTCTCGTCGTTCTTGCCTTATAGGACTTGATTACGTTAAGCGGCCAGGATGCGCCGAAGCTCACAATCATAATGACCTCAAGTATTTCTGCCATATTGCCTCCGAAAAATAAAGAATTTATCTTCATTTTAGCACGGAGACTTATTAATGTAAATAATCAAATATGTTGCACTCGCTATAACTTTTTTGTTAATCTGTCGGCTATCCCTTCGGCAGGATTTTATTATCCTTACCTTATCGTTGATTACGTGTGAAAGAAGGGTTATCCCGAGAACTTAACCGAGCCCGCCCAGTCCCGAATTTTCGGGGCATATTTATCCACCTTATCGGTGGGTGTTGCGAACTGGATTAACCAAAAGGCATCATCGGTTTTGTATACGTAGCAGAAGTAGCGGTAAATCACGCCCGTCTCGGGATTTGAAAAGCTGTATTCGAAGTATGTAAGCTCTCCGTCCTTTTTTAATTCGGCATATTCGATACCGTTACCCTCAATTATAAGCTCGGCATATTCCTCAAGGGTATAGTCGCCGAAGCCCTCGGCTAACGCAAACTCCTCCTCGAGGGCGAAGACCGCTACGTTTTCCGAGCCGAAGACGGCCGAGTAGGTTCCGTAGGTCATCTCCTCAAACTCCTCGGTTAGGGTAATGCTCATTTCGTAGGCAGAAAAGGTTTTCGGAGTGTTTGCTACTATAATATCGGGGAGTAAAGCAATCAGAATTCCGATAACGAGGCCAATAATACCGGATATTATAAGAACGCGAAGGCCGCGGCGCGTGCCGCGCTTACGGCTTGCACGGACTTCTTCATTGTCGTTACCGTCGAAGCGGAAGGCGTTTCCGCTTGCGGGGTTGTATTTATTCTTACCCGTGAGAACGACGTCCTCCTCGCCCTCGGGAAGCTGATAATAGTCGTTGCAGTAATTTCTGCTCACCTTATCCGCAATTACGAATACCTTCGCCGCCCCCTCTCCAATTTGGAAGGTCGCCTCCTCGCCGTTCTTCAGCTCGCCGATTTTACGGCAGGGCGTATCGTTTATCACGAGCTCCACCGAGGCGTGGTCCTCAATGTAGATTTTCATTTTTGCAAGACAGCCGACAAAGCTCTTGGTTCTTTTGATAGTCAAATTTCTCATAAAACAAGCCTCCCGAAGATTTATGATTTAATTATAGCACAGGTATAATCGTTTTTCAACAGGAAATACCAAAATGCAAACAATTATTTGCGCCTTACGGCGTAGAGACCTGATTTATATCTCGTTTATGTGATTTATCCTTCGGTATTCCGACGGGGAGAGCCCGGTATGCTGCTTAAACAGCCTCGAGAAGTGATAGGTGCTCGAGAAGCCGCATCTTTCCGATATTGCCGATACGCTGAGTGCGCCCTCGGACAAGAGCTGCTTCGCCTTTTGGATACGAATTTCGATGACAAACTGCTTTGGAGAGCAGCCAAAATGATTTTTAAAGAGCCGTCTGAAATACACCTCGCTCATATTACATTCGGCGGCCAAGTCCTCGTTGGTAAGCGAGAAGTCACCGTAACGGCCCCGTATCATACGGAGAGCGCCTCGCAGCTGACTTGGGACGTCGTCCGAGCACAGCCCGTGAAGCATACCGTAGAAGATACTGAAGATTTGCGCACGGCTCCCATCAAAGAGGAAGAGCCTCTCGAGCCTTTTATAACCCGAAATTAATTGCTCGGTGTTTTTGAGCGGAATAACGGTTATCGTATCGCAAAGCGGCAGAAGACAGTCGAAATTAATAAGCGGAAAGTGTCCCGTTTTATCCTTTCTTATATAGTATTCGCCGCCCTTTGGTAAAATAACGGCACAGCCCCTATCGGATACGTATTCACGTCCGTTTTGAATATAGGTTATCTGCCCGTCGATACATAGAGAGAGACCGTAGAGGGCTCTGTTTCTCATTTGATAGTGCTTGCCTCTTTCCGCATATACGGTAACGGCGCTTTTTACCTCGGTTACCGTAATACCGTCAAGCTTCATACATACCACCTGCCTTTTATTTGATTATATCACTTTATGTATGAAATTTCAAGTTTTAGGCGGAAAAAAGTATCAAAAACATCAAAAACGTATCGGATTACAGATTGCCTGAATTAAGATTAAGTGGTACAATTAAGAAAAAAGGAGATAATCGACCTCTGCCTTTTCCTCGCATCCGACAAGAGACAGTTTATAAACGGTGAAAATATTATGATAGACGGTGGCAGAAACGCTATGAAAAGGAGTAAATAAAAATGACGAAGCCATCCTTTTTAACCTATGACAAGCCTCTTCTTACCTGTATGGTACAGGCAGACAGCCCCGAGAGGATAAAGGAGCTTATGAGCCGCTCCTTGCCCGAGGGGGCAGAGGCGTTCGGTATGCAGTTTTGCAAGATGAAGCCCGAGTACAGAAGCAAAAAGACCTACAAGGAGCTCTTTGAGCTTGCCGCGCCGCTTCCGGTTTACGTAACCTACTATCGCAAGGGTGCGAATGCGGGTATGAGCGACGACGAGATTGCCGACGGGCTTATCGAGCTTGCCGAGTGCGGTGCGACGCTCTGTGACGTTATGGGCGACTGCTTCGACAAGTGCGAGGGCGAGCTGACTATGAACGAGGCTGCCGTAAAGAAGCAGATGGGGCTCATAGACGAGCTGCATAAGAGGGGTGCTGAGGTACTGATGTCCTCCCACGTTTTTAAGTTCACCCCCGCCGAGCGCGTGCTGGAAATTGCGAGGGAGCACGAGAGGCGCGGCGCCGATATATGTAAGATAGTTACGGGAGCCTCTACAATGGCAGAGCAGATAGAGAATATGCGTATTATCAATCTGCTTCGTGAAAACCTGAAGATACCCTTCCTCTTCCTCGCAAACGGCGAGTGCTCTATAATGAGACGCGTGGGAAGTGCTATGGGAAACTGTATGTTTTTATGCGTTCACGAGTACGACGAGCTCGCAACAAGCACGCAGCCTCTCTTGAGAGACGCCGCCATCATTAGAAAAATGTTTGATTAAACGGGGTGAAAATATGAATTTTAGTAATAGAGTAGCGCTCGTAACGGGCGCCGCAGTTGGAATCGGCCGTGCGACGGCTATGCTCCTTGCCGAGCGTGGAGCTCGCCTCGTGCTCGTGGACGTTAATTCCGAGATGCTCGAGAGGCTGAGTGAGGAGCTTAAGGAATACGGTGTCGAGGTCTTGACCTACGCATGTGACGTCAGCGACGAGACCACAGTGAACAACGTGGTAAAGGACGCGATTTCTAAGCTCGGTAAAATTGATATCCTCATAAACAACGCCGCACTTTGGAGAGCGCGCTCGTCCTTCCTTGATATCCCGAGCGACGATTGGCGTAAATACATAGACGTCAACGTGATGGGAGTGGTCTATTTTACGAAGGCCGTCCTTCCGTCTATGCTTGAAAACTCGTGGGGCCGTATAATCAACGTTTCCTCGGTTGCAGGCGTGTACGGCAACGCGAGAATGGTGCACTATTCAACCACGAAGGGGGCGGTTATCGCGTTTACTAAGGCACTTGCCAAGGAGGTAACCGAAAAGGGAATACTCGTTAACTGCGTCTCTCCGGGAAGCGTCAGCCCCTCTGACAATCCCGATATCGACTACACGCGTGAGAGCGAGCTCTCATTTATGGGAAGAACCGGCTCGGATAGGGAGAACGCCAATCTCATCTGCTTCCTCGCCGGCGATGAGGCAGGCTATATTGCGGGACAGAATATACAGATAGACGGCTGCAGAAAAAAACTGTAAAAAAAGAAAAACACACCGCGAGGTGTGTTTTTCTTTTTTTACAGGCTCTCCAGGTGAGTCTCTTTCTTTCCGTCCTCTTTTTCCTGGGAAGTCTGCTCGAACGTGTATAGCTTCTCAAATTCTCGGAAATACCTAAGCCCAAGCTCGTAAAGGCTCTCGGCGCTAAAGTGAAGCAAATCGGGGTTAGCGGTCAAGCCCCGGGCAGAGGCACAGCCGACGTTTTCGTTCGAGGCCGCGACCGTGCGAAGCTGCTCGTTAATGCGGCCGTAGTGCTTTAGGTTTTCCGATATTGGACACTCGGCAAGATAATCGCCTATCTCACCTAAGATAAAGGGAACTGTATCAAGTCCGAGGTCCTCTCGAAGACTCCGCATCATTTTCTCGAGGCGCTCCCCATAGGTATCCCAAAGCCCTCGGGCACAGTCGGTCTCGCCCTGGTGCCACAGCACGCCTACGATAGTCGAGCTTCTCGCGGCGAGCCTTGCTTGAGCCACGGCGTTATCGTAGAGTAGCTCGCCCCTTTGCCATTGATCCAACGACGTTCCGCCGTCCGCACAGCAGATGAGCCCGACGTCAACGCCGTATTTCTTGGCATACGCCTCGGCGAAGCTCTCCGCAAGAGATACTCCGGCGAAGGCTCTGTCGGAGTGAATGGGACGGAACATCTTCCGCCACCTTCCGTTGCGAAGCGTGTAGATATGCGAGGTGTCGACGTCCCTTGCCTCGGATATAAATCCGCGCCCTGCCATATTAGATTGACCAATCAGAAGAAACGAGTGTGTCATAGCTTTACCTCCCTTGTTTTTCTTTACCGTGAAAAAAAGAGTTAAAAGAAGTAGTCCTTGAAATCGTTCGTGTATGCGTAGGCAAGGGAAGCCTCGCCGTGAGTCTCGGGGTATGAGTCGGCACGCGACCCGTGAAAAAATACGACGTACCTGTAGCCGAGCTCGGACGGAAGGGGCATAGCAAATGCGGCGGTGAGTCTGCCGCTCGCGAAATCCCAGTGCTCCTGGTCGAGAGTATATACGCCGACGTCCTCCCAGACCCGAAGATCGCGCGACTCCTTGATACCGATGCCGTTACGCGGAGAATGTATGAGAAGATATCGGTCCTCGTCCTTAATCACGCAGGCGTTCTCCCCGCCGTCGGTATGTCCGAGAAACTCCCAGCTCTCTAAATCGCGAGAGCGGGAAACGCTCACGCCGTTCTGCTTAAAAAAGAGCAGATAGCCGTTTCCGCCGTCGAGGACGAACGGGTCTATCATTCTGCCCTCGTCGGCGCACTCCCGTCCCTTAGGGTAGATGCGCTCGGGGGCGGAAAAGGACTTAAAATCTCGGGTTCTTATAAAGAACAGCCGCGCCGTGCTGTCTGCACAGGGCTTCTCCGAGTAGGGCACGGGCATAGGATACGACGTAACGCATATGAGATATTCGCCGCCATGCTCGATTACGTTACCGGGACTGCAAAAATTCGCCTTATTATTTTTT
Organism: Clostridia bacterium; assembly: GCA_017504605.1. Taxonomy (GTDB): domain Bacteria; phylum Bacillota; class Clostridia; order Oscillospirales; family CAG-272; genus UBA1740. The sequence goes on from JAFVQW010000026.1 coordinate 8,947, forward strand.
TCGGTGATGATTTTGGGCTCGGAAAAGCTTTTTAAATCGCGGGAAACCGAGTGCGCCACGTAATTGAACATATACCCGTTTTCCTTTTCCGAGACGGTGAAGAAAAGATGATACTCACCGTTATAACAGTAGCAGGCGGGATCTCGATAAGCGATCCTTTCATTGCCGTTAAAAATGATTGGCATACGATGTCCCCCTCTAGTATATATAAAATATTTTACCACCGCTTTGCAGCTTTGTCAAGTCAAAAGCAGAAATAGGCGTACCTCGGCGGGCGTGGATTTGCTCATAGAGCGTAAGTCGTGAGGTTCCAATCCCCTCGTCACCGGCAACCAGAGAAAATAAAAAATTCAGTCACCCAAAAGGGTAACTGAATTTCTTTGTATGTATGCGACTAAATCTCGTTTTTAGGGTATGTGTGTGGGACAAAAAGTATTTTTTATGCTTTCCATAAATACCCAAAAAACAATAATATTTTAATCAAAATATTAATTCGCTTTTTTCACTATGATTTTCATACTTAAAACAAGAAAAAAATCATCTATTACTTTTAATCTTTTTTACAACTAAATTTAAATACAAAATCAACACAATCAACAAAATAGCCGCAAGCGACGATACTACTTGTTGCGCATACACGTTTAATCCTAAAAAACTGTTCCCATTCTTTTGAATATAGGATACAAGCGGACTTACCGCAATCGTCGTAAAGAACCCTGCGCCCCCCGCCAACGTACTCTTTAGTGCCAACGCTCCTATTCGCTTTTCCTTATCCACGTAATCGTAGATAAGATTGATTGTCGCGCTATTGATACCCGCCATGGCGACCGCGTTCAGCATATAATAAACTGTATAAAATATCTTTCCGTTCTCAGGTACGGTAAATATGTTAATACCAAACCCAACCAACATAATAGTAAAGCAAATATTTAACATACTCGCAAAAGAATTTTTATCCGCAAACTTACCCATCGGTTGGGAAAATATCGTTCTCACAATCGCATATGCACCCGACAAAATCGATACAAAGGTCATCGAAAATCCCAACTCTTTTATTTGATACGACCCGTAAAAAGGTGTAGCTGAATAGTTAACGATATTCCAAAGCACCGAAACTAATATTACTTTAAAAAGCTTCTTATCCCTGATTAGCTCGCCAAGTAATTGTTTTGTCGAAATCTTCTCTTTTTCTTCAACAGGCTTTTCCTTGGAAAAAATAAGCGTTGCGCTATGCAACAGCATCAAACCGAACACCGTAACTCCGCAAACAATAAATGCTCCGTTGAGATTTCCTCCCATTTCAAAATGATCGATTATTATGCCCATGCCAAAAGAAAATACCATTCCGCCGATTAGCGACACCATTTCCTTCTTCGCCGTAAAACCACCTCGTTTATTGTCATCCACAAGCGACATAAACCAATTAATCTTCGGTGGATTTACCACGTTGTTGATGATATGCCCCATCAACAAAAATGCGATAAATAGTACTATTTTCGCCGTTTTTGTCAACTTAATAAACGGAACGAGGTACATCAAGGCAAATGTTAATTGATTGATACTGTGTAAAACCGTCACCCAGCGTTTCACAGGACGTTTATTCGCTAAAAAAATGGCGATGATTTGAAAGCCGCAACCAAGCGACACAAATGACGTTAATATTCCCGTCATTGAATCGGACATACCCAGCGACGAAGTTATCTTCGCCAAATACGCTCCCGTTACAAGTAATGAAATAAAATATTCAAACGTCGCTTCTAAAATAAATAAAAAGCGACTTGTCTTGTATATATCTTTTCTTTCTTCCATTTAAATGATTTCTCCATTCTCTCTTCTAACCATTTTCACAGCTTTATTCATTCTTTTTTACACCTCGTTCATTAACAATCATATTCTATTGTATTATATCATTTTTGTCAAGTTCTTTTATGGCTCAATTTTTATAATTTTAGGTTCAAATCCAGGTGTGGGAGAACTTTAGCATACATTGGCTTAAAGTGTGTGGGACTAAATCTATCTTGTTGTTTTTCTAAAAAATTGCATTAAAAAAGACCTATTAAAGCGTAAAAATGCTCTTATAGGTCTATAAGCAAAATACTTATAGACCCTGACTTTTGGTTGCGGAGGTGGGATGGTTTATCATTGTTTGTTGTGCCGTGCGCAGCACAAAAAATAGCCGTTTTCCATACTGTAGAAGTGTGGTAAACGGCGGGGAATGTAGCGAGGCCGCCTTTGAGTTTTGCATATTTCAATGCCCGTGGTGTTGAAATGTGTGAAACCCAAACGCTTTCAGGGGTGGTGGCACCGCCGAGACGTGTCGCATATACAATAAAAACCTCACCCGCAAACCAAAAATAAAAAATTCAGTCACCCAAAAGGGTAACTGAATTTCTTTGTGTTATCTTGACAAAATAGATGCCAGTTTTATAAAGTCAAATAAATCAAGGCTTTTACGACGCATATTCTGTTTGTTCGATAGTCTGTAAAAGATGAGATCACTGTAAGCCTAGCATAGCCTTGTTTAAATATTCAGCCATTTTTGATACATCACAATTGATAACAATTCGCTTCCTGTTCTCCTTGCCTGTGCTTTTTCGATAAAACTGTTTTTTCTCCACACTATAGAATCCGTCACCAAAATCTTCAATACGGAGATACGGCGTATGAGGATCAATCGCATACAGCGCCGCGATAAGATCCCAACTTGCTCTGGCACAGTTCGGCTTTCTCAAACATATTTCATAGGCACGCCTGAGAGGATGTACGGAAGGCAAAGCAAAACTCAAGTGGTCACCAGTTAAAACGCCAGCGCCATCTGAGCTAACATAGATCGGTGAAGGACACAAAGTAAAAAATTGGTTCGTGGCGTAGGCATCCATTCCCCAGTTAAAATCATTGACCTCAACCGAATTTCCCATGGTGATCACGCGCGTTACCTTCTTATCAAACAGCGCAACACCGCTTAGATGGCTGATCTCGTCAGGCTCAGAGGCGAGAAGCTCTGTAATTGCCGTCAACATACCCACACATAGTACAGTCACGCTGTGATCCTCTGACTCCGAGAGTAATTTTCTATACACGCTAACCGCTGAAGGGTAGTCCTTATGGCTTTTTTTTAGTTCTTCCGCAAAAACAAAATTATAGCTTTTTTTCGCCGAAAGACAATTTTGGCTATGATTGCGGTAAGCGAGAAATCTCGAAATGTCTGCGGGAGTACTGCTGTAATCATCGGGATGCAGCGTTCCGATAGGCACATCGACGCCGTAATATTTTGCGATCATTTCGCAACAAGGAGCAGCATAAGCACATACGGAATCGGCAATAACACCAATAAGCTCTGCTTTATTTTGAAGATGTGCTTCGAGCACCATAGCATACGCACCGACATCATCGCAATCGGTGTCCATATCGGTATCAAATATGATACAATTTTTGTTATTCATCGTCTTACCTTTCTTTACAAATTGTCCTTATCTGTGGTAATAGATTTTACAAGTAAAAATCTTATCGTCGAACATTTACGATCGAGTGCCTTATATCTTTGCTCATCAATATAATCACTTTTCCAAAGCATTTCAAGCCATTTGCTTGTTTCATTGGTTTTTTAAGCGATATTTCAAGCTTTGCAATAAAGTCGGCGCGACCGTGAGCGTATTTGCTTTCGGCAATGTTGGCACAAATACTTGTTGCGCTTCTGCCTATTTGATTGGATAGGACATTTTCGCGTTTTGCACGCAGCTCTTTTGTCAGTTGCAAAATATCAACTGATAATTCCATTGAAGGATCACCGAGCTTATCCTCTCTCACGATACCATCGCCTTCCTTGAAATAATTTTATCACACTTTCGACTAAAAATCAACAACTTTTCAGCGCACAAACAACGGGTTTCACTCCGTTTTAGCGAATCGCAACATCATTGATGCGGAGCATCACATCATTGCGCATCACATCATTTGCACAAAGTGCAACATCGTTCATTTGTGCCGTAAACGGCAATGATGTTGAGCTGAAGCTCAAATGATGTTGCGTGTGCCACGCAAACGGTGTTGTGCCTGCGGCACAAATGAAAAAATCCAACTCGTATGAGTTGGATTTTTTGGTTGCGGAGGTGGGATGGTTTATCATTGTTTGTTGTGCCGTGCGCAGCACAAAAAATAGCCGTTTTCCATACTGTAGAAGTGTGGGAAACGGCGGGGAATGTAGCGAGGTCGCCTTTGAGTTTTGCATATTTCAATGCCCATGGTGTTGAAATGTGTGAAACTCAAACGCTTTCAGGGGTGGCACCGCCGAGACGTGTCGCATATGCAATAAAACCTCACGACCTACCGCACAAGTCGCATAGTCCTCGCCTATCGCCTCGGTACACTCGGCTCTGCCGACTCCTTGCTTTGTTGTGTCAACC
>JAFVQW010000027.1 GCA_017504605.1 Clostridia bacterium
CAGTACTGTATAATGATACCAATAAAGAAAGGGGAATATCGAATATGCAGAAAAGATTTTTCAATTGTGAGCTTATATCCGATACCGACAGAAGCTTTATAGAAAACAAATACCACCGCCAAGATATGCCGTTTGACGGTAAGCAACGAATGAAATATCACGGATACGATTATGACGAAAGCACAGGTCTTTCAGACGCAGAGATCATGCTTGGGCTCGATGAGCTTGCGAAAAAGCTTGAAAACGAGCATCATTACAAGATAAAATCCGAGCTTTTTTCGTACATACTAAGAAGCACGAGGATAGACGCAAACGAGCACGATTACTTCGTAGGCTTTTACACCTGGGACAGAGTTATTGACAAGCACACCGTCGACCCATGGCAAAGAGAGGCTCACGAGAAGGCCGACCGTGCCGTCGGCAATTCAAAAAGAGAAGATTTCTCGGACGGTGGCACCGTATGGGCGCGCCTCGATTTTGATCATACCGTGCCCGATTGGGACTCGCTGGCAGAGCTCGGATTCGTCGGACTTCTCAGGCGTCTTGATGAAAGCTACTCCGATGCCAAGAGGCGTGGAGAGCTTAGCGAAAAGCAAGAGCTCTTCTATCGGTGCACGAGGCGCGAGTGCGAAGCACTCGTTGATTTCACAAAGAGACTTTACGCCCTCTCCTTGACAAAAACTCACGCGAAGGCGGCGCTCGTATCCGAGTCGCTCGGGCATTTATGCGAGGGAGCGCCGAGAACAACCTACGATATGCTCCAGCTTATGTATATTTACTTTATGGTTTCCGAAAGCGTCGAGCACTATCAGGTGCGCTCGCTCGGCTACGGACTTGACGGCACTCTTTATCCATTCTACAAAAGAGATATAGAGAGCGGACGCTTCACACGCGAGGAGATCGCGCGCTTTATCGCGTATTTTCTTTTACAGTTCTCTGCAATAGGAAACTTTTGGGGTCAGCCCTTCTATCTCGGCGGAACGAGAGCCGATGGCACGACCGAGGTAAACGAGCTCAGCTATTTAATTCTTGACGTATACGAGGAATTGGGCATTTACAACCCGAAAATTCAAATAAAGGCCTGTCGGGCAACGCCGAAGGACTTCGTCTTGAAGGCTCTGAAAATGATAATCGGCGGCTCAGGCAGCATCGTATTTTGCAACGAGGATATCGTCGTAAAGTCGCTTATGCGAGCCGGAGCAACCTACGAGGAGGCAGCAAGCGCGATAATTAAAGGCTGCTACGAGTACGCCCTGCGCGCAAAAAGCATCGGTATCTCCTTCAACACCTTTAACGCACTGAAGCCGATAAGCCTCGTTTTCTCAAGCGGATACGATAAGGTCGCAGGCAAGCTCGTCGGACTACAAACGCCGAGCGTAGAGAGCTTTGAAAGCTTCGAGGCGTTTTACTCGGCTTATCTTGCACAGTTTGATTACGTCATAAACGAAAGCATGAAATGGATATACGAAGCCGAAAAGTACATAAACGACGTCAACCCTACGCTTCTATACGCCGCCACGATCCCCGACTGCGTAAGGCAGCTGCGCGACGCCAACGACGGAGGAGTTACCAACGTATCGGATATGCTTCTCAACGGCTTCGGAACCGCAGTCGACGCCTTAATGGCGGTTTACGAGCTGGTGTTTGAAAAGGGCGTAACCACGCTTGCCGAGCTCAAGCGCGCCATCGACAGTAACTGGATAGGGTTTGAAAAATTAAGACTGCGTGCTCTCAGATGCGAGCATAAGTATGGGCGCAAAGACAGAATAAGCGATTATTACGCCGCAGCTCTGCACAATTTCTTCGCCTCTCACTTTGTCGGGCGCAAAAACGCTCACGGAGGAAATATAGAATACGAGCTTCACTCTGCGCTCACCTTTATAGAGCAGGGAAAATACACTCTCGCCACGCCCGACGGACGCCGCGACGGCGACGAGGTGTCGAAGAACGCCTCCGCCACGGTGGGAATGGATACGCGGGGAGTAACCGCCCTTATACACTCTGCGACCTCGCTCGATCTCTCGCTCGCAGACTCAGGCGCCTGCCTTGACTGTATGCTTCACCCGAGCAGCGTACGCGGCGAGGAGGGCGCGGAGATCTTATACGGAATTTTGAACACCTATTTTTCGCTCGGAGGCGCTTCGATTCAGTTCAATATCTTCGACGCCGAAATGCTGATAGACGCTCAGGCACATCCCGAAAAATACAAAAATCTCCAGGTTCGCATCAGCGGCTGGAACGTTCTGTGGAGCAATCTCTCAAGAGCCGAGCAGGATGCGTACATACTGAGAGCACAGAGTATTGCAGAATGAAAAACGCACTGATAACCGACGTAAAAAGATTTGCCGTTCACGACGGAGACGGAATACGAACTACGGTATTTTTTAAGGGATGTCCGCTTAAGTGCCTGTGGTGCCACAATCCCGAGGGGCTTTCACCGCTAGCGCAAGAGGCTTTTTACAAGCATAAATGTATCGGATGCGGTGAGTGCAAAAAGGAAGGATTTATGCCCGATAACTGTCTTGGCGAGGCACGTGTCCTTTACGGCAAGGAGGTCACCGTTGAAGAATTACTCCCACAGCTACTCGAAGACCGAGATTTTTACGAAAACTCCGGTGGCGGTGTTACGCTTTCCGGTGGAGAATGTCTTGTTCAAGCCGATTTTTGCGCAGAGCTCTTAAAAAAGCTAAAAGAAAACGGCATCCACACCGCCGTGGATACCTGCGGATTCGTTTCAAAGGAATTACTCAATAAGGTCATTCCCTACACCGACGTTTTTCTCTATGATCTGAAGGCATACGACGAGGATGTGCATATCAAATACACGGGACAGTCTAATAGGATCATTCTTGAAAATCTCAACTATTTGGACTCGCTCGGCAAAAACATTGAAATTCGTATTCCATACGTACCGGAATATAATTCCGATCAAATAGAAAAAATCGCTATCTTTCTTTCAAAGCTTAAGCATATCACAAAAATACGTGTTCTTCCGTATCACAATTATGCGGGTTCAAAATACGAAGCATTGAATATGGCAAACACCTTGCCGGGTCGGTTGCCCACCGATGAAGAACTCAAAGCAGCAAGAAATTTGATAAAAAATATCACAAAATTTGTTGTCCTTTATTGACCACACTCGTGAGCGTCAGTACTGCCATCCAAGGCGGCAAGCTCGTCGGTGCAGTCACGCACGTAATGATTTCGAGCCCCACAGAGGGATATGGGATATTTATACTCCTTGCGAGCTTCGCCGCTTAAGCGGCGGCGCTTCGCGCTTTGCTCCGTTTTCGGAGCGCTCGCGGAGCAATCTGCGCTCGCTCACTGACAAGCAAGCTTGCCGACTCGCTTCGCTTGATTATTGAAAATATGCTATCAGCGGCGAGCGAGGGTGCTCTGCCGAAGGTGGCGTGAGGCAAGTTGACAGTTGAAAATGGAAAGTTGAAAATAAAAATTGAGAGGGTTGCCATATGGCTTCCCTCTCGTTTATTATTCGCCGTAATACAGGTAGCAGAAGAATGAATATAAAAAAAGAGGCACAAAAGCACCTCTTTCTTTTATCTTTTCGTTTGCGGTTATGCCGAAATTACAAAGCCGCGGCAAAGGAATTTTGAGCAGAATTTGTCGGCTGACAAGCGATAATCGTACAAAAGTACGATGAGCGAGGAAACGGCAAAAGCAAACGAAAATTAGAAGAAAGCCGCAGGCTTTCAACCTTAGATTTGCCCACGAAATACTGTATATAGCAAAGAAAGAGGCGCACAAGCACCTCTTTCTTTTATTTTTTCGTTTGCGGCTATGCCAAAATTACAAAGCCGCCCACTTTACAGCTTTATTCTTTTCCTATACTCTCCCGGGGTCATTCCGGTTATCTCGCGGAAGACACGGCAAAAGGTCTTCACCTCGCTAAAGCCCACCGCCTGTGCCACCGCGCCTACCTGCATAGAGGTAGCCGACAGCAGGTCGTAGGAATTCCTGACCCTGTGACGGTTAAGCACGCGGTGAAAGCTCTCGCCGACGATGTTTTTAAAAATCTTGCAGAAATTACTCTTACTGTATCCCGTAATCTCGGCCATTTTTTCAACAGTGAGGTCGTTCATATACCCCGTGTATATCATATCGAGCGCCTTTTCGATATTCTGAACCTTGTTCATATCCTTGTTGTTCTTTTCTTTTACGCTCGGCTCCTTGCCGAAAAGGTCGATTAAGCACCCGATTATCTTATACAAATTTCCCGTCTTATGGAGCGAGCTAACCCCACCATGAGCCTCGCATACATCAACAGTCTCGTTGAGCAGCTCTATGAGCCTCTTATGCTTGGGATTGTTCTCATCGAGGCTATACACCACCTCGGGAAATACAACCGAGGAAATTGTGGGGTAAAAGAACTTTAAAAAGCTCGTTCCGAATATAGCGGTCAGCGTGCGCGCACGCTTCTCGCTCGGCGGGCGCTCGTGCGACGACATAGGTGAAAGAATAAGCAAATCTCCCGTATGCACGTTATACATGCGCCTGTCCACCACGACCTCAAACTCCCCGCCGTAGCAGTAGGCGAGCTCGAAATCGCCGTGTCTGTGCTCGGCAAAGGGGCTCATGCTTCCAAGCCACAGGCTATACGGACGGTCGCTCGTATGAATTCTCTCGTAAAACATATTTTTCCCCTTTTTTTATTACTCCAAGTATAAAATAGCACATTTCCTCTTACTTGTCAATAAACAGAACAATTTTTGGGTATAAAAAAATACTTTTTGTGGTTGAATGTGAGCCTTAAATATGTAATAATAAAGGTGGATATCAATTTTTAGGAGGCCGTATGCTTAACTACAAAATTCAAAACAAAATCTGTCCGTTGCCTCTCTCGGATATCCGCTTTGGCGGCAAAATTGCCGATCAGGTGGAAAAGTTCTTCTATGAGAGAGTAAACTCCGACTTTGCAAGAAACGGGATATACCGTGAGACCCTCGAGCAGTTCACACTGCGCAACGACGACGATAAGCCCATCGGCTATTGGCGCGGCGAATTCTGGGGCAAGTGGGTTATTTCGGCCTGCCGCGTGGCGCGCTACGAGAATAACGCCGAGCTTACCGAATTTATTCGGAGGGCGGCACTCGAGCTTATCGCTACCGCCGACCCCGACGGATACATAGGAACATATAAAAACCCCGAAAATGTCCTTCCCGCAAACCCCGAGGACGGAATAGCCGTCGTCGGCGTACCCTGCGACTTTAACTGGAACGTCTGGTGCAGAAAATATACCCTCTGGGGTCTTCTCGAGGCCTATATGCTCACCCGCGACGAGAAAATTCTCGAGGCGGCAGACAAATTTGAAACACAGCTGTTTGATATGCTGAACAGGCTCGGCGTTAAAATCACCGAGTGCGGAACCTTCAACGGCCTTCCCGCGGGCTCGACGATGAAGCCCCTGTTAATCCTTTACAGGCTTACGGGCAAGGAAAAGTATCTCACCTACGCTATTGACATCGCAAACGACTGGGAGAGAGAGGACGGCAAGGTGCCGAATATCATCTCGAACGCCCTCGCGATGAAGCCCGTGCACGAGTGGTACGAGCGCCCCGAGAAGTGGGCTAAGGCGTATGAGATGATGTCCTGCATCGACGGCCTCATTGAGCTCTATCGCGTAACCGGCGTGGAAAAATATCTTAAAACCGCCGAGAATATGTACGAGCTCCTTCTTAAGCACGAGGGCAACCTGCTCTTCTCGGTCGGCTTCAATGACCAGTTCGCACACGGCGCGGCGTGGCCGAACTCCATATCCGAGCCCTGCGACGTAATCCACTGGATTCGTATGTGCTACGAGCTCTACACCCTCACGGGCGACGTCAAGTATATGAACACCGTCGAGCTCGCGTTCTACAATCCTCTTCTTGCCGGCTTCTTCAAGGACGGAAAATGGGGCGCACGCGGTGTAAGAAGCGTGGGCCGCCATATGGTTGCCGCGGGTCAGGCAAGCATGAAATACAGCCACTGCTGCGTTAACAATATCCCCCGCGGCGTGCTCAACGTCGCCGAGAGCTTCGTTATGCAGAGCGCCGACGGGCTCGTAATTAACCATTACACCGATTTTTCGGCGAAGTCCGATATAGCCGATATTGAAATCTCGGGCTCCTACCTCGCCGACGGCGCCGTAACGGTCAAGATTAACGCAAAGCGTGATTTTAACCTCTCGCTCCGTATTCCCGCATGGAGTGCGGGCACGGCTCTTAACGGTGCGGAGATTTCCGCCGCCGAGGGCTACTACACCCTCGCCGTCAAGAGCGGTACGTCAGTGCTTAACCTTAAATTTACCGCAATTCCGAGGCTTCGCGAGCTTGCCGAGGCTCCCGAGCATTTTCCCTCTCAGGACTTCCGCGTAAGGCGCTTCGTATACGACAATATAGTCACCGAGGATATGATGACCTGGGACGCTCGCGCAACGCTCGTGTACGGTCCTCTTCTTCTCACCCGCTCGAAGCTCGTCGGCTCGACCGAAAAGGAGATGTTTGACTCCGAGACCGTGGCGGGCAAGGGCTTCAAATGTACCGTCACTCCCATAGAGTGCGAGAGCGTTAGCTATGCCTTCCGTGCTTCCTTCGAAAACGGGGCGGAGAGCGTTGCCTTCAATATGTGCGACTACGCCTCGGGAACGAACCTATGGTCGAAGGACGATATGAAGCTCTTCAACATTTTTATTTAACTAACTTAACGAATTTTGAGGTGTATTATGCAACGTGATGTAATAGGATTTGCGCGCTCGGAGCTTGACAGATATCTCGGTGCTCTGGGTGTCGAAGCAAATATCTCTCTTGATCTCTTCGAGGAGCACGGAATAGATATGCCGCTCGCCGACGCAACACTTGACGACGCCATTGCCATCTCTATTCGGAACAAACGCGGATTTATTGCAGGCTCGAACCCAAGGAGCGTGCTTATCGGTGTTTACAGGCTTCTCACAGAGTGGGGCGTGGGCTTCGTCCGCCCGGGTAAGCTCGGCGAATACATACCCCAAAAAACCGACGCCAAGGATATCGAAATACGCGAGGCGGCGGCAAGACGCTACCGTACCGTATGTATCGAGGGTGCGTGCAGCCTCGAGAACGTTCTCGATATGATTGATTGGCTTCCAAAGGTCGGCTTCAACAGCTATTTGATACAGTTCAGCCGCCCGAAGACCTTCCTTGACCGTTGGTATTCACACGAGAAAAATCCTATCAAGAAGCCCGAGCAGTTTACCGAAGAGATGGTTGACCTCTTCCACGGAAAAATGAAAGAGGAGATTAAGCGCCGCGATCTTATCCTTCACACGATGGGACACGGCTGGACCTGCATACCGTTCGGAATTCCCGACAACGGCTGGTATGCCGTTGACCCCGAAAAGATGCCTAAATCCTATCTTAGCATTTGCGCTCTCGTAAAGGGCGAGCGCAGAATCGAGCGCAACATTCCTCTTTACACTCAGCTTTGCTACTCCAACCCCGAGGTTGCGACCCGTATTGCCGACTCGATAGTCGAATACGCCGAGCAGCACCCCGAGGCAGACATCATTAACTTTTCTCTTGGAGATTTTTTCAACAACACCTGTGAGTGCGAGGGGTGTACGAAGCTCCGCTTCTCCGACTACTATGTAAGAATAATGAACGATGCAATCGACAAAATGATTGCAAAGGGCTTAACCGCGAAGCTCTGCTTCTGCGTATATTACAACTCGGCGCATCCGCCGCTTGTAGAGCGCATAAAGCATCCTGAACGCACGCTTATAGAGTTCCCGCCGATTTCAAGAAGCTTCGCCGCATCACTGCCTAACGGATACACAGTTAAAACTATTCCCGAATATAAGGTGAACGAGTACGAGCTCGTCTTCGGTAAGACTGCCGACGTTGCCGACAACCTCGCCTACCTCTACGCGTGGAAAGAGATTTACGACGGCGATGCACTTATCTTCGACTATCATCTTATGTGGGACCACATGCTCGACGCGGGTGGAGAGGGTATTGCACGCGTGCTCTACGACGATATTGGCACGTACGACGCCCTCGAATTTAACGGGCATATAAGCTGTCAGCTTCAGCGTAACGCCTTCCCCTCCTCTATCGTTATGACGACTATGGCAAAGAGGCTCTGGAATAAGAACGCCGACTTCGACGAAATCCGCCGCGAGCTTTACGCCAAGACCTTTGGCGAGGACATGGCGGACGTGATGTGCGAGTATTTCGCAACCCTCTCGCGTGCTTTCGATGTCGGAGTTATAAGAAACCTCAAGTTCTTCGATATGGATGAGGCAAGGCGAAACTTCGAGGCCGCCGTAGCGGCTATGGATGCCTTCGGCCCCATTATCGAGGAAAATATAGAGAAGCGCACCGACAAGGCTCAAAGAGAGTCCTGGATATACCTCCGTCACCACAGGGAAATGTACTCACGCGTAGGACGCGCCATTCTCCTCATTATCGACGGCAATCGTCCCGAGGGCGAGCGGCTTCGCGACGAGGCTATACGCTACGCGTGGGAGCACGAGGACGATATCCAGCCCGTGCTTGACACTATGTACTTTTTCAGAATGATCAGAGAAAGAATCACCATTGATACAAGGGCAGAATTTGCAGGAGTATAATGATATGAAATGCTATTTATCTAAAACCGAAATCAATTCGTTCAGAACGAACGTCGTCTGTCTTAAGCTCATATCCGACGAGGATATAAGATACGCAGATATAAAATGGGAATGCGACGGCGATATTCTCAGAATTCGCGATTTCTCCGGAAATGGAGAATTCGACCTAAACGACGGAATACTTCTGTCGCTCGATAAGGTCGGCACTGCAACCGTCACGGCAACGCTCGACGGAGAAAGGTATGAGTGCCGCGTCACCGTGCGCGAGCCGCGCACGGCAGAGCCTGCCGATAAACTGAATTTCTATATCGGCGACTTTCACGCACATTCCTCGTGGAATCACCTTCTCCACGGAGACTTCACGAGAAGAGAGAAGGACTTCCCCGCCGATATGGTAAAATCGGTCGTCAGCGACGGCAGACTTGACTTCTTCACCGTAAGCGACCACGGCTCTCTTATGAACCCCCTTGACCTTTTCCGCACCTTCTTTGACGTTGAATCAAACGACAACGGCGACGTCGTAATCTTCCCCGGATCAGAATCCGAGTGCGTCGAGAATATTTACGACGAGCTCGGTATTATAAGACCCGAGTCTGGCGAGTTCGTAATGATAAACGCACAGGATTATATCTTCTCGCAAACGCACGCCGAGACCAACGAAGTGCTCAAAAGAAACCCCTATGCTCTGATTTCACACGCACACCCCTGTTGCTACTCGACCTATTGGTGCAAGGGTAAACTCGGCATACCGAAGTTTGCGGGTGCGGATCTGTACCCCGAGTGGAAAAGAGCCGTAAGAATGGTAGAGGTCGGTAACGGAAGCGACAGAGGCTCGACTATGCTCTTCGAGGTCGAGTATTCAAGAGCACTTGACTACGGCTTCAAGGTATCTCCCGTGTCTCCCTCCGACTCTCACGGTCCGCCTCTTGAAATTCCGTGGGGCTTTGACTCCTGGCCGGGCAAGACGGTTATCGTCGCGCCCGAAAAGTCGAAGGAGATGCTCCTCGACGCGATAAGAAACAACCGCATATATGCAACGGAAAACGGTAACACCGCCCTATACTACACCGTCAACGGTTCTGTGATGGGCAGTACGCTTTCGTTAACTAATATTTACAATTTCCAGGTTGAAATCGGTGATATAGATAAATCCAACCCCCAAAAAACGGTACGCTGCGAGGTTATCTCGGACTACGGTAAAAAGGTAAAGATTATCGAGGGCGTTGACTTCTCCTCCTTTGATTTCACCGTAGAAAGCGACACGGCACGCTACTTCTTCCTTCGCATCGTTGATAGCGAGGGCCTTAAGACCTGGTCCGCTCCCGTTTTCACCTCTCGCGAGTACGACAGAGACAGATACTTTGATCTGATAACTCTTCTTGACACCGAGGGCGCGACCGTCACCGACAAGAACGGTGGCGACGCTTCAATACTCCTCTCCCGAAACCCCCTCGAGCATTGGCGCTCCGAGAGCACGACCGACGTGCTCACCGTTGACCTCGGACACCCCCTTTCCTTCTCGGCAATTAAGCTCCGTGCTCCCGAATACGACTATATGGAGCTGCGCCGCGAAAACAAGGAGAAAAACACGGGTCTGCGCGAGCCCGAAATAAGACCTCTTATGGCGGAATTTCCTGCGGAGTACAGAATTTCGGCAAGCAACGACGGAGTCAACTATTCTCTGCTCGGAGAAAGGCGGTCCGCCTCCTTCGGCATTGGCGACACTATGTATTTTGACAAGGTAGAGGCAAGATGGGTCAAAATCGAGCTCCTCTCCACTATGGGTAAATACTCTGAACGCCCTGAGTACAAGGATGCAAAAATTGCTCTCGGAGAAATAGAATTTTTTGAATAAGGATATAGGATATGTATATTGACAAAAACGGCGACAGGTGGTATCGCGGCAATCTTCACACGCATACCACCGTGTCCGACGGAGTTCTCTCTCCCGAGGCGGTCAAGAAGCTGTATCGCAATATGGGCTACGACTTTATCGCACTCACCGACCACTGGAAATACGGCGAGGGCACCGAGTGTGACCCCTCGGGGCTTCTCGTGCTCTCGGGGTGTGAATACAACTTCGGCAGCATTTTCGATGCCGAGAGCGGTATCTTCCATATTATCTCGCTCCTCACCGAGCGAAATCCCGAAATTTACGAAAGCGACTCGCCGCAAGCGGCCCTCGACAAAATCGCAGCGGCTGGAGGTATTTCTATCCTCGCTCACCCTGCCTGGAGCCTTAACACCCCGGATTTATACCTTTCGCTTCGCGGCTATTGGGGCACCGAGATATACAACTCGGTCTCGGGCACTCCCTTTAACTGCCGTCCCTACTCGGGTAACGTGATAGACCAGGGAGCAGTGCGAGGCTTCTACCCCGCGCTCGTCGCGGACGACGACGCTCATTTTTATAGGGGCGAGGAGGGTATGTCCTATATTATGGTTAGACTCGGAGATAAGCCCCTCTGCACCGAAAATCTCCGCACGGCACTTCTCTCGGGCGATTTTATCGCAACGCAGGGGCCGTTCTTCTCCTTCGGTATCGAGGGGGACGAGGCGGTTCTCCGCAGTGAAACGCCCCTATCCTGCGTGACCTTTTTCACAAACGCCGCATTCGCATGGGACACCTGCACCGTGGCGAAGAGTGAGCCGATATTCGAGGCGCGCTTCAAAATTGAAAAGGGCTATACCTTCGTCCGTGCAGAGTGCACCTCACCCTCGGGCGAGGTAGGATATTCAAGGATTATTCCCCTTAAACACTGAATGCACCGAAAGGAAGGCGCTATGTTAAAAAAGAGCTACGACTTCTGCGATATCATACGCAAGGATAATGGCGGCGTTCCGGTATTCGTCTACCGCTCGGGGCTCACGACCTACGAGGAGGAGTTCGTCTCGGGCTCGTTCGCTCACTCGATATTGAAAACCTGACGGACGCGAATATGTGTATCAGCCGCGCCGCGGTATTTAACGGCGTGCTCTCGGTTTTAGAGCGCGACCTGCCATACCGTGCCAACGTCTTCGGCACTCACGATAGCGAGCTTCGGGGCTTTTATTCTGTCGGCTCGTTTAGCGATAGCGGCTGGGCGCGCGAGGGAGAATTCTCCTGGCGTCCCCTGCCCGTTGACCGCCTCTCGCTCGATATGCGCTACACGCGCTCGAAATTCCGTCACCCGCTTATATTCCTTCGCGATAACGTAATGGGTAAAATATGGTACGCACAGCTTGCACACAGCCGGCTGCCGCTTCACCCTCGACAGAGCGGGCTATTTCGGGAGTGCGAAGCACTCGGTCTCGCTTACTGCCGAGATAATATCGCATAACCCTATGCTCGTCCTCTCCCCCGCCGAGAGCTTCTCGCTCCCCGCTCTGCATATAGGAGCGGTCCAGGGCGGCCTTGACGAGGCGGTTAACGCCATGCACGCACATACGCGCAAGACTACTATGCCCGAGGCAGACCCCACGGGCTGTCTTGTCATCGGCTCTATAGGCGAGCTTCGCGCCGACACTGATGCCGAAAAGGTTAAGGCGTACGCGAGAGAGTTTGCCGCGCTCGGCGCCGAGATATTCGTTATTGACGCGGGCTGGCAGTGCCCGCTTGGCAGACACGAGCACAGAGCCTTCAACGGCACCAACCGCACCGCCCCCGCACGCTTCTCCCTGGGGCTTGCCGAGATTTCAGATTACTGCCACTCGCTCGGTATGAAATTCGGTATTTGGACCGAGATTGAGAGAATAGGCAACCTCTCCCCTGTGTATGAGGAGCACCCCGAGTGGCGCGGCGTCTCGATGTACGGCGACAGAAGCGAAGCATATCTCGATATGACGATTCCCGAGGCCGCCGAGTGGGCAGAGAGCGAGCTTTCGCGGATTATAGAGGAGTCGCGGCTCGACCTTCTCCGTATCGACCACGTAAACCCGGGCTCCGTGCACTTCTCGATGCGCGACAGGGGAACCGGCGTTAACGAGTGCCTCTCGCTCCGTCACTACGAGGCGGTGTACGCTATGTACCGCCGTCTTAAAAAGAAATATCCCGATATGATTTTCGAGAACTGTGCAGGCGGCGGCGGGCGGACCGACCTCGGTATTATGCAATCCTTTAATCATACCTGGGTCTCGGACAACCAAATGCTTCCGAGCTCGGTGCTTATAGGCAACGGAATGACGCTTGCCCTGCCGCCCGAGCGGGTAGACAGGCTCTTCGGCGGTATGTTTAACCACTACTACGGAAGCTTTGACGCGCATATCCGTGCCTGTATGCTTACCCATATGAGCTTTATGACCTTTTTCGAGCTCGGCGAAGATAAAAACCCCGAGCAATACGAGCTTGCAAGGCACAGCATAGAGCTCTATAAGAGCTTTATACGTAAAATTCTCCCCACCTGCCGCACATTCCACCACACGCCCGAATTCCTTGAATGCCAGCGGGGGGGCTCTGCATAAACGAGATTGCGAGCGAGGACGGCGGAGCGGGAGCTCTTACCGCGATTGCACTCGGTCTCTCGGGCAGGCGCGAGATATGTATTCGCCCGCGCGGCATCGACCCCGAGAGAAAATACGAAATTACTCTCGACAACTCCCGCGCGAAATTTGAGATGTCGGGTGCCGAGCTTATGGCGCCGGGTGTCAGCATCACCCTTCCCGCCTCCTTCACCTCGGAGCTTGTGCTCTATCGCGCAATTTAAGTAAACCATTGTTTTCATTTTGCACGGTTGGCCTCTTTCCTCGCAAAAAAATGTCGAGCGAGACGGGGCTACCCGTGCTTTGTTTTTTCGCACATCAGGGGCTTTTTCTCTAAATATTTTAATAAATCTTGAGAAAAGTATGGACTTTTTTTTAATAATGTGCTATCATATAGGTAGTCACATAGCGCCCGACGAGTGCGGGCGCAATTTAATCGCAAAAAACATTTATGAAAGGAAACAATTAAAATGTCAGCTATTACAGGTCTTATTCCCGAGGGAGTAATTCCCGAGAACATTATGTCGCTTATCACGGGCGCTATGTTCCCCGTTGTTCTCGTCGCGGTTATCGGTCTCGGGTTCCTTGCATTCCGCGGCTTCTGGTTCTTCGAGAAGGCCCTTACCGTTATGGGCGCTATCTTCTTCGGCGCTGCCGGCAGCACCATGCTTGGCCCCATCGTTATCGCTTCTCTTGGCGAGAGCGCACCCGCTAACGTCAACCTCTCCGTAATTATCGGACTTATCTGTGCCGCTCTCGGTGCGGTTCTTATCCGTGTTCTTTACAAGGTTGCCCTCTTCGTATGCGGCGCTTTCTTCGGCTACACCGCCGGTCACGCTATCGCAGCGCTCCTTGCTTCTCTTACCAAGGCCGAGTTCTTCACCACCGGCAACGGTGACCTTATCACCTGCATCGTGGTTGCGGTTCTCGTCGGCATACTCTGCGTGTTCCTCTTCAAGCCCGTATACATAATCGTAACCTCTATTCCCACGATGGTTGCGGCAGGCATTCTTCTCGGTACGTCCATCGTTACGACCGGAGATCAGACCGTGCTTATCGTTTCGGGCGTTGTAGGTCTTATCGTTGGTATTGCAGCGGCTTCTCATCAGTTCAAGCACAGCTGATTTAGTTTAAATAGAAAAAGGACAGAGCGCGATGGCTCTGTCCTTTTTATTATATTTCCTTGCCCTCGGCATCAAACAGCGGCAGCTTCTCGAGATATATAATATCGCCGCGCTCGGTCGCATCGCCCTCGGCAAGAATGGCCATCTTTCCGACCACCGTGCCGCCGGCCTGCTCTACGAGGCTTTCAAGAGAATGAAGCGAGCCGCCCGTGCTGATAACGTCGTCAACGATAAGCACGCGCTTGCCGCGGATATACTCGGCATCGTCTCCGTCAATGTAAAGAGTCTGTGCCGCGCTGGTCGTAATAGACTGCGTCTCGCACTTAACCACGTCGCGCATATAGAGCTTAACCGACTTTCTCGCAAGAATATAGCGATTGCTGCCAAGACGGCGAGCCATCTCGTATATAAGCGGAATACCCTTGGACTCAGCGGTTATCATCACGTCGTGCTCGGGAGCCCTCCTCGCAAGAGCCTCGGCACATTTCTCGGTAAGCTCAACGTCACCGAAAAGAATGAACGCCGCAATATTAAGCTTGTCACTGATAGGGCAAAGCGGTAAATCGCGCTCAATGCCCGCAACCTTTAATTTGTAAGTCACACCCGTAATTCCTTTCGTTTGTTATTTACCTATTAGAGTATACTACGAAATGGGAAGAATTTCAAGTGCTTTTTCAAATTATCAGTAATAAAAATCGTGATTGATTATGGTGTAGGCATATTTGCGATTGTTGACAATCCAGGGTGAGTGTGCCGCACGCGGATTGAGAAAATACAGGGTCTCGCCCGATAGGCGCGTCCCCTCGAGACAAATCTTCGCCGCGAGAACAGAGGTGTACGCGGGGTCGTTATAAATCGTACCGTTGGCGACGGGACTGAACTGAACTCCGTAGCGCCTGTCAAAGATTACTCCCCATATGGTATTCGGGAAGGCCGAGGAGCGCACGCGGTTGAGAATTACGTTTCCAACGGCAATCTGACCGATGAGGCTCTCACCTCTGGCCTCGGCGCTGATAATCCGTGCGAGCCAGAGCAGCTCGTCCTCGCGATAATACGCCGAGCCGCGGGTAAGAGGCTTAAGGGCGCCCGAGTATACGGCCTCGCTCGCCGTGACACGGCCCGAGCCTATTCCGACCGCCTTCGTAAGCGCAGATGCGGGGACGTACATTCGCCCGTTGCTCATAAGCGTAGCGGGAGAAAAGGAAAAGAGCGCCCTGTCGTTTGCATAGGTGACGAAGGCGCCGTCGGTGACCGATATGCTAAGACCCGCGGAATTTACCGTCGCGGTGCGACTCGCGGAGCTGTAGCTCATATTTACACCAAACGCACCGAGAAAGGCGCGCATCGGCAGATATGTAATACCGTTCATCACAAGTGCGGGCTCGGACAGAGTCCTTCCGTTAACCTTCAGCGTAAGCCTCTTATGCGCCCATACGCTTCTGCTTGGCACACCGGGGAGCGTGTAGGAAATTTTACCGCCCGAGGTGTCAACCGAGCCAACCGCAGCACGGGGTGACGGTGCCACGGCATCGGCCTCCCCGCTCCCCCCGTCTGCCGATACGGGAACCGTCAGCAAGGAAAGAGAAAGCAGAAGAAAAAGCAAAAATAAAGCGACACGCCGCCCTCTATTTAGTTTTTTTGTCATCAAATACCTCCTTTCGATACATCTATTTTATCACGGCAAAGCCCTGCCTTTCAATGCAAAAAATCTGTCATAAATGCAAAAATAGTCCAAAGTTGGATAACAATAGTGCTTTTTTACTAAGCAACGGTTGACTTTTTTTACGCGCTATGTTAGAATTGACACATATTTTTTAAAAAAGGAGACATAAATGAACGAGTTTGATTCCCCGAGTTATACCGAATACGCATACGAGAAGAAGCCCGAGGGCGCTCTTCGCACGTTCCGTTTCCTCCTCGTCCTGCTCTATATTGCTTTCGTAGGACTGCTGTTTCTGTTCTGCTATCTCTCGAAGCTTATTCCCCTCTTCGCCCTCGCTCCCGTATTTACCTGGATGCTCGTCTTTTTCACCTGGAGATACGTCAGCTACGATATTTATTATACATTTAACCACGGTGAAATGGAGTTTGGAACCTACAAGACTACTAAGGGCGGAGCACGCCGCCGCCCCCGCTTCACCGTTGACGTCCGCCTTGCCGAGGCGGTTGTGCCGTATAGCAACGCTACCGATACCGTGGCTCTCCGTACCTGCGACAAGGTGTACGAATACTGCTCCTCTATCTCTGACGAAAATCTTATCCTTATGATATTTAATAAGGACGGTAAGCGCACCGCCGTCATCTTTAACGGTACGAAGCGCGTAGCCTCTTTGCTCTCCACCTTCGCCCCGAACGCTAAGGGTCTTAAAGATAAGGATTTCGTATAAAAAAAGAACTCCGAGCTAACTCGGAGTTCTTTTTTTATTACAATATAACTGTTTTGTCGTTCCTGCCACTGTCGTATATAGCGCAGATAAGCTTCTGAATCTTAAGCGCTTCCTCGCCGCTTATCTTCGGCTCGCGGTCGTTTTCTACCGCATCGTAGAAGTCGGCAATCTCGCGAATATGCTGGAAGCCCCAATAATCCTTACCGCCCTCATAGTAGAGGTTGTCGTCACCGGTTTTCGCCGTGAGCACTCTGCCGTCGTTAAGGGTAACGGTCGCCTCGTCGTAGCTCATAACCACCTTACCGTTTTCGCAAAGCATGCGAATCTCAATCGGGTCGTCACAGCCGTAGTTGTTCATAGCCCAGAAGGAGAGCGTTGCACCGCCCTTATAATTGATGAAGCCCTCACCCGTGTCGTCAACCTCCATTATATCATGGCCGCGGTTGGCGAGGTGCGCCTGAACGCGAACGGGCGTGTCGTTAATAAACCAGTTGGCAAGGTCGAGCGAGTGTATAGCCTGGTCGATAACCACGCCGCCGCCCTCCTTATCCCACGTGCCCTTCCAATCCGAGAGGGCATAGTAGCTGTCGGGCTTACACCAGGTGAGGGTAACTCTCGCCGAGATTACCTTACCGAGCGTACCGTTATCGAGGTTCTCCTTAACAAGGCGCGAGGTGTTGTTAAAGCGGCACTGGAATATAATTCCGTACTTGAGCCCGCGCTCCTTTGCAAGGCGGACGTTGTACTCTCCGTCCTCGAGCTTAATGCTCATAGGCTTCTCGCAAAGCACGTTGACGCCGTGCTCGAGCGCGTATCTCGAAATTATGGGGTGAAGATAGTGAGGAACGCAGACGTGAACGACGTCGAGTGTCTCCTTCTCTATCATTTCCTTGTAATCGTAATAGGCGCGCACGCCGTACTTTTCTGCGGCACGGTCGGCACGGTCGGGCTTTACGTCACAGACGGCAACGAGCTCGGCATTCGGGAGATGGTCGGTGCTCGTCGCGTGCATAGTGAAGATAGAGCCGCAGCCTATAATTCCCACCTTAAGCATTGTAATTAATCTCCTTAAGAACGAGCGCGAGCGACTCGGTAGCCTCGGGGAGCGTTGCACGCTCTATAGGCTCTCCCGCACGTACTCTGTCGGTGAAGTACACGAGCTCGTTGTAATAGCCGCCGAGGTCGGAGATGTTACCGCCCTCGTATCCGCCCGCGAGCTGCTTCTTCTCAATCTCGATTTTCTCGGCGCCGTCCTTGGTATAGAGCATAAAGCCCGCACCCGCATTCTCAACGACCGCATTCTCGAACACGACTCTGAAGGTTGCGGTAAAGGGATAAGAGCCGGGGAGGTCCCACGTGCCCTCAACGCCGACCACGAAATCGTCGTAGGTCATAACGGTATTAACGTAGGAATTCTTCTCGCCTATAATATTCTTAACGGTAGCAAAGGATTTCGGCTCGCCGAAAATCGAGCGCGCATAGTCAATATCGTGGATATGCAAATCCTGTGCCGCGCCGCCCGAGAGAGAGGTGGTAAGAAGCCAGTTGTTCCAGCCCCAATCGGGACGGGGAGAGAGACGGCGGAAGTTAGCGTTAACGACCCTGCCGTACTTGCCGCTCGCAACGATGTCGCGGAGCACGACGTACTCGTCCCAGAAGCGAATTACCTGACCTACCTGAACGTTGCAGCCGGTGCTTTGGCTCTTCTCTATCATTTTCTTTGCCTCGCACTCGGTGAGCGCAACGGGCTTCTCAACGAAGACGTACTTAACACGCTCCATAGCCAAAAGCGCATACTCGGCGTGAAGATAGGTGGGAAGACAGATGTCTATAACGTCAACGTCGGCATTGTTAATAAGGTCCTTGCCGTCGGAGTAAATAGCCGTTCCCGCCTCGGCAACAGCCTCGGCGCACTCACGTCTTACGTCGGCAACAGCCGCGAGGGTAACACCCTCTATATTCTTGTAGCAGTTCGCGTGCATATTGCCCATGAAGCCACAGCCTATAAGTCCAACTCTTATCATTTTATTTCCTCCCTAAAATTTTGTCCATAGAGAACGAGGTGTTATATATAATCGCCTCGGTATGATACTTGTAATTCGGTATCATCTCGGCACTGACCCAGCCGTCGTAGCCGATTTCGGCAAAGGCCTTCATTACCTCGGGGTAATTTACGTCGCCGGCAAGAAGATCCACAAATCCGTGCAGGCCGCCCGCCTCGCGTCTGTAATCCTTGAAATGTACCTTTTTGATTTTTCCGCCGAGCTCTCTTATCCAGTGCTCGGGATAGCCGTTGAAGAGCACGTTTCCGACGTCGAGATAGCTGCCGACGTAGTCGCTGCCTATCTTGTCTATAAAGTCGCTCATCTCAACAGGCGAGTTGAGAAATTTATTCCATACGTTCTCAATTCCGATATGTACTCCGAGCTTTTCGGCATAGGGAGCGAGCTCACGAAGCGCCTCAAGGCTCCTGTTATAAGCGGTTCTGTAGTCAACCACCATGCCGGGCGCGGCGAAATCGGCATTTACGCTTCCCGGAACGACGAGAATGGTGTCGCAGCCGAGTATCTTCGCCACCTCAAGGTGACGGCGCACGATAGCCTTCGCTCTCTCACGCTCCGCCTCGTCGTCCGAGGTGAGCCAGTTATCCCAGTACAGACCCGATGCAACGCTGTAAAGCTCGATGCCCGCCTCCTCGGCCTGTCTTTTAACCTCGAGAAGCTCCTCGGTCGTGGAATTAAGACCAACCTCGCCCTCGGCGTCGAGTGCAACCTCAACGCCGTCGAAGCCGGCATCCCTTGCGAGCTTGAAGCTCTCCTTCAGTGTCCCCGCGGGAAAGGACCAAATGCTAATACCCTTTTTCATATTAAAGCCATCCTTTCATTTTTTGTTTTGTTCTTACACCTCTATTTTAACACCCGAGCCTCCCCGTGACAATACCGAATAATATGCAAAATGGGTAAAATAGTATACAAAAAATAAAATGATATTTTTTTACCTATAACCAAGAAGCGGCGGATAAAAAAATAACGGTGAGAGGCGTTTATGCCCCTCACCGTGAGTGCTTTAAGCTTTCTTTTTTCTTTTTTCGATAACAGAGACGGCGAGCTTCGTTAAGAAGTATGCCGCGTAGGAGAAGAGAATGGTAAGGAAGAACAGAATGATAATGTATATTGCGTGCCCTGCCCGACCGATTTTGTCTATCATCATAAGCCTTATATTCTCCACGGGTTCAAGGTTGCACTTGAGCAGGTTATGGAAATTGACCTTCAGCGTCATTGAGAGCACCGTCGCCACAGCCACGTATACCGCGAGGAATACGGCGAGCACACGCATATCGCGCTTGGGCTCGAAATCGTAGAGCCTGAGGGCGACCGTGATAAGAAAATAGAGAGGCACGAGGTTGTGGAATGCAACCGTGTGGAAATTTCCGAAGGTTTTGAAGAACCCGAGAATATTCTCTTCGTTGTAAATAACGGTTGGCACGATAATCATAAAGAGGAAGAGCGAGGCGAGCGTGCCGAGCGCGGCGGTGTCGGTATATTTTCTGTA
>JAFVQW010000028.1 GCA_017504605.1 Clostridia bacterium
AAAACGAATAAAAAGAGGAAAACCGCAGGTTTTCAACCTTGATTTCCTCAAAACACACATAATATTAAGAGAGGTACTGTGATTTTTCACAATACCCCTCGTTTTTTATTCGGTTATGCCTAAATGCGACAGCCCCTTTTTTTATTCTCCTTTTTGCAGTGTTGCGATAACTCTCGCCATTTGCTTCGGCAAATCCGAGGGGGTTACTCCGAGGGTGGAATACTCGGCGGCGAGGTCGTCTGCCGCCGCGCCGTGCACGTAGACGGCGAGCGAGGCGGCGGATAGGGTGGGCATGCCCGCCGCGACGAGCGCGGAGAGAAGCCCTGCGAGCGTGTCGCCGCTCCCCGCCTTAGCAAGCGCCGAGGAGCCGCTCGTGTTGACATACGCCTCGCGGCCGTTTGTGACGACGGTTCCCGACCCCTTAAGCACGAGGGTCACGCCGAGGTCGGCAGCGACGGCGAGTGCCGTCTCCACCCTGCTTGACTGTATATCCGCGACAGTCCTGCCGATAAGCCGCGAGAGCTCCATCGGGTGCGGGGTGAGAATTACCTCGCGACAGGCCTCGCGTATAGCCGCCCTGCCACCCTCGCCGAGAAGTGCGAGCGAGTTTATCGCATCGGCATCTAAGATAAGCGGCGCGCCGCGAAGGCGAAGAAGCGCTATGCACAGCTCGGCGAGGGCGCGGGATTTACCCGAGCCGACACCGACGAGCACCGCGCTCTCGCCCTCGGTGCACTCTATTATTTTTTCTATATCGCTCTTCACGAGAAGCTCGTTTTTCGGCTTCTCTAAGTATATGCACTCGGGAAAGCGCGGAAGAAGCGAGGCCACAAGCTCGCTCTCGCCAAGGAGCGTAACGTATCCGACCCCGCCGCGAAGTGCCGCCTCGAGCGCGAGGTGTGCCGCGCCCCTGTATTCTGCCGAGCCGATGACGGCAAGAAGCCTGCCGAAGCTGCCCTTATTCGAGTTCTCGGGTCGCCTTGGCATAAGACGGCGGGCAAAAGAGCCGTCAATATAAGTAAATTCGGGCACGCACCCACCTCCTGAAAATCAAATATTATCGAAGTAATCCGACAGCTCTAAGACGCGTGTAACGCGCGGCTCGTTCTTAAATATATCGCCGTAGCCGAAGCGGTCGAGGAATACCGCCGTCATATCGGCACCGATAGCGCCGCGAATATCCGATGCGGGGTCGTCGCCGACGAAAAGACAGCTCTCGTTCGGTACGCCGAGAAGCTCGGCCGTCATATCGTAAATCCGCCTGTCGGGCTTACGCAGGCCTACCGCGGTGGAATAAATAATAGCATCGAAGTATTTCTCAATCCCGAGCACCTCGACCTTCCGCCTCTGCGAGGCCTCGCGCCCTGTGGGAGTGTTCGTGATTATACCGAGCCTTATCCCGCGGCTCCGAAGCCCCTCGAGCACGCGATAGGTATCGGAAAAGGGCTCGGCGAAGTCGGTGATATGGTCGTAATAATAGTCAAGGCACTTCGCGCGTACGTACGGCTTGTCCGTCGGGTAGGCCGAGGTCAGTGCCTCGAAAACCCGCTCGTGTACCATACTGTTCTCGGCGACGTTCGCCATCATAAGCCTTACCGCCTCATCTATAAACTCCTCACTCCTGTTCTCGTAGAGGAGCTCGCGGAGCATACCCGGGAATGTCGCCCGAGCCGCGAGGTATCTGCTGTAAAGCGTGTCGTCGAGGTCGAAGATAACCGCCTTTACCTTATTTAAATCAAGCATAGTATTCTCCCTTAAAGCCAAATCGGAGCCGAGAAGGCTCGGCCGCCACTCTTGTCCGAGATAATTACGAATAGGAATTTCGAGCCCGCGAGGATTTTCTCTACGTTTATATCCACCCGTGTCAGCTTATCCTCGCTCTCGACAACGGCGGCGCGGTGGCTGTAAAGCTCACCGTGAACGTACACGCCCGAAACGGCCGAGCACTCGACGTGGAGCACGCCCCCCTCAATCCAAAGCTCATGGAAGAGCGGTCCCGTAGAGGCGTAGAAGCTACCGCTGTCAAGCGCGGAAATAAGCGCGCCGTAGGTAAGCTCCTCTGCCCGAATCACCGTGAAGCCGTGGAAATACTCGGGGCCCGCGCCGCCGTCCGCGGTGGCGCGGTGGCTGTCGTCTGTGGCAAGGGGGTAGGCACGTCTGCCGCGGCGAAGCTCAAGCTCGTATATGGCGTCGGACGTGCCGTAGCCGTCCTGTATCATCTCAAAGCCGTTTGCAACCTCAATATTCCCGACCTCGCCTATCTCGGTGACGTCGGCGTAGGACATTCCCGACCAGCGCGGGTGGTTGAGCGTGGTTATGAAGTCAAGCTCGTTAAGACGGCGTATGCCCGCATTGATTTTCTCCATATCGTCCATAGGCTCGTTCGGTATCTCGAGCGTAGCAAGCGGGTCTCTTGCTATGCCGCATATATGAACGCTCGTGCTCCTGCCTATACCGAAGGCAATCTCGACACCCGTAAGCGCGACGAAGCTCGCGTCGGTGAGCTCGGGGTGAGGTCTGCATACCTTGTGGTCGGTAAAGGCCACGGCGGAATACCCGCGCTCCATATAAAGCTTTTTAATCTCCTCGGGCGTGAATTTACCGTCGCTCACGGTCGTGTGGCAGTGTAAATTCGTCTTATACAGAT
This sequence comes from Clostridia bacterium, assembly GCA_017504605.1. GTDB lineage: Bacteria > Bacillota > Clostridia > Oscillospirales > CAG-272 > UBA1740. The sequence continues at coordinate 2,648 of JAFVQW010000028.1, forward strand.
TGCCCTCGGGGGCTAACATATATATTCTCTTATTCTCGTTTTTCATTCTTACTCCAAGCTGAAAATAAATGGGTATTTACAAAATCACAAAAATATGCTATAATTAATTAAAGGTCAGAATATGCCTTGTTAAGAAAGGGGGACTTTTTATGTCTAAAAAAATCATTATCACCATTGCACGGCAGTACGGAAGCGGCGGCAGAGAGATTGGCGAGGCGGTCGCGAGGCTTCTCGATATTCCTCTTTACGACAAGGAGCTGATTAAGGATGCGGCTTCTATGGGAAATCTCAACGAGGAGATTATCAAGAACGCCGACGAGGTTGCTACGAACAGTCTGCTCTACACACTGGCAATGGGCTCGAATATGCTCGGCACGACCATGCATTTCGGCTACAAGATGCCCCTTAACGATAAGCTATTCATTCTTCAGTCCGAGGTAATCAAGGAGTATGCCAAAAACGGCAGCTGCGTAATCATCGGCAGATGCGCCGACTACGTGCTCCGCGAGGAGGAGAACCTCTTCCGCATCTTCATTTACGGCGACCTCGAGCACAGGCAGGCGCGCGTTGCCGAGCGTCACCCCGAGGTTAAGTCCTCGCAGGTCATCGACGTTATCAACAAGACCGATAAGCGCCGCGCATCCTACTACAACTTCTACACCGGTAACAAGTGGGGCAAATACGACAACTACGATATTGCCCTTAACTCCTCTACCCTCGGTATCGAGGGTACGGCGCAGATAATTGCGGCGTGTGCGAAAAAGCTCATCGAGGAATAATAAAAGCAAAAGAGTGCCGTCAGCCGACGGCACTCTTTTTGTCGGCTATCCTTAATCAGAAGCCCTTCGGATATACTCCGCGCTCGGCGAAGTCACGGAATGCGGTGCTTACCGATTCCTTATCCTCTTTATAAGTAACTCCGTACCACTTGTCAACGCTCTCGAGCACCTTGACCTCCGCCTTACCCTCGGCAAGAAGCTCGCCGACGGTGCCGGGAATGTAGAACTCGCACTTCGCGGGATTGGTCTTAAGCCCCTCGCGTAAGAAGTCGGGGAAGCGGTCGGTGCACTCGCGTATGAAGGACGGAGTGAAGCCCCAGAAGTTCATCGATACGAGGGTATCGGGCTCGAGCACGGTGTCAGTACCGTCCTCGGTAAAGTAAATCTCGCCGTCACGAACGCCAATCTTCGTTCTCTCGACAATGTCGGTGAGATAGCCGCCCTCGGCCGTGCAGACACCGCGCGATACCGTTCCCTTTTCGGTAACGGTGTTCTTAATGCGGTAGCCGACCATAGCGTAGCTGTATTTCTCGCCGTCCTCGGCGTTCTTCAGAAAATCGTAGATTTTAACAAACGCATCCTTGCCGTAGTAGTCGTCGGCGTTGATAACCGCAAAGGGCGCCTCAACGGTGCCGAGCGTGCAGAGAATCGCGTGCGCGGTTCCCCACGGCTTGGTTCTGCCCTCGGGCACGGAGAAGCCCTCGGGAATTACGTCAATCTCCTGGAATACGTACTTGACGTTTATCCCCTTACCCTCGAGGTGGGGGTCCATAACGGCGCGAAAGTCCTCCTCAATCTCCCTCTTAATGATGAAGGTGATGTCGCGGAATCCCGCCTGTATTGCATCGTAGATGGAATAATCGATAATAATGTGTCCATAATCGTCAACGGTATCAATCTGCTTAAGTCCGCCGTATCTTGAGCCCATTCCGGCAGCAAGTATGACAAGCTCGGGGTTTTTCATAAGGCACTCTCCTTTTGGTGTTTTGTAACTCTATTATATAACACTCCCGCGCGCAAATCAAGGTAAAATGGAAATATTAATTTGTAATTTCGTCAGATTTTTCGGTCAATCTTACAAATTGAAGCAAAAAACGGAAAAACATCGGCCCCGCGACTTGAAATGTGCCGAAGGAGCGTGTATAATAAATTCATAAAGCCTCGGGGGTGCATTTATGCGAGAATTAACTGTAGGAAAAAACGATGCGGGTCAGCGCCTCGACAAATTTATTACGAAGTCGCTGAAGATACCCGCAACGCTGATATACAAATCAATAAGGCTGAAGAAGATAAAGGTAAACCGCAAGAGAGCCGAGAACGGCACCCTTCTTGCCGAGGGGGATAAAATCCAGTGCTTTCTCGCCGAGGAGCTCTTCTCTGCCCTTGACGGCGAGGCGGGAGCGCTTACGCGCCGCTCGCTCGGTGCTATTACCCCGAGCCTCTCGATAGTCTACGAGGACGAAAATATTATTCTTCTCAATAAGCGCCCCGGTGTCTCGGTGCACGAGGACGAGCACGAGTCCGCCGACACCCTCATCACTCATCTTCAGGCATATCTCTATCAGCGCGGCGAGTACGACCCGGAGGCCGAGATGAGCTTCGCTCCCGCGCTCTGCAACAGAATAGACAAAAACACGGGCGGCATAGTCATCGCGGCAAAGAACGCCGAGGCCCTGCGCGTGATGAACGACAAGATAAAGCACAGACAGATAGACAAATTCTATCTCGCCGCGGTGCACGGCGTGCCCCGCCCCGCCGAGGCCACGCTCCGCGCCTATCATACGAAGGACGAGAGGACAAAGACCGTGCGCATATACGACCGCGAGGTGCGCGGCTCCCGCGAGATTATAACGAGGTACCGCACCCTCGCCGTCCGCGGCAGCACCTCGCTTATCGAGGTCGAGCTCCTCACGGGTCGTACGCACCAAATACGCGCGCACATGGCGCATATCGGCCACCCGCTCGTCGGTGACGGGAAATACGGGGAAAACAAGGCCGACAGAGCCCGCGGATATAAGCATCAATCTCTCTACTCCTACCGCCTCCGCTTCCGCTTCTCGGGCGAGCCGACGGTGCTCGATTACCTGAATGGAAAGGAATTTGAAATACCGAAGGAAGAAATATATTTTCTTAAGGATTTCTGAAAAGGAAAGGGGCTGTCTCATTAAAAATTCAATAAAATCAAAGCGAAATGCGAGATAATTAGGAGAGAGATATAAATTCGGTGAATTTTTGATGAGACAGAACCTCGGGGCGAACGGATTTAGAGCAGAAATCGTCGTTCTTCGTCCCGAAGTCGTACGAGGGTACGCCGAGAGGGCGAAAACGGCGATAGAATAAAAAAAGAATAAAAAAGAGGAAAACCGCAGGTTTTCAACCTTGTTTTCCTCAAAACACACATAATATTAAGAGAGGTACTGTGATTTTTCACAATACCTCTCGTTTTTTATTCGGTTATGCCTAAATGCGACAGCCCCTTTGTTATTTAGTGCCGGTAGAACCAAATCCACCTGCCCCCCGAGCGGTGTCGGAAAGCTCGTCGGCAGGGGTAAGCTCCGCCTTTAAGAAGGGTACTATCGCGAGCTGCGCCACGCGCTCGCCGCCCTCTATCTCGGCGGGTGTCTCCGAATGATTGTGAAGCGCTACCATAATCTCGCCGCGATAGTCGGCATCGATAACGCCGACCTTATTCGCGGGGGCGAGCCCGCGCTTCGAGGCGAGGCCGCTGCGGGCAAAGACGAGGCCGCAATAGCCCTCGGGTATCTCCGCCGCAATACCCGTGTGTATGAGAACCGTCTCGTGGGGCGGGATAACCACCCTCTCGCCGAGCAAATTATAGAGGTCGGCGCCTGCCGAATACTCGGTGCCGTAGGTGGGTAGCGTTGCGCGCTCGTTTAGCAGCTTTACTTTTACCTTCATTTTCACTTTTCCTTTCAATTTTCCAAGATGCCGAGCTTCTCCCTAAGGAAGCGTCCGGTGTACGAGCCGCTGACCGCGGCAACCTCCTCGGGCGTGCCCGCCGCGACTACTCTGCCGCCGCCGTCGCCGCCCTCGGGGCCGAGGTCGATAATATAATCGGCCGTCTTTATGAGGTCGAGATTGTGCTCTATTACGATTACGGTGTTGCCGCCGTCGGCAAGCCGCTGAAGAATTGCTATAAGCTTGGATACGTCCTCGGTGTGAAGGCCTGTCGTCGGCTCGTCGAGGATATACACAGTCTTACCCGTCGAGCGGCGGGCAAGCTCGGTCGCGAGCTTAACTCTCTGCGCCTCGCCGCCCGAGAGGGTGGTCGAGGACTGACCGATTTTGATATATCCGAGACCTACGTCGTAGAGGGTCGTAAGCTTGCGCTGAATTTGCGGAAGCCCCTCGAAGAAGGAAATTCCCTCCTCTACCGAGAGCTCGAGCACGTCGTATATGCTCTTATCCTTATACTTCACCTCAAGGGTGTCGCGGTTGTAGCGCCGCCCCTTACAGACGTCGCACTTAACGTAGACGTCGGGAAGGAAGTTCATCTCTATACACTTAACGCCGTCGCCCTCGCAGGCCTCGCATCTGCCGCCGCGGATATTAAAGGAAAATCTGCCCGCGTCGTAGCCCCTCGCCTTAGCATCCTTGGTCTTGGCGAAGAGGTTGCGAATATCGGTGAAAAGCCCCGTATAGGTGGCGGGGTTCGAGCGCGGCGTTCTGCCTATCGGGCTCTGGTCGATTGCTATAACCTTGTCGAGATGCTCAAGTCCCAAGACCCCGCCCGATTTTCCGGGATAGGTCACCGCACGGTTTAGGTCGCGGGCGAGGGTGCGGTAGAGCACCGAATTTATCAGCGAGGACTTTCCACTGCCCGAGACACCCGTAACAGCGACGAATGTACCGAGCGGAATGTCAACATTTATTTGCTTTAGGTTGTTTTCCTCGGCCCCGAGAATACGGAGAAAATTGCCGTTACCCGCACGGCGCACCTCGGGCACGGGAATGGTACGCCTGCCCGAAAGGTAGGCACCCGTGATAGATTTTTCGCTCCTTGCGACCTCCTCGGGCGAGCCGATTGCGACCACCTCGCCGCCGTGAATTCCGGCACCCGGGCCGATGTCAACGATATAGTCCGCCTCGCGCATCGTCTCCTCGTCGTGCTCGACCACGATAACGCTGTTGCCGAGGTCGCGCAGGCTCTTTAAGGTCTCTATAAGCTTTCCGTTATCCCTCTGGTGAAGGCCTATGCTCGGCTCGTCGAGAATATAAAGAACGCCCGTGAGCGCCGAGCCTATCTGCGTTGCGAGGCGTATTCTCTGTGCCTCGCCGCCCGAGAGCGTGCCCGCATATCTTGCAAGGTTCAAATAATCAAGGCCTACTCTTATCAGGAAATTCAGCCTCGCCTTTATCTCCTTCAGCACCTCTTTTGCGATTTTTTCCTTCTCCTCGCTAAAGCGGAGTCCCTCTACGAACTCGAGCATCTTGCCTATGGAAAGGCGGCAAATCTCGTCGATATTAAGCCCGCCGACGGTCACCGAGAGAACGGTATCGGAAAGACGGCGGCCGAGGCAGGCGGGACAGGCCACCTCCTCTACGAACTCCTGATAATAGTCACCGCCCGCCATTCTCATACGGCGCTCTATGATGTTCACTATTCCGTCGAAGGCGGTTACCTGGTCCTTTCCCTCCTTACCGAAATAGCGCCTCACGGCGTATTTTTTCGTGCCCGTGCCGTACATAAGAATCCGCATCTGCTCCTTCGTGAACTCGGATAGCGGCGTGTCGAGAGTAAAGCCATTCTCGGCACCCACGGCGGCAACGAGCGGCCCCGTCCAGGAGTCCTCGGTCATCGTTCTGAAGCCGTTTGCGGCAATTCCGCCCTCTCTTAACGAGAGCTCGGGGTGCGGAACGAGCTTCTTCTCGGATATGCGCTGCATATTTCCTATTCCCGAGCACTCGGGGCAGGCTCCTATCGGGTTATTGAAGGAGAACATTCTCGGCTCGAGCTCGGGAAAGCTGATTCCGTGCTCCTCGCAGGCGTATTTCTGCGAAAATTCGAGCTCACGCTCCTCTTCTCCGACCGTGACGACGCTGACGCGCCCGTCGGCCTCGCGCAGGGCGCTCTCAACGCTGTCGGAGAGGCGTGCGCGTATTCCGTCCTTCATAACGAGACGGTCGAGGACTATATCAACGGTATGCTTTAAATTTTTATCGAGCTTTATCTCCTCGGTAAGGTCGTAAAGGCTTCCGTCAACGCGAACGCGGGCGTAGCCGCTCTTCTTCGCATCGGTAAAGACCTTCTCGTGCATACCCTTCTGCGCTCTGACGACGGGGGCGAGCACCATAAAGCGAGTGCCCTCGGGGAGCCTCATTATTTTGTCTACTATCTGGTCGAGCGACTGCTGCTCTATCTCCTTGTGACACACGGGACAGTGCGGCGTGCCGACACGGGCGTAGAGCAGACGGAGATAATCGTATATCTCGGTTACCGTGCCCACGGTGGAGCGCGGGTTCTTCGAGGTAGTTTTCTGGTCTATCGATATTGCGGGAGAAAGCCCCTCGATTAAATCCACCTCGGGCTTGTCCATCTGCCCGATAAACATTCTCGCGTAGGACGAGAGGCTCTCGACGAAGCGGCGGTGTCCCTCGGCATACAGCGTGTCAAACGCGAGCGAGGACTTACCGCTTCCCGAAAGCCCCGTCAAAACGACGAGACTGTCACGCGGAATATCAAGGCTTATATTTTTGAGGTTGTTTACCCTCGCGCCCTTTATTACGATTTTCCTTTTGTTATCCATTCCTTACTCCGAGGGTCATTTTCCCTCTCTCAATTCCTTTATTCTGTCGCGGATATACGCCGCCTTCTCAAATTCGAGCTCGCGTGCCGCCGCTCTCATCTCGGCGGTGAGCTCCTCAATCCTGCGCTCGCGCTGAAGCTTGGTCAGGCGGGCGGTGGACTCGGGCTTTGCCTTCTTACCGATTTCGATAATCTCGGCAACCCGCTTCTTAATTCCCACAGGGGTTATGCCGTGCTCCTCGTTGTAGCGCGACTGTATCTCACGGCGGCGGTTGGTCTCGTCGATTGCCGCACGCATTGAGCCTGTTATACTGTCGGCGTACATTATAACTCTGCCGTTTACGTTTCTCGCGGCTCGGCCGACCGTCTGTATCAGCGAGGTCTCGCTGCGGAGGAAGCCCTCCTTATCGGCATCGAGTATCGCGACGAGCGACACCTCGGGAATATCGAGCCCCTCTCGGAGCAGGTTAATGCCCACGAGGCAGTCGAACTCACCGAGACGAAGGTCGCGTATGATTTCCATTCGCTCTATGGTCTCTACTCTGTGATGTATATACTTTACCTTAACACCGTGGCTCGCGAGGTAGTCGGTGAGGTCCTCGGCCATATTCGTCGTTAGCGTTGTGACGAGTACCTTTTCGCCGCGGCCGACGACCGCGCGTATCTCGCCGAGCAGGTCGTCAACCTGCCCCTCTATGCCCCGAACTATAATCTCGGGGTCGATAAGTCCCGTCGGGCGTATAAGCTGCTCGACGAGGTTGGTGCTCTCGCTCCGCTCGTACTCGCCGGGGGTCGCGCTGACGTAGACGACCTGCCTTATCTTCTCCTCAAACTCGTCGAAGAAAAGAGGTCGGTTATCAAAGGCCGAGGGCAGACGGAAGCCAAAGTCGACGAGGTTCTTCTTCCTTGCGAAGTCGCCGCCCGACATACCCCGCACCTGCGGTAGCGTTACGTGCGACTCGTCGATGAAAATGACGAAATCGTCGGGGAAATAATCGAGAAGCGTGTAGGGTGTCGAGCCCTCGGGCCTGCCCGAGAGCACGCGGGAATAGTTCTCTACTCCCGAGCAAAAGCCGACCTCGCGAAGCATCTCAAGGTCGTATTTCGTGCGCTCGGCTATTCTCTGCGCCTCGATGAGCTTTCCCTGTTCGGTGAAGAACTTAACCCGCTCCTTCATCTCCTCCTCTATTTCGAGAAGCGCCGCCTCGCGCCGCTCGTCCGACACGGCGTAGTGCGTGGCGGGGAATATAGCGGCGTAATTAAGATGCTCGAGCACCTCGCCCGTCACCGTGTGAATACGGCTGAGACGGTCAATCTCGTCGCCGAAGAACTCGACACGGATTGCACTGTCACGCCCCGAGGCGGGGAAAATCTCAACCACGTCGCCGCGCACGCGGAACTTGTTTCTTACGAAGTTCATATCTCCGCGCTCATAGCTGATAAGAACGAGCGCGCGGATAAGCTCGTCCCTCGACATAGCCTGCCCCGGTCGGAGCGAGACGAGAAGCCCCTCGTATTCCGCAGGGTCACCGAGAGAATATATACAGGAGACCGAGGCGACGATGATAACGTCGCGCCTCTCGAAAAGCGCCGAGGTCGCGCTGTGACGGAGCATATCTATCTCCTCGTTTATCATAGCGTCCTTCTCGATATACATATCCCTTCCGGGTATATACGCCTCGGGCTGATAGTAGTCGTAGTAGGAAACGAAATACTCCACCGCGTTCTCGGGGAAGAATTCGCGAAACTCGGTGCAAAGCTGTGCCGCGAGTGTCTTGTTATGCGCGAGAACGAGGGTGGGGCGGTTGATATTCGCGATTACGTTAGCCATTGTAAAGGTCTTACCCGAGCCCGTAACTCCGACGAGCGTCTGTGCACGCTCTCCCGCGAGAATTCCCTCGGTGAGCGAGCGGATTGCCTCGGGCTGGTCACCCGTGGGCGAGAAGCTGCTTTTGAGCTTGAATTTTCCGTCGGTCATACCCCGTCCCCCTTTCGTTCTTTATCAAAAAATCAGAAATTCCATTCTCCGTCCTTGAATATCTGAACCTCGTTGCCGTCCTTATCAACGGCGTAGATGTTCATATCCTCGGTGCCTATCATAAAGTCCTCGTGTACTATCGAGTCGTTAATTCCGCGCTCGTGACACTCGGCCTCGGTCATATTCTCGTAGCCGCGAAGCAGATTGGTAAAGCCTCGGCCGAGAGCCAAGTGGCAGGCGGCGTTCTCGTCGAAGAGCGTGTTATAGAACAGAAGCCCCGACTGTCTTATAGGCGAGGAATAGGGCACGAGCGCACACTCACCAAGATATGCCGCGCCCTCGTCCATAGCGATAAGCTCGCGGAGCGCCTCCTCGTTCTTCTTAGCACCCACCTCGACGGCACGGCCGCCCTCAAATCTTACGAAGAAGTCCTCAATGAGAACTCCGCCGTAGGCAAGAGGCTTCGAGGAATAGACTATTCCCTCTGCCTCACCGCGCTTCGGAGAGGTGAATACCTCCTCCGAGGGAATGTTGGGATTGAAATAGATGCCCGAGCCGAGGGCGTGCTCTCCACCACCCGCAAAAACCGCATCGGGAAGCATACCGACGGTAAGGTCGGTGCCGTTGCCCGCGGTAAAGCGAAGGCTTCTTATACCAAGCGAATTAAGATATTCGCAGCGTGCGGCGAGGTCGCGGTTATGCTCCTCCCAGGCGCGGACGGGGTCGTCGTTAACGCGCGAGGTGTCGAGGATAGCCTCCCAGAGCTTCTCTGTTGCAACCGAGGCACGCTCACCGGGAAAGATTTTCTTCGCCCACTCGCGGCCCGGCACGGCGGCTATACACCACTGATATTTGTTCTCCATTTTTGCCCGAATAGGCTTTATCTGCTTCGAGCGCGCCGCCATTGCGGCAGCGTACTTCTTCTGATTAATTCCGTCAAGTCCGTCGGGGTCCTCGCTCATAAGATAAATCTTGCAGGGGATAACCTCTGCCTGATACTCCCATTTCTCGAGCTGCCACTTCTCAAGACGGCCGAGAACCTCGCTCTTGCAGTAGCGCACGTGCGACTTCGTAAGCGGCTGATAGCTCCAGTCAACGCTGACACGGCTCGCGCCGCGCTTGTAGCACTCGTCGACGACCATCTTGACGAACTCGGGCTGGTCGAGCTCCGCCGCGATGATAACCTCCTGTCCCTTCTGAACGTTTACACCCACCTCGGCAATAAGCGAGGCATATTTTTTAAGTCTTGTCTTATTCATCTCTTTAACTCCCCTGCCGCACGAAGCAGCTTCTTTAAATATTCGTAGACACGAGACACGGAGGAGAGCGAGAGGCGCTCCTCGGTGGTATGAATGTCAAAATTGTCAGGGCCTATCGACACGCAGTCGAGACCCTCTATTTTCTCGGAAATTACACCGCACTCAAGACCCGCGTGAATTGTCACGACCTCGGGGCTCTTGCCGTATTCCTCCTCGTACACGCGGCACATAAGCTCACACAGGGGCGAGTCGCTTCTGTACTCCCACGCGGGGTATGCACCGTGCTCGTCAACCGTCGCGCCGTATTTGTCGGCAAGCGCGCGGAGCGCGGCAACCGCCAGAGCCTTCTCACTGCCCTTAGCCGAGCGCACCGAAAGAGAGAGGGTGGCCGCACCGTCGGCGACCGTTAAAATTCCGAGGTTCTCCGAGGTCTCGGGGAGTCCCTTAATCTCCTCACTCATCTTTATAACGCCGCTTCTCACCTCTCCGATAAGCGAGAGGAGCGCCGCCGCGGATTCGGCAGAGAGAGCGCCGTGCGCCTCGCCCACGCTCACAGAATAGGCTATACCGCTCTCGCGGGGGCGGTATTTATCGCACAGGGCGGTGAAGGCAAAATCAATCTCGGCGGTAAGGTCGCTCTCGGATACGAGGCTGACCGAGGCAGAGGCGGCGATAGCGTTATCGGCACAGCCGCCGCGGATATCCGAGACGAGAGCACCCGTGCTCTTAACGACCTCGGCCGCCGCCTCGGCAATCAGCTTTATCGCATTCTCGCGGCCCTTATCTATCTCCATACCGCTGTGACCGCCGAGAAGGCCGTCAAGACGGACGGTGTATTCCCTGCCGCGGCACTCGCACTTATCAAGCGGCAGTCGAATATCGCAGCGCACTCCGCCGGCACAGCCGACGGTGAAGATGCCCTCTATATCCGAGTCGATGTTTATAAGCATACGCCCGCACAGCTCCGAGGCATCGAGCCCCGCCGCGCCGAGAAGGCCAATTTCCTCGTCCGAGGTAAAAAGGGCCTCAATTTCGGGGTGGCACTCGGCATCACCGTCAAGAATGGCAAGCGCGTAGGCGAGCGCAACGCCGTCGTCGCCGCCGAGGGTAGTGCCAACGGCGCGAAGAAGGTCGCCGTCTCGGTATACCATAACTCCCGCGACCCTCGGGTCGTGCGGACACTCGCCGTTCTCGGCGAGCACCATATCGGTATGCCCCTGAAGAATTACGGTGGGGGCACTCCCGTATCCCGCCGTCGCGGGCTTCTTTATGATTACGTTATGCTCGCCGTCAACCGAGCACCAAAGCCCGCGCTCGTCGGCGAAGCTCTTAAGATAACGCGCTATCGGCTCACGGTTGCCCGACTCGCGCGGTATTTCGGATATTTGCAGAAAAAATTTCATCACTCGCTCGAGTGACGGGTAGTCCTTAAAATCTATCATTGTGACACCTCTTTAAAGTTCTCTGATTTATTTTACACCAATTTGTGTAAAAATTCAAGCCGTCGGTTGACTTTTTTCTAAAATAGTAGTAAAATAAAGAAAATACGCGAAGGGACGGACCCTATGGAAAATCGCCTTTTTGAATTTATAGAAAAATCCCCCACCGCCTTCCACACCGCGGCCACGCTCGCCCGCCGTCTTACGGGCGAGGGCTACACCGAGCTTTACGAGGGTGACGGGTGGGAGCTTAAGGACGGCGGCAGGTACTTTATGCGCCGCGGCTCGTCGTCGCTCATAGCCTTCAGATATAACGCCTCTGCGGGCGGCTTCGTCATCGCCGCCTCGCACTCCGACACGCCTGCCTTCAGGATTAAGGCCTCTCCCGAGCTCGCGGGCGCGTACAACCGCGCCGACGTCGAGAAGTACGGCGGGCCTATTCTCTACTCCTGGCTCGACAGGCCTCTCTCGGTCGCGGGTCGGGTATTCGTCCGCACCGAGGCGGGAGCGAGGGAGCTGCTCGTCAACGTCGAGCGCGACCTCTTCGTCATTCCCTCGGTGGCTATACACCTCAACCGAGGCGTGAACGACGGATATAAGTTCAACCCCGCTGTCGATATGCTCCCCCTCTTCTCGAAGGGAAATGAAAAAGGAGCGCTTCTCGGCATTGTCGCCGAGGCGGCGGGAGTTTGCCCCACCGATATAATTTCACACGACCTCTTCCTTTACAACCGTATGAGCCCCACCCGCTTCGGTGCCGCGGGCGAGTTTATTGCCTCGCCGAGGATAGACGACCTCGCATCGGTATTCGCGACGGCCGAGGGCTTCCTTACCGCGGCCGAGTGTAATTCGCTCCCCGTGCTCGCGGTGTTCGACAACGAGGAGGTGGGCTCCTCGACGCGCGAGGGCGCGGCATCGAGTCTTCTTATCTCGGTGCTTACGCGTATTGCGGGCGAGAGGCTTCCCTCTATGCTCGCGGGCAGCGTTATGGCGAGTGTTGATAACGCGCACGCGCTCCACCCCAACCACCCCGAGCTCTCGGATAAGGAGAATGCACCTCTTCTCGCGGGCGGCGTGGTAATTAAGCATAACGCACAGCAAAGATACGCCACCGACGGCGTGTCCGAGGCACTAATCAGGCTCGTCGCCGAGCGTGCGGGCGTGCCGCTTCAGGACTATCACAACCGCGCCGACATTCCCGGGGGCTCCACCCTCGGCACCATTGCCGACGTGCTCGTTCCCATTCCGACGGCCGACATCGGTCTGCCACAGCTCGCTATGCACTCCTCGGTCGAGTGTGCGGCGCTTGAGGATATTAACTCGCTCATTACGCTCTGCCGTGCGCTCTTCTCCTCCGAGATAACCGCACGCGCCGATGCTCTTAGTCTAAGCGTTAAGCTCTAAAAAAAGTAAAAGGATACGGATATGAAAAAGATTATCATTATTCTCACACTCCTTCTCACCCTCTCGCTTCTATTCTCCTGCGGGGGTAATGACCCGTCCGACGGCGGCACGCCCCCCCCTGCGAGCACGGTGCCCGCGGCGGCACAGGAGGCTATGGCGGCACTGAACCTCTCGAATATCAAGCTTCTCGACAAGACCGTGAATTACACCGGCGGAATACAGAAGCTGAACCTTGGCGGCACTCTGCCGAAGAACGTATCCGCCGAGCTTGAGAACAACACCAACAAGAATGCGGGCAGCTACACCGTAGTCTGCAAATTCTATTACTCCTACACCGACCCCGAGACGGGCACGGTAACGAAGTATCACGTGGAGGGTAAGGACCTTACGGCAACGCTTACGATTAAGCCCGTCGCCTACGACCTCTCGGATATATATTTCACCGATAAAACCGTCGTTTATAACGGAGCCGAGCACGGCATTACGCTCCTCGGCACGCTCCCCGAGGGTGTCACCGTCAGCTACTCGGGCGGTAACAAGACCGAGGCGGGCAGCTACACCGTCACGGCACACCTCGGCGGAGATTCGAACCATCTGCCTATTGAGGATATGACGGCGACCCTTACGATTGAGAGGGCCGCATACGATATATCCGGAATTCTATTCCCCGACAAGACCGTCGGCTACGACGGCAAATCGCACACCGTGTCAATTCTCGGCACTCTTCCCGAGGGTGTTACGGTCAGCTACTCGGGCGGAAATAAGACCGAGGTCGGCAGCTATACCGTCACGGCGAGCTTCACCTCAAGTAACGCCAACTATCTTCCCATTCCCGATATGACGGCCTCTCTCGCTATCAGTGCGACAAAGCTCCCCGGTATAACCCTTGAGGGCGCCGTTTTCGTATATAACGGACAGCCTCACTCCCTCTCGGTATCGGGCACGCTCCCCTCGGACGTTACCGTAGAGTACGAGGGTAACGGAGTGACCGATGCGGGAGAATATACAATTGTCGCGAAATTCAGCGAGGGCGGCACCTACAATCCCGCACTCGACCTCACGGCTACCGCGGTCATCCTTAAGGCGAGCCTCAGTGCAAGCGCCGAGGACCTCACGGCCGACTACGACGGCACCGAGAAGAGTATTATTCTCTCGGGTAATATTCCCTCCGACGTACGTGTTATCGCCTACGGCAACGGCAGAATTGCACCCGGCAGCTATACCGTAATCTTCCGCTTTATCCCCGAAAATCCCGATAACTACAACGCTATTCCCGACGTAGTTGCCACCCTCACCGTCAACGCTCCGACTACCGAGGCCGTAACGGACGGGCTTGTGTTTGAGCTTAAAAACGGCAGCTACACCGTGACGGGCTATAACGGAAGCGACACCACCGTCATTATTCCCAAAACCTACGAGGGGAAGAACGTCACCTCGGTTAAATCCGAGGCATTCCGCGGTAATACCACCGTCAAGTACGTGAAAATTCCCTCTACCGTGATGAATATCGGTAACGGTGCCTTCCGCGGCTGTACGGCGCTTCGCGAGGTTGAACTTGGCAGCGGCCTAAGAACCGTCGGTCAGCTCGCCTTCGACGGTACGGCGCTTATTGAGATAACTCTTCCCGACGGACTCGAGGCTATAGGCCACGGTGCCTTCCGCTCGACACCCCTCGAGAGCATTACCCTGCCCTTCGTCGGCGGAAGCCGTAATTCCTCGAACAAGTATCTCGGCTTTATCTTCGGCGCGGACGACTACGTCGGTAACGTCACCGCCGTTCCGAAAACCCTGATATCTGTTACCCTCTCAGATGCCTGCACTCTTATTCCCGCGTACTCCTTCTACGGCTGTGACTCGCTTGAGAGCGTATATATAGGCGCAAAGACGAGCGAGATAGGCATTGCCGCCTTCTCCTACTGCACAGCCCTTCGGAAAATCTATATCCCGAGCACTGTTCTGACAATTCCCGCCGAGGCGTATTACTACAACTCGCCCTTCTTCGCATGCAGCGAGAGCCTCGTCATAGTTACGGGGCACGGCAAGGCACCCGAGCTCACCCTCTCGCCGTCTAATCCCGACGGCACGGGCTTTGGCGAGTTCTGGAGCCACGTCGGCAAGGATACACCCGCCACCGTGGTTTACGGAAAGAGCTACTATGAATTTTTAGAAATGTAACAGAAAGGGGCTGAGTCATTAAGAATTCAGATAAATCAAGCGCATTTGGAAATTTAATGAAGAAAATCTGAATTCTTAGTGCGAAGCGCCTTCGGGGCTCGCTTAATTTAGAGCAGAAATCGTCGTTCTCCGAGCGTGAGGTGTACGAGGGTACATCGAGCGAGGAAACGGCGATACAAAAAGAGCATAAAAAAGAGAAATTCGTAGAATTTCAACCTTAAAAAATCACAAGGCAAAAAAGCAGAGCGAAGAAACCGTGTTTTTACGGATTCTTCGCTCTTTTTGGGTTATGCCTAAATTAAGCAGCCCCTTTTATTTCAGTATCTCTTTAATCTTTTCCTTCATCTTATTAATTCCCGTATCGGCTCCCGAGGGGCTCGATGCGGCGAGCACGAGCGTGCCCCAAAACAGTGCCGTCACGGTATAGGCGAGGCTCTCGCCCTCGCGGCGGGTAAGTCCTCCTTCTGCGGCGAGGTCGGCCACGGCGTCCGAAATCGGCTTGTCAAAAAGTGCGAGCTCGGCACGGCGTGCGGCATCACTGCCGCTCATTCCGCCAAAGAGCACCGAGCGGAAGCTGCCGTTGGCAAGCCAGAAGCGAATTCCCGCGGCGGCAAGCTCGACAACCCTCGTCGCGGGCTCGGAGGCAAAGACCTCGGCAATATTGCGACAAAGCAGGCTCCAGCCCTCTCGCACGTAGCGGATAACCTCGAGTATAAGCTCGTCCTTGTCCTTAAAATGACGGTAGGGAGCGGCGCAGGAGACCTGTGCCGCCGAAGCAACGCGGCGAAGCGAAAAGTCGGTGAAGCCGTGCTCCTCGAGCTCGGCAAGTCCCGCGAGAATAAGCCTCTCTCGCACCCCCTCGGCAGGATAAGTATAGTCCATATTTTTCCTCCGTTAACACTATTAACATAATACATTTTAGCACACCGAGCGAGCTTTTTCAAGCCCTTTTTATATAAAATATGAAGCAATTTTGTCAAAAAGGGGTTGACAAGCATTATTTTTTGAGTATAATTTAATTATAATATTATTCGTGTTAACACTGTTAACATCAGGCTTAGGGGGATTTATGAGCTCTTCACTTGATAAGGCGAGAGAGACTATAAACAAAATTGATTTGGAGATGGCGCGCCTGTTTGAAAAGAGAATGTGCGCGGCGAGCGAAATTGCCGAGTACAAGCGCGAGCGCGGGCTCCCCGTGCTCGACAGAGCGCGCGAGGCGGAGCTCGTGGAGCGCAACTCCTCCTATATAGAGGACGAGGCGCTCCGCCCCTTCTACGTCAATTTTATAAACGGACTTATGAGCGTTTCACGCTCCTATCAGTCGAAGCTGCTCGAGGGGGCGCGGATTGCCTACTCGGGCACCGAGGGTGCCTTCGCACATATTGCGGCATCGCGCCTCTTCCCCACGGCGAGGAAGATTGCCTACCCGAGCTTTGAGGAGGCATACGCCGCCGTCGAAAGAGGCGAGTGTGACAGCGTAGTTCTCCCCACCGAGAACAGCTACAACGGTGAGGTCGGACGGGTCAGCGACCTTATTTTCCAGGGCTCGCTCTACGTAAACACCGTGACCGAGCTCGCGGTAACGCACGACCTCGTCGGAACGAGGGGAGCGACCCTCGGGAAAATAAAGCAGGTTGTAAGCCACCCGCAGGCTCTCGCACAGTGTCGCGAATTCATAGAATTGCACGGTCTCTCCTCGGTCGAATACGAGAACACCGCCCTCGCGGCGAAGTACGTTGCCGAGCGCGGCGACCCCACGGTTGCCGCAATTGCGAGCGCCGAGGCGGCGGAGCTATTCGGCTTATCCGTAATCGAGCACAACGTAAACGCCTCTCGCACCAACACCACTCGCTTTGCAGTGCTCTCACGCTCCGAGTGCCGCCATACGAAAAACGAGATGGGCGTGCATACCATTCTTCTCTTCACCGTAAGGAACGAGGCGGGCGCACTCGCAAAGGCTATCGAGGTTATCGGTAAGCACGGCTTCAATATGCGCGCGCTCCGCTCGCGACCTATGAAGGAGCTGCTGTGGCAGTATTACTTCTACGTCGAGGCCGAGGGGAACGTAAATACCGAGAACGGTAAAGAGATGATGCGGGAGCTCGCGCTCTACTGCGACAGGCTTCGCGCTGTCGGAACCTATACAAAAAACTGACGGGAGATTTTTATGACTACTCTAAAAATGGAGCTTCCCACCGCCACCTACGATATAACCGTTGGTCGGGGGGCGCTCGCCCTCGCGGGCAGTCTCTTTAACCTAAACAGGCGCACGCTCGTGGTTACCGACAGCGGCGTTCCCGCCGAGTATGCCGAGGCCGTGGCAGAGTCTGCCGCCGAGGCGGAAATTCTCGTCCTCGAAAGCGGCGAGGCCACCAAGAGCCTTGACGGCTACGCGACCGTGCTCCGCACTATGTCTGAATTCGGTATGGACCGCGGCGACTGTGTCGTGGCGGTCGGCGGCGGAGTCGTCGGCGACCTCGCGGGCTTTGCGGCATCGTCTTATATGCGCGGCGTGGATTTCTACAACGTCCCGACCACCCTGCTCTCTCAGCTTGATTCCTCTATCGGCGGTAAGACGGCTATAAACCTCGACGGAATTAAGAATATCGTCGGTGCGTTTTATCAGCCGCGCGGCGTTATTATCGACCCCACTGTGCTGAAAACTCTCCCCGCGCGGCATATTGCCGCGGGGCTCGCCGAGGCGGTGAAGATGTCGCTCACCTCGGATAGGGACCTCTTCGCCATATTCGAGGAGTGCGAGAGCCCTCTTGACAGAGTAGAGGATATAATCATTCGCTCGCTTAAGATAAAAATGGAAATAGTCCGCGCCGACGAGCGCGAGGGCGGGCTTCGCAAGCTACTTAATTTCGGCCATACCCTCGGGCACGGCATAGAGGCATCGGCAAACGGCGCGCTCCTTCACGGTGAGTGCGTAGCACTCGGTATGCTCCCTATGTGCTCTCCCGAGCTTCGCGCGCGACTTATTACCGTGCTTAAGAAGCTCTCGCTTCCCACCGAATACGCGGGGGATATGAATGCGGCACTCGCACTGATGTCACACGACAAAAAGTGCAAGGGTGACTCGGTTGATGCCGTCTTCGTCACCGACGTCGGCGAGGCGAAAATCGAGAGAATTCCCCTTTCCACACTCTCTGAAAGGATAAGAAGGGTCTTCCCTTAAGGTGATTTTATGAAAAACAGCTTCGGCTCCTCTCTTACCGTCACGCTTTTCGGCGAGAGCCACGGCGAAATGCTCGGCGCGACAATAGACGGGCTCGCCCCGGGAATAAAAATCAATCACGAATATATAAAAAACAAGCTCGACGAGCGCAGACCCGCGGACAAGACCGCGACGGCACGCCGCGAGCGCGACGAATACAGAATTGTCAGCGGCGAGCGGAACGGCTTTACGACCGGTGCTCCGCTCACTCTCCTTATACCTAACGAAAACACCAAAAGCTCCGACTACGAGAGCCTTCGCGATACCCCGCGCCCCTCGCACGCCGACTATACGGCGGAGTGCAAGTACCACGGCTACCAGGACTATCGCGGCGGCGGTCACTTCTCGGGCAGGATTACCGCGGCGCTCGTCGCGGCGGGCGCTCTCGTTGCGGCAGCTCTCGAGGCGCGCGGTATATATATTGGAACGCATATTGCCCGCATCGGAGCGGTCAGCGACGACTCCTTTCTCGAGCTTCGGGAAGACGAGCTTAAGAGCGCGATAACGGCGCTCGACACCCCCGCACCCGCATTTCTGAATGCCGAGCGCGGACGAAAGATGACCGAGGAAATTCTCCGCGCGGCCGAATGCGGCGACAGCGTGGGCGGTGCTCTTGAGAGCTGTATTATCGGTATGCCAAGCGGAGTGGGCGAGCCCTGGTTTGACAGTATGGAGAGCCAAATCGCGCATATTCTCTTCTCAATTCCCGCGGTTAAGGGCGTGGAATTCGGGCGCGGCTTCGGCCTATGCGAGATGCGCGGCAGCGAGGCAAACGACGTCTACTACACCGACGGCCGAAAAATCAAAACGAAAACGAACAACAACGGCGGTATCCTCGGCGGAATTACGAGCGGTATGCCGATAATAGTACGCACGGCTATAAAGCCCACGCCGTCTATTTATACCGAGCAGGATACGGTAAGTCTTAGCAATATGACTAATACACGCCTTAAAATTTCGGGCAGACACGACCCCGCAATAGTGGGACGTGCGAGGGCGGTCGCCGATGCGGCGCTCGCTATTGCCGTTGCCGATATGCTCGCCGTAAGATACGGCACCGATTGGCTTAGCGGCAAATAAGACAACTATTATTTACTTTTTAAGGAGCTATATATGAAATACGCTCTTATAGGAGAAAGGCTCGGGCACAGCCTGTCGGCTTCTATACACGCACGGCTCGCTTCTCACCCCTACGAGCTTATCGAGCTCTCCCCCGAGGCGCTTCCCGACTTTTTGGCAAAGCGCGACTTCATTGGTATAAACGTTACCATTCCCTACAAGGAGACGGTTATACCCTACCTTGACGAGATAGACGGCCGAGCGAGGGAGATAGGTGCCGTAAATACGGTTATCAACCGCGGCGGCAGGCTTATCGGCTATAACACCGATCTCGACGGCCTAACGGCGCTCATTCTTCGCACGGGTGTTAACCCGAGGGGCAAGCGGGCGCTCGTCCTCGGCACGGGCGGCACCTCCAAAACCGCCGTCACAGCACTTTCCTCGCTCGGCGCGAGAGAGGTTATACGCGCCTCTCGCACGGGGCGCGAGGGTGCCCTCACCTACGACGAGGTCTACGCCTCTTATACCGACGTCGAGATTATAGTCAACACGACCCCCGTCGGCATGTACCCGAAAACCTCGGGCACGCCGATTTCACTCTCGCGCTTTCCCCGCCTTCTCGCCGTGGTTGATGCCATATACAACCCGCTCTCGACACCCCTCGTTCTCGAGGCGAGAGAGCGCGGCGTTGCCGCCGTGGGCGGTCTCTATATGCTCGTGCGCCAGGCAGTTCGTGCCTCGGAGCTCTTCACGAGTGAAAAATACGAGGACGGCGTTACCGATACGGTCTACGCGGAGCTTCTTCGCGAGCGCGAGAGCATAGCTCTTATAGGTATGCCGAGCGCGGGCAAGAGCACCGTCGGTAAAATTTTAGCCGAGAGGCTCGGCAGAGCCCTTATCGACACCGACACGCTTATTGAAACACGCACGGGGAGGGCCCCCGGTGAAATCATATCCGACCTCGGCGAGAGTGCCTTCCGCGATATTGAGGCCGAGGCGGTAAGCGAGCTCGCGGATAGCGCGGGGCTTGTCATCGCAACGGGCGGCGGCGTGCCGCTCCGACCCGAGAACCTCTTAAATCTTAGGAAAAACGGCAGAATAGTATTTCTTGACCGACCGCTCGACGAGCTCTCGGTCGGCCCCGACCGCCCGCTATCGAGCAGTAAAGAGGCTCTCGAGCGCCTTTATAACGCACGGTACGGCATATACTCGGCCGCGGCGGATATAAAAATCACCGTCTCGGGCACACCCGACGAGGTCGCCGACAGCATTCTGTCGAAGCTTAATGAATGTAAACTAAAGTGAGGATTTTATGAAGCTGTATATCATCAACGGCCCAAATCTTAATATGCTCGGAATACGCGAGCCGAGCCACTACGGAAGCGTCGGCTACGCAGAGCTCGAGAGGACTCTCACCGCTCACTGTGACGCGCTCGGTATCGAGTGCGTAATATATCAGTCAAACCACGAGGGAGACCTCGTCGATAAAATTCAAGAGGCCTACTTTCTCGGTGCCGACGGAATAGTTATAAACCCCGGTGCCTATACGCACATGAGCATAGCGCTTCTCGATGCGGTGAAGGCGGTATCGCTGCCCGTTGTCGAGGTGCATATCTCCGACCTGTCGAAAAGAGAGGATTTCCGTCAGATAAGCTATATAAGAGCCGCGTGTGTTAAGACGATTTCGGGACACGGAATTCTCGGCTACACCGAGGCAATAGACCACCTCCTCTCGCTTCTCGGAGGCAAAAAATGAAGGTAAAGATTACTCCCGCACGCGCTGTCGGCAAAATTACGGCGCCGCCCTCAAAGAGCATGGCGCACCGACTCCTCATCTGCGCGGCGCTCGCCGAGGGCAGAAGCGTAATCCACGGGATTTCCACCTGCGAGGACGTCCTCGCAACTCTCGACTGTATGGCCGCGCTCGGTATTAAAGCCGAGCGTGTCGGTGACGACTGCATCGTTCACGGCTCTAAAATAACCTCACACGCCCCCGGGGCTCTTCTTCGTTGCCGCGAGAGCGGAAGCACGCTTCGCTTCCTTCTGCCCGTGGCGCTCATATCGGGACGGACGGTTATGCTGACGGGTGCGAAGGGGCTTATGCAAAGGCCTCTCTCGGTATACGAGGAGCTCTGCAGCGCTCGCTCTCTGCTCTTTGTTCGCGACGGCGAGAGCATCACCGTAAAGGGTCCGCTAACCTCGGGAGAGTATTCGGTCGTCGGCAACATCAGCAGTCAGTTTATATCGGGTCTTCTGTTCGCGCTCCCCTGTCTTCAGGGCGACAGCAGAATAAGGATTATCCCGCCAATCGAGAGCCTTTCTTATATCAATATGACGATAGCGGCGCTCGCCGAATTCGGAATTAAGTGTCATTGGGAAAACGATTATACGATTTACGTTCCCGGTAACCAGAGCTATATACCCCGCGAGCTTACCGTCGAGGGAGACTATTCGGGTGCGGCCTTCCCCGCCGCGCTAAATCTCTTCGGCGGCGAGGTTGAGATTTCGGGGCTTAATCCCGAGAGTATTCAGGGCGACCGAGTATATAAAAAGCATTTTGAGCTCCTCTCCTCTGGCGTGCCGACCATACATATCGGCGACTGCCCCGACCTCGGCCCTATTCTTTTCGCCGTCGCGGCGGCTAAGTGCGGCGGAGTCTTCGGCGGGACGAAGAGGCTCAAAATCAAGGAGAGCGACAGAGCTCTCGCTATGGCAAGCGAGCTTCGGAAGTTCGGCACGCGCGTTACGGTTTACGAGGATAAGGTAGTGGTTTACCCCGCCGATTTTCACAAGCCGACCGAGCCGCTCTCTGCACATAACGACCACAGAATAGTAATGTCGCTCGCGGTGCTTCTTACCCTTACGGGCGGCGAAATCGAGGGTGCCGAGGCAATTGCAAAGAGCTATCCCGAGTTCTTTAATCACCTGCGGGCGCTCGGAGTAGGAGTTACCGAATATGACGCTTGATAAAAATACGAAAATTCTGATTGTCGGTCTCGGAGTTATAGGCGGCGGCTACGCCGCGGCACTCACCGAGGCGGGCATGTCGGTCTCTTGCATTACCAAAAATCAGTCGGATATAGACTATGCCCTCTCGCGCGGAATGATTGCGAGGGGCACGACCGAGCTCGACCCCGAGCTTATCGGCGGGGCGGAGCTCATCGTCTTCGCACTCTATCCCACCGTCTTTATCGAGTGGATACGCGAAAATCAGCAGCTCTTCTCCCCGGGCACGCTAATAACCGACGTTACCGGCGTTAAGGGTAGCGTGGTTGACGAGCTCCAGTCGATTTTACGTCCCGACGTGGAATTTATAGCGGCGCACCCGATGGCGGGCCGCGAGAGAAGCGGTGTTGAATACAGTGACCCTGCGGTTTTCCGCGGTGCCAATTACATCATAACGCCAACGGAGCGGAACACTAAGGAGGCAATAGACACCTGCCGCCGCCTCGGTGAGCTGCTCGGCTTCGCAAGAATAAGCGAGCTCTCGCCCACAGAGCACGACGAGATGATAGCCTTTCTCTCCCAGCTGACGCATATGATTGCCGTATCTCTTATGACCTGCAATAATACCCCGGGGCTTGAAAAATACACGGGTGACTCCTTCCGCGACCTTACGAGAATTGCTAAAATCAACGACAGAATGTGGAGCGAGCTCTTCCTTCTCAATAGGGACGCCCTTCTTCGAGAGACCAATGCCTTTATCGACAGCATGTCGCACTTCCGCGACCTGCTCGCCGCGGGCGACGGCGAGGGCATGCGCGCTCTTATGAGAAGCTCTACCGAGAGGCGCTCTCTTTTCGATAAGCCCGTATAAAAAAGCGGAAAATGTAAGAAAACAAAGAAAAAACCTATCCGCAACCCGAAAGGAATGGAAAAATGAACAGTAATATGAAGTTTTACAGGAAGCTGCCGATACCGAAGGAGATAAAGGAGCGCTTCCCCGTATCCCCCGAGTGCGCCGCTATGCGCGAGAAGCAGATTGAACAGATGAAGGATATATTCGAGGGCAAGTCGGACAGGCTTATTCTCGTCATAGGCCCCTGCTCCGCGGATAACGAGAGCACGGTGCTCGAATACATCTCGCGCCTGCGCACGGTTCAGGATAAGGTAAGCGACAAGCTTATGCTTATTCCGAGAATATATACGGGAAAGCCGAGGACAACCTGCGAGGGCTACAAGGGCATGCTTCATCAGCCCGACCCAAACGGTGAGCCCGACCTCCTGCGCGGTATTCTTGCGATAAGAAGCCTTCACAGCCGCGCTATGGCCGAGACAGGCTTTTCCTGTGCTGACGAGATGCTCTATCCCGAAAACTACAGGTACCTCTCCGACGTGCTCGGCTACGTTGCCGTCGGCGCCCGCTCCACCGAAAACCAGCAGCACCGCCTCACCGCGAGCGGTATAGATATTCCCGTCGGAATGAAAAACCCCACGGGCGGTGACATATCGGTTATGATGAATGCAATCCGCGCGGCGCAGAGCTCGCACGTATTCCTCTACCGCGGCTGGGAGGTCAAGAGCTTCGGCAACCCCCTCGCACACGCTATTCTCCGCGGCTATGTGGACAAGCAGGGAAAATCCCACCCGAATTATCACTTCGAGGACCTTTACGGCCTGTACGAGACCTATATGGCATCGGGGCTTAAGAACCCCGCCGTAATTATCGACACCAACCACGCAAACTCGGGCAAGAATTATCTCGAGCAGCCGAGAATTGCCAAAGAGGTGCTCCACAGCTGCAGATACTCGAAGGAGGTCAGGAGCATCGTCAAGGGCCTTATGATAGAGAGCTATCTCTTAGACGGAGCGCAGAAGATTTCCGACTGCGAAATCCCCGGAAAGTCCATTACCGACCCCTGCCTCGGCTGGGAGAAGACCGAGAGACTTATATACGAAATTGCAGACAGCTTATAAAACGAGGGGCTGTCGCATTTAGGCATAACCGAATAAAAAACGAGGGGTATTGTGAAAAATCACAGTACCTCTCTTAATATTATGTGTGTTTTGAGGAAATCAAGGTTGAAAACCTGCGGTTTTCCTCTTTTCTATTCGTTTTTTATTCTACCTCCGTTCTCTCCCTCTCGACGTATGCTTATACGC
>JAFVQW010000029.1 GCA_017504605.1 Clostridia bacterium
CACTCGAGTACACCTTTAACGCAGATGGCTCGCTTTCGGTACGTCTGCCCGCGAACTCGGTCTCGTTTGACGAGAGCCAGTTCAACATCAAGCAGATGAAGGTGCTTCCGTACTTCGGTGCCGGCGACCTTAGCCGTGACGGCTACGTCTTCCTTCCCGACGGAAGCGGAGCGGTTACAGTCTTCTCGGATTTCTACAATTCGAATACCAAGGATAACGCGAGTGTCTATCTTGACGTTTACGGCACCGACTACGCCTACTTCAGTCTCAAGATTAACAAGGCCTACACCGAGCAGGTAACTATGCCGGTTTACGGTATGATTTCCACCTCGAATGCGAACACCGCTACCGAGGCTCTTACGGGTAAGTCCGAGACTAAGAACGGCTTCTTCGCAATAGTGGAGGAGGGCTCGTCGATGTCGACGATTGCGCTCGACTTCCAGGCTGCATCCTTCAAGTACGGTGCGGTATACACCACCTTCGCACCCTATCCGCTTGACACAGTTCCCGTAAACGGCGGCGGACTTGATAACACCTACGTCAAGTATTCCGATACGAAGTTCACCGGCTCCTACACCACGAGATACGTAATGCTTTCCGACACCGATGCACAGGAGGCCTCGGGCAGCTATGGCTACGAGCCCACCTACTCGGGAATGGCGCATTACTACCGTGAGTACCTTAAGGGCAGGGGAGAGCTCGAGGCTCTTGACGAGATTAACGAAAATCTTCCTCTTTACATCGAGGCACTTGGCTCGATGGAGATTGTGAAGAAGGTGCTCTCCTTCCCCGTAACCACCTCTATTCCTCTTACCACCTTCGATAACGTCGTGACGATTTACGACGAGCTCGCGAACGCTAAGGCAAAGCTGCTTAAGAAGGCGGAGGAGCAGGAGGCTCTCGCGGAGGCTGAGGACGAGGACCTCGAACTCAAGAACGACTATCTTGCCAAGGCCGAGAGATACCGTGCTCTTGCCGACGAGCTTATCAACGTAACGAACGTTAACTTCAAGCTTACCGGCTTTGCGAACGGCGGTATGTATTTCACCTATCCGACTAAGGTCAGATGGGAGAAGGCCTGCGGCGGCAAGAAGGGCTTTGCGAGCCTTATGAGCGCCGCGAGCGAGCGTACCGCGGGCAGTGCCGCTATGGGCATTTACCCCGACTTCGATTTTGCATTTATCAGCAATACCGCGATGTTTGACGGTATATCCAACAAGAACACCGCTGTTAAGATGCTTGATAACCGCTATGCATCGAAGCAGTCATACAACACTATTTCCCGAATTTGGGAGTCTACCGTGGCTATGGTCGTATCGCCCAATGCCTTCGACAGACTTTATACCAAGTTTAACAAGCAGTATTCGAAGTACGGAATGAATACCATATCGGTATCCACTCTCGGCTCGACGCTGAACTCCAATATGGACGAAAAGAATGCTCTCCCGAGAGAGGAGGCGCTTCACTCTGTGACCGCCCTTCTTGACAGGATTAATTCTGACGGCTACGGAATTATGCTCGAGCGCGGAAACGCATACTCGCTTAAGTATGCCGACCACATAATCGGCGTATCAACCGATTCGAGCTACTACAAGTTCTCGTCCTACAGCGTTCCCTTCATTGGAATGGTGCTTCACGGATATATGAACTATGCGGGAACGCCCATCAACTACACGGGCGACCCCGACTACGACATTCTCCGTGCTATTGAGAACGGTGCGGCCCTTTACTACATCCTTTGCTATCAGAACACCGGATTTATGAAGGACGACGAGCTTCTTGACGACTACTACGGAGTAAGCTACGAGAACTGGTTTGACGACATCGTTATTCACTATAACAGAGTGAACAGCGTTCTCGCGAAGCTTCAGAAGTACGAGATTGTTAACCACGACGTCCTTATTGCAGAGAGAGTTATCGGTGACGACGAGGTTCTTGTGAACAACCGCCTCCTCGCTTCGGAGTTTATCACTAACGCCGAGGCCGCTCTTGCAAAGCTCATCGCAGACACCTACGACGAGATGCGTAAGGACGAGACTAACGTCGGTGTAGGACTTATGGTAGACGTTGACGTCGCTGCCCTCACCGCTATTGCGGCAGATATGCTCGATATGACCGAGAGCGAGCTTGAGAGCTCGGGTCTTAACGCGGGTCTTAACGCTCTTGCAATGAGATACGAGGCAGAGTATGCGGGCATCGAGGGTAAGAAGTCATTTGAGGTTGTTTTCGACACCCTCTCCTATGAGTCTCAGTACAACTACGTAACCGACTCTGTGGCAACCGATAAGGATAATTACGATTATACCGACTACACGGTTGATAACAGACTTGTAACCATCGTCACCTACAGAGATGCAGAGACCGGCGATGAGGTACAGTTCATACTTAACTACAACATTTATGCCGTTACCATCAGATTTGAGGACGGAACGGTACGCGAAATCGGTGCGACCTCGTTCGTACCGCTCGGACTTGAGTGAGAGGAGGGACGATAATGGAAAAAACCTTGAAAATTAAAAGGCATCGCCACGCGTCCCTCGACGCGCGCAAGGCGAGAGCAGGATATTGGTTCACTCTCCCCTTTATACTCGGCGTAGTGCTCATCTATCTCCCGCTCATCATCGACTCGCTTTGGTTCAGCTTTGCGGAGCCCGGCTTCGTTACCGATAACGCAGGCAACTCTCAGCTCGTTTTCACGAAGCCCGAGTCCTTCTTCGGCTTTTACGCCAACGCGTTTAAGAACCAGAGCTTCGTGTCTAATCTTCTTGCAGGTCTTCAGCAGCTTATTCTTGAGGTTCCCGCGATTATAATCTTCGCACTCTTTATTGCGGTCGTTCTTAACCAGAAGATGCTCGGACGTGCACTTTTCAGAGCGATATTCTTCGTTCCCGTTATTATTTCCACCGGTCTTATGGACTCCATTAACAACCTCGATGCGATAAGCGATTCGGCGAGTGGAGGCGTGGACACGGGTGCCGCGGGCGGAACAGACCAGATTATCTCGGTGCTTGACATTGAGAAGCTGTTCCAGTCTATGGCAATCGGCTCGGAGCTTGTCGGATACGTAGTTAACCTTGTAAACCAGGTTTATCAGATAATTAACTACTCCGGCGTACAGATGCTCATATTCCTCGCGGGACTTCAGTCGATTTCGCCCTCGATTTACGAGGCCTGCCGAATTGACGGTGCTACCGCGTGGGAGACCTTCTGGAAGGTAACCTTCCCGATGATATCGCCGATGATACTTGTAAATGCGGTTTATACCATTATAGACGCCTTTACGCGTAGCACGAACGTAACGATGTCGTATATTACGAACAATATATACAACAACGGTGCGCGCAGTGAGGCGACGGCAATGTATTGGATTTACTTTATTCTCGTTCTTCTGATTATTGCAGTCGTTGCGGGTATTGCTTCGACCTTTATCTTCTATCAGAGAAGAGACTAAGAAAGGAGGGACGCTTTTATGGATTCAACGAAACCAAGGATTACAAAAGAAACCAAGGACAGAATTTCTGTCGATTATGAAGGCAAGCTCTCCTTTAAGGAAAGATTTCTTTACAAGATAAAGTCGTCCTTCACCTGGATAAAGATTCTGATTAACATACTCAGATTTATCCTGATGCTCGGCGTCTCCTTCGTAATTCTTTACCCCTTCGTATCGAGGGTAGCGAATTCGTTTATGTCCTACACCGACATAATCGACTCCACCGTTTCTCTCATACCGAAGAACCCAACGCTTGATATTTACAAGTACATCATTTTCGATGCGCACTATCTTGATGCGCTGCGTAACACGGTGCTTCTGTCGCTGCTTTGCGCCATTATCCAGACCTTCATATCCTGCCTTGTAGGCTACGGACTTGCGAAGTTCAAGTTCAAGGGCAACGCCCTTGTAATGATAATGGTTGTTATCACGATGGCGATACCGCACACCGCGCTCAAGTTCTCGCTTTCGACACATTTCAATCATTTCGACCTCGGCACGATAATGGCCCTCGATTACCCGGGCATTATTGAGCTGATAAACGGCTCGAGTATAAACCTCAGTAATACCTTCTGGCCGATTATCATACTTTCAATATCGGGTCTCGCGTTCAAGAACGGTCTTTACATATACCTTATGAGACAGTTCTTCAAGGGCGTGCCCGACGAGCTTGAGGAGAGTGCGTATGTTGACGGCTCGGGAACCTTCCGAACCTTCATACAGATTATTCTTCCTCTCGCAGTGCCGATGATGATTACGGTATTCCTGTTCTCCTTCTCGTGGCAGTGGACGGATGAGTTCTATACGACTCTGTTCTTCCGCGGAACGGTGAATAAGGTATACCTTATGCCCGACGTATACCAGGTATACGAGGGCTGGATTGTGCCTGCGGTAGGCTCGTCGCTCTACAAGACGGTCGTTCGTAATACGGCGGGTATGCTTATTATAGCGCCGCTTATTATAATGTACCTGTTCTGCCAGAGGTATCTGGTGCAGGGTATTGAGCGCTCCGGTCTTGTCGGCTAACGCTTGACGGCTTTCTTTAGGCATAACCGAAAACAAAAAACGGTGAGAGGCTTTATGCTTCTCACCGTTTATCTTTACTAACAAGTCAAGGTTGAAAATCTGCGGTTTTCTTTTGTTTAATGTTTTTTGTTTTCTATCGTCGCTCGCTTCCTCTCGTCGTACCTTTGTACGCCTTCGGGTCGCGAACGACGATTTCTGCTCACAATCCGCTTGCTCGGCGAGCTTCTATCTTCGTCTCAAGTATTTACGCATATCCACCGCGCAGGCGAGGAGAATGATAAGTCCCTTGATAATATAGAGCAGGTTCTGGTCTACGGAGAGGAAGTTCAGTCCGACGAAGATTATCTGTAGGAGCAGAACTCCTACGACGATGCCGCTGATTTTACCTGTTCCGCCGACGAAGGACACGCCGCCGATAACACAGGCGGCGATGGCGTCACTCTCGTAGTTCTGACCCGTGTACGAGGCGATAGAGGCAATTCGCGCGCCCTCTATGAAGCCCGTCACGCCGTAGAGCGCACCCGCGAGCATAAACACTCCGACGATAGTCATAAAGACGTTGACACCCGACACGCGCGCCGCCTCCTCGTTCGAGCCGACTGCAAACATATTCTTGCCAAAGGCCGTCTTGTTCCATACTATCCACATCACGATACAGATTATAACCGAATAGAGCACGTACCTCGGTACGGGCGTGCCCGCAATCTTAAAGAGCGGGCCGCTGACGAAATTAAGGTAGGAGGCATCGAGCCCCGAGAGTGTCTGACCGCCGTTATTGCCGATTTGAAGATAGAGAAGAATAAGACCGAATATGATGAGCTGCGTCGATAGCGTTACAATAAATGGGTGGAGCTTGAACTTCGCGACGAAAAAGCCGTTAACAAGTCCGATAAGCGCTCCGACGAGGATAACTATAAGCAGAGTGGGGAAAACGCCGAGGGTTGCAAGGTTCGGGAACATTTTCCCGAGATACGAGCTCGACTGTAGGAGCGATGCGGCAATACAGGCGGTGAGGCCGACTGCACGCCCCGCCGATATATCCGTGCCGGTAAGCACGATGGCGCCGCCGATGCCTATCGCGAGAGGCAGTCTCGCCGCCGTCAGCGATAGGATATTGACTATTGAGGCAACAGAGAGGAAGTGCGGTCTTAAAATTGCTATAATTATAATTGAGAAAAGAATGATTATGAGCATCGCATTGTCAAGAAGGAGAGTGCTTAATTTTTTTCTTCGCTCACGCGGGGTAAGCGCGCGGAAGTCGCTCCAGCCCTCTCTGACCCCGCGAAGCGCGCGGTAAAAGAAACCGTCGTTCATTAGCTTTTTGTCATCACTCGGCATTTTTCATACTCCTATGCATATTTTGCGGCGAGCTCCATAATTTTTTCCTGCGTTGCCTCGGAGGCAAGAAGCTCGCCCGCGACGCGCCCACCGCTCATAACGATAATTCTGTCGGATATGCCGAGCAGCTCGGGCATTTCCGAGGAGACGACAATCACTCCCCGTCCCGACTCGGCGAGACGGTTAATTAAAAGGTAAATTTCGTGCTTTGCGCCGACGTCGATACCGCGCGTCGGCTCGTCGAGAAGGAGCACCCTCGGGTCCGTGAGGAGCCAGCGGGCAAGTATTACCTTTTGCTGATTTCCGCCCGAGAGGGTGCTGATTTTGGTTCTTTCGGTAGGAGCCTTGATTTTTATGGCCTTCATATATTCCTTCGTGTCGCGGCTCATCTGCCGCTCGTCGAGAATGATACGCTTGCCGTATTTTTTAAGGCTCGAAATCGTGATGTTATCACGTATATCTCTGATACCGAAGATGCCGTCGGCTCGCCTTTCCTCGGTCAGAAGGGCGAAGCCGTTTTTCTTTGCCTCGGCGGGCGTTCTGTTCATCACCTCTCGGCCTGATAGAAAAATACGCCCGCCGCGCCTTTTCGAGAGGCCGAAGATTGCCTCGATTAGCTCGGTGCGCCCCGAGCCGTCGAGCCCCGCGACACCGAGCACCTCGCCCGAGCGGAGCGTTAGCGAGGCACTCTTAAGCCTCGAGTATTCTCCGCCGATGCCCTCTACGCGTAGGAGCTCGCCCGCGGGCTTCTTTTCTCTTTTCGGGAAGCGCTCGGTTATATCTCTGCCGACCATCAGCTTTATGATTTTTTCTACCGAGAGCTCCTCGGCCGCCCGTGTCTCGATATGACGGCCGTCACGCATTACCGTTACGGTGTCGCATATCCTTAGAATTTCGTTCATTTTATGCGAGATATAGATAATGCCTGTCCCGCGGGATTTCAAGAGGCGGATTATCTCAAAGAGCTTCTCGGCCTCCCCCTCGGTGAGCGAGGAGGTGGGCTCGTCGAACACGATGACCGATGCATCGAAGGAAACGGCCTTCGCAATCTCAACCATCTGCCTCTCGGATACCGAGAGGCTCTCCATTTTTACGTCGGGGTCAATAGAGAGCCCGAGCTCGGAGAAAACGCGGCGCGTCCTCTCGCGCATTTTCTCCGAGCTGACGAGAAAGGGAAGTCGGCGCACTCGGGGAAGCCTGCCGAGCCACATATTCTCGGCGACGGTGAGCTTCAGTGCCTGGTTTAATTCCTGGTGCACCATTGCTACTCCCGCATCGAGAGCCTCCCTTGGGCTTTTGAAGGATACCTCGCGACCCGAGAGCAGAATTTCGCCGCTCTCCCGACGGTACACGCCGAAGAGGCATTTCATAAGAGTGGATTTTCCCGCGCCGTTTTCTCCCATCAGCGCGTGCACCTCTCCCGCGCGGAGCGTGAGCGAGGCATCGTCGAGCGCCAGGACACCGGGGAAGCTCTTACGAATTTTGGACATCTGTAAAATTACCTCACCCATTTTTCCGCATCTCCCGCTTTTATTTTTCCGTCTTCTCTCCCGAGGTGTAGAGCGAGTAGGGGATATTTACTCTTGCTCGACCCGCAATCATATCCTCGGAAATACCGTCGAGGGCCGCCATTCCGCCGAGAAAATTAGAGGCGATTTTTACCATGCACTCGGCCATGGCCGCACCGTCCTGCACGACCGTTCCCGCCATAGCACCCGAGGCAATCTTCGCTCGCGCGGCCTCTGTCGCATCAATGCCGAAGACGGGGATATACCTTCCGCCCTCGCGGTTATAGCCCGCCTCCTCGAGCGCCGAGAGTGCGCCGAGCGCCATCTCGTCGTTGTTCGCTATTACGAGCTCGACCATATTTCCCCTCTGCTCACTGTAGCCCGAGAGAATGGTCTTCATATAGTTGTTCGCCGCGGCGTTTGACCAGTTTCCGTCCTGGTCGAGAAGATAGCCGTTCTTGTTCTGTGAGTCGTAGAAGGAGAGTGCGGGCTTATTCGCCGCGGCAAGAATGGCGTTCGCATCGAGGACGGCGTATTTGGTTCTCGCCTCTGCCTCGGCGTTGCCCTGCTGACCCTTGAAGAGCACGTAGCTGATTTTACCGTCGCCATTGATGTCTATCTTATCGAAGCTATCGACGAGGTAATCGCCTATCATCTTGCCCTGCATATGACCCGCCGCCTCGTAGTCGGTGCCTACGAACACGCATTTATCGTAGCTCTCGATGATTTTCTCGTCAACCGAGCGGTTGAAGAATATGAGCGGAATATCCGCCGTGCGCGCCTTTTCGATTATTGCGCGCGCCGCATCCTCGGAGCCCGTATCGACTATATTGACGAGCAGGAGCTTAGTCCCCTTCGTAATAGCCGTATCGACCTGCTCGGTCTGTGTCGTCTGATTACTGCCCGCATCGTAATTGTGATATGACAGCCCCGCGCGGCGAAGAGCCGCATCCATAGCAGAGCGCACGCTTGATATATAAGCATCGCTGTAGGTGTAGTAGAGCACCGAGACGTCCTCGCTCCTTCGACAACCGCCGAGCGAGAGCGGAATCACACAAACCGCGAGCGCGGCACAAATAATGAATACCAAAATTTTTCGCATAAAGAAACCTCCACCGTAAATTTATCACTATTTTTGGCAGAGGCGGGCTTCTTTATTCGAGAGGGTGAGCTGCGGATAAAAAAATATTGCATTTCCGAGCGAAAGGTGTTAAAATAAAGTAAGAAAAGGAAAGGGGGACGGCAAAATGATAAAAACCGATATTATACTTCCGATAAAATATAATACCGATATTATCCTCGAGCAGATAGCCGAGCGCCTTCCCACGCTGTCGCGCGAGGAGATACGCGAGATGCATCTTGTTCGCCGCTCGCTCGACCTCACACCGACCGATGCCCCCGTATACCGCGCGACCGTTGCGCTCACGCTCGACCCCGAGCGCGAGGCGGGCCTTCTTAAAATGAGAAAAAAGGTAAAAGAGGCAGACGAGGAGCGCTTTACCGCCCCCGCGTATTCCGCCGATTTCCGACCCGTAGTCGTTGGGGCGGGGCCCGCGGGCCTTTTCGCCGCCCTTACGCTTGCCGAGGCGGGGGCACGACCCATTATTCTTGAGCGCGGCCTTCCCGTCGAGGAGCGCGCCGCGAAAATAAAGCTGTTCGAGAGGCTCGGTATCCTCTCTCCCGAGTGCAACGTGCAGTTCGGCGAGGGCGGTGCGGGCGCCTACTCCGACGGAAAGCTAAAGACGGGTGCACGCGATAAATATAAAATGAAGGTTATCGACGAGCTTATCGGTGCGGGCGCCGACGGCGATATTGCCTTTTCCGATACCGCGCACCTCGGCACCGACCGTCTGCCCGTATTGGTTCGCGCTCTGAGAGAGCGCATAGTCTCGCTCGGCGGTGAATTTATATATTCGGCACGGCTCACCGATATTGTTCTTCGGGACGGACAGCTCAGCTCGGTCACGTACGAGCAGAACCGAGAGAAAATTACCCTTGACACCCGCGCGGTAATTCTCGCGGTGGGGCACAGTGCACGCGACACCTTGACTATGCTTTATAACAAGGGACTTAAAATGAGCCCGCGCGGCTTCGGTATCGGTATGCGCATCGAGCACCCGCGCGAGTATATAAATAAGATAGTCTACGGCAGACACGCCAATATGATTGACGACGCGGCGTCCTATCACCTCGTCACGCATCTTTCCTCGGGGAGAAGCGTGTACAGCTTCTGTATGTGTCCCGGCGGCACCGTGGTTGCCGCGGCGAGCGAGGAGGGCGGCATCGTCACCAACGGAATGAGTGAATATGCGAGGGCCGCCGAGAACTCTAACGCCGCGCTCTTAGTCTCGGTAACGCCGAGGGACTTCGCGAGCGACTCGCCGCTCTCGGGTATAGAGCTACAGCAAAAAATCGAGCGCGCGGCCTACTCGCTTACATCTGACTACCGCGCACCGAGCGAGAGCCTCGGCGAGCTTCTCGGCGGAGGTGCCGAGGGAGAGGTAGTTCCGAGCTATCCTCGCGGCACCGAGCGCATCTCTGCCGAGAAATATCTGCCGAGCTTCGTCACCGATTCGCTTCGCGCGGCAATTTCGGACTTTGATGCCTGGCTCCCCGGCTATGCATACGGCGGTGCCGTGCTTACGGGCCCCGAAACGCGCACCACCTCACCCGTGCGCATCGAGCGCGACGGGAGGCACGAGGCACTCGGATTTTCGGGAGTGTATCCCGCGGGCGAGGGCGCGGGCTATGCGGGCGGCATAGTTTCCTCGGCGGTGGACGGCATAAAAACCGCAGAAATGTTAATTTTGAATACGAAATAGAAAAAGGGAGCAGACGGTTGCTCCCTTTTGAATATTTGTTTTCCTTTTAGCAAATAATTGAAGCAAATAATGCTAAAAAGGAGAAAAATATGGACGCATTTTTGGAAACGGTAGAGAAGATATGGGAAAACCGCTTCGTTCAGTCGGGCGTATATCTTCTGCTTGCTTTTGTATCGGCTTGGCTCGCCTCGTTTATTGTAAAGAGGCTTATAGGACTTGTGCACCTCGATAAGAAGGTCGGTCGCGAGCGCCACGGCACCGCGCTTAAATTTATCGGGAAGTTAGTTTTCCTGATAGTATTTCTGCTCTTTATGCCCGCCGTGCTCGGCCCGCTCGGGCTTGAGTCGGTGTCGGAGCCTATCGGCGAGCTACTCGGCGACCTCATAGGCTATCTTCCCAATATTATTGCCGCGCTCGTGCTTCTTTTCGTCGGTATATTCATCGGCGGTATACTCGGTGAGGTCGTAACGGCTCTCTTGAAGAAAACGAGAATAGACACACTGACCGAGAAGCTCTCGCGTGGCGGAGAGAACAACAGCGAGGGCGGAGAGGAAACCCCCACCGTCAGCGAGCACGCGATTTCCACAGCGATTGGTAAGCTCGTTTACGCCGTTATAGTTCTTATTTCCGTCGTTCAGGCGTTGACCGTGCTCGGAATTGAGGCTATATCCGCACCCGCACTCTCGGTAATAGACAGTCTTTTCTCGGCAATACCCGATATAATTCTCGCCGCAGTGGTTATCGCGGTGGGCATATTCGTCGCAAATATCGCGGGCGGCCTCGTGTCGAGCCTTCTTCGCGGCGTTGGCTTTGATGCTATCGTGTCGCGTATGATGCCGGGCGGAAAGGGAAGGGTCTCGGCTGAAAAAATCGCCGCCACCGTCACCCGCGCGGCAATCATAATATTCGCCGTAGCCGAGGGAATAGATATTCTCGGCTTCGAGATGCTCGGCAATATAGCGAGCGGAGTGCTCGGGTATCTGCCTATGATAATTAAGGCGGTTATCACCGCAGGTGTCGCCTACTTCGGCGCGAATGCGCTCTCGGGCTTTATCAGCAAGAATATGAAGAGCGGCTCGGGCATCGGAACCCTCGTCAGAGCGATAATTTACACGATAGCGGCGTTTATGATTTTAAGTCAGCTTGGCTTCGCTCCGAGTATTGTAAACTTCGCCTTCGTCATAATTCTCGGCGCTATGGGAATTGCCTTCGCCATAGCCTTCGGCATCGGCGGCCGCGATTTTGCGAAGCAGCTCCTCGGTAAAATCAAAACCGACGGCAAGAGCACCGAGGGAAGCGAAGGACAGAATAAGCAGAATAATAACAGTTAAAAACAAAAACAACCAACCGTGAGGTTGGTTGTTTTTCATGTATTAGGTTCTCTTGCCCGTTTTTATTTCTCCGTGCTTTGCCTCATAGCTTTCGATTAGGTCACGGATAAGAACGAGAATTTGGCTGTTTGCGCTTCTGCCCTCGTAATCCGCAATTACATGTAGCTTGTCAAGCATCTCTTCTTCAATTCTTATAGATAAACTTTTTGTTGCCATAAAAACCTCATTTTGAATGTATTATGTATTTACTTTACACTCATTTTGTTCTAAAATGTTGAATATAAACGCATAATACATCTAAAATATGTTCATAAAGGAGGTTTGCTGATGAAATTAGCGGTTATTGGTTCGAGAAGATTAACGGGAATAGAAATTGGCAGATATATTCCCGAGGGGGTTACCGAGATAGTTTCGGGCGGTGCAAATGGCGTGGATACTCTTGCCAAGGAGTTTGGGAGCAGAACGGGAATAAAGCTTTCCGAGTTTTCGCCAAACTATAAAAGATACGGCAGGGGTGCCCCATTAAAACGAAATGAGGAAATTGCCGAATACGCCGACGAAGCGCTCGCGTTATGGGACGGACGGTCAAGGGGGACCGAATATACGATTAAGCTTTTCCAAAAGCTTAATAAAAAGGTGCGAATTGTGATAATAGAGGAAGAGTAAGTAGCGAGTATAACCTCGTGCTGGGGTGAACCTATGGGTAAGCAAAAACAAAAAGCACCTCAAGGGTGCTTTTTGTTTTTGTGAAGTGGCGATGAAAAAGATATTTTACCCTTTTAACCAATGGATTTGAACCCAAATCACGCCAAAAGGCGTGTATATCATCAATGC
Organism: Clostridia bacterium; assembly: GCA_017504605.1. GTDB lineage: Bacteria > Bacillota > Clostridia > Oscillospirales > CAG-272 > UBA1740. The sequence goes on from JAFVQW010000029.1 coordinate 12,350, forward strand.
AAAGCATTGCATATCATCAAGACGCAGTCTTGTATATCATCATTGCGAAAGAGGATACAGCCTGCGGCTGATGATATACTCGCCTTGTCGAGATATACTCGGCAAGGCGGATGAAATGCACGCTAACGCGCGATGATATACCATTGCTTTCGCAATGGATAAAAAATTCGACAAGTCGAAACTTGTCGAATTTTTGGCCTACCCGATAGGATTCGAACCTACGGCCTTCAGAGTCGGAGTCTGACGCGCTATCCAGCTGTGCCACGGGTAGATATTAAGTTTTTTGCTATGCTATTAATGAAGTTGCCTGACGGCAATCTTCAGAGTTTGCCGCTCGGGGTATAACTATGCTACCCGTTCCGCCCCAAGCCTAAGAGAGCTCCGCGGTCCTCGCTTGGCAATATACCGCAAGCGGTATGCGGAGTCTCGGGCGCTATCCAGCTGTGCCACGGGTAGATATTCGTGTGCATTTTGCACACGAAAGTATTTTAGCACGAAAGTTAGTGTTTGTCAAGAAGTTTTCTGTCTTACATTTTTGTAATGCTTTTGATAAATCTCCTCGGTTGCGAAGGCGAGCTTCGTTACTACATTCTCCTTGGTGGGGTAGCAGTAGAAGGAGTCGTTCTCGGTAGAAATATCGAGGCAGTCGAGGGGCTTGATGTGCGGGAAGTCGTATTCGACGTGCAGGCTGTTTATCTCCAGCGGCTTGCGCTGAATCTCGTAGTCCTGTCCGTTATAGTGACCGCGGAGAATGAAGCCCTCCTCGGCGTCGTGGGTGAGCGTAGCCTTACCGAGCGGCTCGAATTTCCAGCAGCCGGGAAGAGAATATACGTCTACCTCGTCGGTATAGGAGTAGGTGCCGGCTTCAATCTCGCGGCGTACCTCCTCTCGCTCCCACTCGAACCAGTCGGGAACGCGGGAGAACTCGGTGCTTCCGTCCTCGGCGGCGAGAGAGCCGTTTTCGGTTAGCTCCCAGGACTTGCCGCAGCACTCGCAAAACAGCTTCGTTCCGCGTGAGTTCATTTTGCTCTCGGTCAGGCAGGCGGGGCACTTATAGAGTATCTTGTGAATACCCTCGGCGCGATAGGGCTCGGTTATGAGAATTCCGTTCTCCTCCTGATAGCGGTAGTCGTCGTATTGCAGTGCGCCGACTATGCGCTCGTTGAGCTCGGCTACCGAGAGGGTGGCAATTTCCTCGGGGGTTAGAATTTTCGTCATCGTCGTATGGAGAGGCACGCGGCGCTTCTGTCTGAAGTTCCAAAACGGAGCGTGCAGATAATTACCGCGGTGAACGACGGCAACCACGGGCACCTTCATCATCTTCACGAGCGCGCCGAGCGAGTCGGGCATAAACGAGGTCGTTCCCGCGGGCGAATATCTCGCCTCGGGATACATACAGAGAATATCGCCGCGCGAGAGCACCTTGCGGATTGATTTTACGAGGTGATAGTCGGTCGTGAATTTTCTCGTGCATATGCCGCCAATCCACTCGAGGAGCCAGGGGCGGCGGTAATATCCGTCAATATTAATTACGTTATTAACTCTTGCGGGATAGGTGCCGAGCGCGGTAAGCTCGAAGTCAACGAACGCCATATGATTGCTTAAAATCATATACGGCGGCTTTAGCCCCTCCATACCGATTTTCTCGACCTTGTGCTTCTTGCCTATGAGCATTATTTTAGATAAAACCCAGATGAGCCAGGTGAGATATATGGGCTGTCTTATGGGGTATTTCGCGGTTTTATATCTTTTGTCGCGCGGGTAATTTACGTCCATATTACCGTCCTTTAAATTTTCGTTACAAGCTATTATAACTTTTTTTCGTAAAAAAAGCAAGCAAAATATTAAAATAGCGGCGTTAGCCGTTGCATATTTCGGTTTTTTATGGTAAAATAAAAGAAAAAACTCGGTAGGTGAAAAATGAAATCTATCAAGGATATTTACAAAATAGGAAAGGGGCCGTCCTCCTCTCATACTATGGGGCCCGCCCGCGCGCTCGAAATCTTTATTTCCGAGAACCCGAGTGCCGAGGCGTATGCGGTGACCCTTTACGGCTCTCTTGCCGACACCGGCCGCGGCCACGGCACCGACCAGGCGCTCCGCATAGTTGCGGGCGAGCGCCCGATTGAGATAATTTTTAATACCGCGGAGAAAAATCTTCCCCACGAGAACACTATGGATATAGTCGCTCTCTCGGGCGGCGTGCCCGTGGGCGAGACTATGCGCGTGATGAGCGTTGGCGGCGGCGATATTGAAATTGTCGGCCGAGAGATACCAAAAACCGAGTATATATATCCCGAGAGCTCCTTTGCCGAGATTGCCGAGCTCTGCAAGGGGCAGGGAATTCGCCTCTCCGACTACGTAATTATGCGCGAGGGAGAGAAGATTTACGACTTTCTCTACACGGTATGGGAGGTTATGAAGCGGGCAATTCACGAGGGACTTACCACCTCGGGCGTGCTCCCCGGCGGACTTGAGGTTGAGAGGAAGGCTCAGTATCTTTACAATCAGCGCCATATCGACGAGAGCCCCGTTACGAGAGAGAACCGCATCGTCTGCTCCTACGCCTATGCCGTCAGCGAGCAGAACGCCGACAACGGCACGATAGTTACGGCGCCCACCTGCGGTGCCTGCGCCGTTTTGCCCTCGGTGCTCAAATATATGCAGGAGAAGCACGGCTTCTCGGATAAGGCTATTCTCCGCGCTCTTGCGGTTGCGGGGCTTATAGGAAATCTCGTTAAGACTAACGCCTCGATAAGCGGTGCGGAGTGCGGCTGTCAGGCAGAGATAGGAACTGCCTGTGCTATGGCGTCCGCGGCGCTCGGCGAGCTTTTTGAGATGGGGATAGACCAGATAGAGTATGCCGCCGAGGTTGCCTTTGAGCATCATCTCGGGCTTACCTGTGACCCTATCGGCGGGCTCGTACAGATACCCTGCATTGAGCGTAACGCCGTCGCCGCTATGCGCGCGATTAACGCCGTCAATCTTGCCAACTTCCTCTCGGGCTCGAGAAAAATCTCGCTCGATATGGTAATTCAGACGATGTACGAGACGGGTAAGGACCTCTCGCACCTATACCGCGAGACCGCCGCGGGCGGCCTTGCGAAGCATTACAGAAAGGGTAGCTGACGTGGAAAAGGAAAAGGTAGAAAGAATTAACGAGCTTGGCAGGCTCTCGCGTGAGCGTGAGCTAACCGATGCCGAGCGCGAGGAGCAGGCGGCACTGAGGCAGGAATATCTTGCCGAGGTCAGACGTGCGCTTCGCGGGGAGGAGAAAAAATGAACGAAAAGCACTGCTCGATATGCCTCTCACATATAGAGGACGAATATCCTGATATACTCACTATGGGCGGCCTTGCTACGCCGAGATACCTCTGCCCCGACTGTGCCGCTAAAATCAATACTGCCGCGAGCGACGAGAGCCCCGAAAAAACAGAGGCGGCTATGGACGAGCTTTCCGCCCGTCTTTCGGCTAACAATTCCGATGATATACTCGTCACGCGCACGCTAAGCGAGCTCTTCTCGGGCTACGCCCGCCGCGCCGCCGCGATTAAGCAGGGCGAGTGGGACTTCGAGGCCGAGAGGGCAGAGAACGAGGCGAGCGAGGAGCTCTCGGATATACCCGAGGAGCTAAAGGAGAGCGAGGAGGATAAGGAGCTCGACAGGCGCGAGAGCGAGATGGCTAAGCACTTCGACAGCGTTATGAACTGGCTCTCGGCCATTGTTCTTATCGGCGCACTTGCCTTTTTAATCTGGCGCTTTCTTCTCTGATTTATAAAAATTATTTTCTCCGCATAGGATTATACAGTCCTGTGCGGAGGTTTTTTATGCTATTTAATCCTTTACCGCTTCTCGTGAGCGTTTTCGGCAGCTATTTTTTCTTCAAGCTGAAGCTTTTTCCACTAACCCACCCCTTACGGCTTTTTCGCACTGCGCGAGCGGCGCTTGGGCGCGAGGGGGCCCGTTCTTCATTGGCACTGGCCCTCGCGGGCACGCTCGGAGTCGGGAATGTTTACGGAGTCGCCCTCGGAATAATAGTCGGCGGGGCGGGGAGCGTATTTTGGCTCTTTATCTCGACGGCCTTTGCCGCAATAATCAAGTATTCCGAGGTCGTCACGGCCCTTGACTTTGGGGGCGACGGTATGATTGACTGTATAAGCGGCACCTTCGGTCGGCGCGGAAAACGTCTCTCGCTGATATACTCGGCGGCAGTCGCAGTCCTCGCGCTCGCTATGGGCGCGGCGCTCCAGAGCGCGAGCGCCGCCGATGCCGCCGCCGAGGCCGCGGGCATCTCTCGCGCGGTCTTCGGTATATGCCTTTCCGCACTCGCCTTTTTTACCGTTGCGGGTGGCGGAAAAGTGATAAAAAAACTGACCGCGCTCGTTATCCCCGTGTCAACTGTTATTTACATTTTTATTATGATTTCCATAATTGCCATTCGGTTTTCGGGGCTTGGCAAATGCCTGTCTATGATAGTGGAGGGGGCCTTCTCATTCCGCAGTGCCACGGGAGGCGTGCTCGGTTTTCTCACCTCCTCGGCGCTCCGCGAGGGCTATTCGCGCGGAATTCTATCGAACGAAGCGGGGTGCGGCAGCTCCACGATAGCGCACTCGGTCTGCCGCACGACGAGCGCCGCCGAGGCGGGCGTGCTCGGTATAATCGAGGTCGTGTTTGATACGGCCGTGCTTTGTATGCTTACGGCCCTCGGAATTCTCCTGTCAATTCCCGACACCTCGCTATACGTGAGCCCTATGGCGCTTATCCTCGATGCTGTACGCGGCACACTCGGTGCGGCGTTCGTACCGCCCGTGCTTTTCTCGGTTTTCTGCTTCGCATTTTCCACCGTTATTTGCTGGTATTATTACGGAGAGGTCGCGCTTGGTCGCCTTGTCGGCGGTGCGGCACGCCCACTGCTGCTTATCCTCTATCCCGTATTCGTGCTTCTCGGCTCGCTTTACGGCGGCTCGCTATTCGTCGGTATTACCGACCTTGCTATGCTCGTGATGACGGTTTTCACCCTTCTTGCAATAACAAAGCGCTCCGACAGAGTGAGACTCGTGTCGGAGCGCGACGGATTGTTACCTATTACAAAAGTCGAATATGAGACAGGGGAGCGACGCCGAGCGCGGCGAGCCTCTCGTTAAGCTCGCTCTCGGAGAGGTACTCTGTGACTATAGCACACTCGCCGACGGCCTCAATCTCGGTGGCTCCGACAAATGCGTTAAGCAGGTCTTTGCGCGCCCCCTCGGGGAAGGCGAGATAGTGGCGGGATACGAAGCCCTCGAAGCTCGCTTTTATCGCCGCATCTCCGCGGGTAAAGCTCGGAGTAGCGCACCTCGTGCCCGAGCGCATAATCTGCATAAGGTCTCCGACGACGGCGGAGGCAGTGGGAGCGGCACCCGCACCGGGGCCGAAGAACATCGCGCTGCCGATAGGCTCGCCGAGCACCTCGACAGCGTTGTAAACGCCCGAGACGGTGGAGAGCGGAGCATCGGAGGGAAGTAAGAAGGGGGCAACCATAATAAACGGTGAGCCGCCCTCGGGAATAATACAGCGGCCGAGGAGCTTAATCTGCCGCCCGAGCTTGTCTGCGGCGGAAACGTCGGCGGCCCGTATGCCTACTATACCCTCGGTGTGAATAGCATCAGTGGGGTAGAGCCTGTCCGTGACGAGCGCCGCGAGAATGGCAATCTTACGCGCGGCGTCAAGTCCCAGAATATCGGCATCGGGATTTCTCTCGGCGTAGCCGCGGGACTGTGCATCGGCAAGAGAGGCCTCGAAGCTCTCTCCAAGGGTAAACATCTTTGTAAGAATATAGTTAGTCGTGCCGTTGAGAATTCCGCGCACCTCGGTTATTCTGTTTTGTCTTATGAAGCCGATAATCGGGGAAATTACGGGAATACCGCCGCCGACAGCGGCCTCGAAGCGGTAGCTGACACCCGCCTCTCTCGCAATCTCGAGAAGCTCGTCACCATAGGTCGCGACCACTTCCTTGTTCGAGGTAATCACGTTCTTACCGGCGCGAAGAGCCGCCGCAGTGTATTCGTATGCGGGGTGAGAGCCGCCCATAACCTCGATAACCGTATCAATCTCGGGGTCTGAAAGTATCTGCTCGAAGTCGTGGACAACCCTGTCGCCGAGGGGTGAATTCGGGAAGTCGCGAAGGTCGAGAATATACTTTATGTTAACGGTGTCGCCGCCGAGTGCGGCAACCTCGTCCTTATTTTTCGTTATGAGCTCGGCAGTGCCGCCGCCAACGACGCCGAAGCCGAGAATTGCAATATTAGTCATTTTTTGTCCTCCACGCGAACGGAATAATAATAAAGTATAGCACAACAACCGACGAAATTCAAGACTTTTTCGCGAAAAACGAGAAGAAACAGCAGACAGAGACGTCTCTGTCTGCTTTTTCTGAGCTCAAGCTCAGTCCTTTATCCCAAGTGATGCCTTCTTCGATGCCTCGGAGAGATAATCGAGGGGATTTACCTTTACGTCGTTGAAGAGCATCTCGAAATGAAGATGCGGCTCCTCGGCGAGCTCGGATACCGAGCTGTCACCAACGCTTCCTATGCGCTGACCCGACTCTACCGTGTCACCGACCGATACGAGACCCGCATCGGCGGAATTAAGGTTGGAGTATCTGGTCTTAAAGTTATTCGCGTGGGTTAGCTCCACCGTGAAGCCGAGCAGGGGGTCGCTGTAAACACGGCTGACCGTGCCCGCCTCGGAGGCGTAGACGGGAGCGCCGTCGTCGGTAGAGATGTCAATGCCCGCGTGAACCTTCCACTCGTTAAGCGTGGTGGAGTAAACGGGCATACCGAGGTCGTGCTCCTTCATAACGCTGCCGACAAGAGGGGAGATAAAGGTCTGCTTCTCCTCCTTTTCGTTTTCCTCGGGCTCGCCCTCGGTGCCGCCCTCGGTGCCGCCCTCGCCCTCGATAATCGGGTCGGAGGGAGCCTCGGGGTCCTTTGCCTTGCTTGCCGCGGAGACTATTCCGACGACGATTGCGCTCACACAGAGAATGGCGATAACCGCCGCGTAAACTATTTTCGCAGTTATCGGCTTACCGCTGAATTTGAACTTCTTTTCCATTTGCAAAAACATTTTCCTTTCAGTGTTGGTTGAAGGTATTTTTTCCGCGTGGACGCTTTTTATTCAAATAGCGGGACAAAAAATAGAGAGAGCGCGTCAAAAAGGGAAATTACTGTTGACAAGAGCGAATATTTTGTTTATAATTATATAGTTAAAATATATATTTTTGGATTTTGAGGAAAAAATGACTGAAAAAATATCACTTGCGGGCGACCTCGGCAGCGGCAAGAGCACGGTGTCGAAGATACTTATAGAGGCACTCGGCTTTGAATATTACTCGACGGGCTCCATTGTGCGGAGCATAGCCGAAGAGATGAATATGAGCGTGGTCGAGCTTAACAGGTATATGGAGACGCACCCCGAGATTGACCGTAAGATTGACGACGGACTGCGCGCCCTCTCGGACCTTGAGCGCCCCTTGATTATCGATTCCCGAATGGCGTGGCATTTTACGCACGGCACCTTCCGCGTTTATCTCTCGTGCGATATAGAGACGAGCGCGCTTCGCATAATGGGCGCCAATCGAGTAGGTGAGCATTCTGCGAGCCTTGAAGAGACCGTATCACAGACCCGCGCCAGACGGCAGAGCGAGCAGAAGCGCTATATGACACAGTACGGCGTGGATATAAAGGACCTCTCGAACTATGACCTCGTTGTAGATACCTCGGCGGCGACACCCGAGGAGATTGCCTCGGTTATCATAAACGCATACCGAGGGGGCGAGCGCGGCGTAACGCGCGCATATCTCTCGCCCGAGCGTATTAATATGCCCGACGATGCACCCGACGAGCTTCTTGTCGGCGAGTATTCCTCGGCCCTTGAGGCGGGAGAGAGCGTTCCCGCGGTTACGGTTGCAGAGGACGGGGGAGACTTTTATCTTATCGGCGGTGCCGAGGCGGCGCTCGCACATACTCTTAATATGTCGAGCTTCGTGCCCTGTATTTTGGTCTCGGGAGATGCTCCCGCGAGCACCTTTGTCAAAATGAAAAATTCCTTATGAGGTGTGAGTAATGCTTACTATAAAGAAAAAATGTGCCGAGCTTCTCGCAAAGAGGGTAGAGAGTGAGTTTGGCTCCGGTCTTCTCGGTGCGGACGAGATATTCTCGATGCTTGAATATCCCCCCGAGCGCGAGATGGGAGATTTGGCGCTCCCGTGCTTTAAGCTCTCGCGTACGCTTCGCCGCTCACCCATCGAGATTGCCGAGCGCCTCGCGGCGGGCATTTCCTCGCCCGACTTCTCCGAGGCCGAGGCTAAGAGCGGTTATCTTAATTTCAGAATAAATCCCACGAGCTTCGTTTCCCGCGTCGTTTCCGACGTTGAGAGGCTCGGTGACAAATACGGCTCTCCCATGACGGGACAGGGGAAGACCGTCGTGCTCGACTATTCCTCGCCCAACGTTGCGAAGCCCTTTCATATCGGCCACCTCGGCACTACGGTTATCGGTCACTCGCTGAAGCTTCTTCACGAGTTCGCGGGCTATAAGTGCATAGGTATTAACTACCTCGGCGACTGGGGAACTCAGTTCGGTAAGCTCATTACCGCATATAAGCTCTGGGGCGATAAGAGACAGATTGAGGAGGGCGGAGTTGACGAGCTCGTTAAGCTCTACGTTAAAATCAACAACGCCATTAAGGACGAGGAGGATGCGAGCGTCGCGGGTAAGCCCGAGGGCACGCCGAAGTCCTCGCCTCTGGCGGACGCCTCCCGCGCCGAGTTTGCGAAGCTTGAGCATTCCGACGAGGAGAACCTCGCGCTCTGGCGCTGGTTCGTTGACGTCAGCCTTGAGGAGTATCAGAAGACCTATAAGCTGCTCGGCATCGAGTTCGACAGCTATCTCGGCGAGTCCTTCTACACCGATAAGATGCCGGCCGAGGTTGAGAAGCTTCGCAATATGGGGCTTCTCGAGATTGACGACGGCGCGAGCATAGTTAACCTTGAAAAGTGGAATATGCCGGTTTGCCTTATCCTTAAGCGCGACGGCTCCACGCTTTACCCCACGCGTGACATCGCGGCCGCGGTTTACAGGCAGAAGACCTACGGCTTCGATAAGGCTATCTACGTTACCTCCGCGGCACAGTGCTTGCACTTTGCACAGTGGTTCAAGGTGGTCGAGCTTATGAAGTACGACTGGTATGACAGGCTCGTTCACGTGCCCTACGGCACCGTCAGCATAAACGGTGCGAAGCTCGCCACGAGAACGGGTAACGTAATACTTCTTAAGGACCTCTTCGACGAGGCTATCAGCCGCGTTGCCGAGATAACGAGAGAGAAGAACCCCGACCCCGAGCGCTGTCGCGAAATTGCGGAAAAGGTCGGTGTAGGTGCCGTAGTATTCTACTACCTCTCGAACAACAGAATGAGGGACATCAACTTCGTTATGGAGGAGGCGCTCTCCTTCGACGGTAATACCGGCCCCTACGTCCAGTACACCTACGCGAGAGCCTGCTCTGTTCTCGAGCGTGCGGGCGGCGGCGGTGCCATTACCGATGCACCTCTCGGCGAGCCCGAGTTTGAGCTTGCTAAGGCGGTGTCGGTATTCCCCGAGCGCGTGGCGGCGGCCCTTGCCGAATACGAGCCGAGCATCGTAACGCGCTACCTTCTCGAGCTCTCCGCGGCGTTCAACCGCTTCTATCACGAGTGCTCTATTGCCGCATGTGCCGACGAGCGGCTTCGCTCCTCTCGCGTGGCGCTTACCGCCGCGACCGAGCAGGTGCTTAAGACGGCACTTCACCTTATTTGTATGCAGAGCCCCAAGAAAATCTAAAGGAGTTAAATATGTCAGGACATTCCAAGTGGAACAATATAAAGCATAAGAAGGAGAAATCCGATGCCGCGAAGGCTAAGATTTTCACCAAAATCGGTAAGGAGATGGCCGTCGCTATCAAGGCGGGCGGTCCCGACCCGAACAACAACTCGAAGCTGCGCGACCTTATCGCGAAGGCTAAGGCCAATAACGTGCCGAACGACAACATTCAGCGCACCATAAAGAAGTTTACCGACAATAGTGACATCAACTACGAGGAAATCGTATACGAGGGCTACGGCCCCTCGGGTGTTGCGATAATAGTCGAGACCTCGACCGATAACCGCAACCGTACGGCGGGCAATATCCGCGCGTGGTTCAGCAAATACGGCGGAAATATGGGTCAGAACGGCTGTGTCGGCTACCTCTTCGAGGAGAAGGGTGTTATCACCATTATCGATGAGGACGAGGAGCTCGACGAGGATAAGGTTATGGAGGATGCGCTCGAGTGCGGAGCAGAGGATATTCTCTCCGACGACGGCGAGTATACCATATATACCGCTCCCGCCGACCTCGATACCGTTCGTGACGCAATTATCGCCGCGGGCTATAAGATAGATACCGCCGACCTTGCGAAGGTGCCCTCTACCTACGTTACCCTTGAGAGTGCCGAGGACGTAGAGAATATGGAGAAGATGCTCGATAAGTTTAACGAGGATGACGACGTAAACGCCGTTTATCATAACTGGGACGCTTAAAAGCTCCTATTCGCAAACCGAAATTAAAATAAGGGGAAAGCTATGAAAAGACTACTGAAATTCGTATGCCTTTTTGCAATTCTTGCGGCTGTATTTACACTTGTTTCCTGTAAAAAGTGTAAGCACGAGATTGTAGACACCAAAAACGTGGATATGACCGAGGCAACCTGCGTTACCGACGGCTCGTACTACAGGGTTACGCTATGCCTTCAGTGCGGAGAGGAGCTCTCGCGCACCCACCACACGGTAGAGAAGAGCGGCCGGCACACGCCCTCCGACTGGATTGTCGATAAGGAGCCGAGCTGTGCCGATGAGGGACATAAGTACAAGGAGTGCACGGTTTGTGAGGCGAAGCTCGAGGAGCAGAGCATTCCCAAGAATGACACTCATACGCCCTCCGATTGGATAATAGATGAGGAAGCCACCTGTATCTCCGTGGGACTTAAGCACAAGGAGTGCACCGTTTGCTCGGAATTCCTTTACGAAAGAGAGATTCCGCTGTCCGAGAATCATGTTCCGTCCGATTGGATTATAGACAGAGAGGCTAACTGCGGCTTCACAGGACTTAAGCACAAGATATGCACTCTATGTAGCACGACGGTTGAGGAGGAGGAGTCTCCCACAGTTGGAGAGCATAAAGCCTCCGACTGGATTATCAAGGTAGATGCCAACTGCCGGAATACGGGTACGAAGATTAAGGAATGTACCGTATGTCATACCGAGCTTGAAGAGGATATAATTCCGATAAAGGATACTCACACCGAGTCTGAGCCCATAATCGACCTTGAGCCCACCTGTAAGACCGAGGGCGCATATCATACCGAGTGTACCGTGTGTAAGGTCCTGGTTAACAGGGGCAGCCTTCCCACGAATGACGACCACGCTCCGTCGGACTGGATTCTCGTGAAGGAGGCTACCTGCTCGACTCCCGGTGCATATAATATCGTTTGTATTTACTGTAGTGCGAAGCTTGACGAGAAGCCTATCCCCACGAACGATAACCACGGTGAGACCAAATGGGTTACGGATACCGAGGCGACCTGTAAGACGGAGGGCTCGAAGCATAAGGAGTGCGTGGAATGCGGTGCGAGCCTTGGCACCGAGAAAATACCCACGACCGATGCCCATATACCCGGTGAATGGATAGTGGATAACGACTCTACCTGCCGCGACGAGGGACTTCGTCATAAGGATTGTACCGTGTGCGGTGAGAAGCTTTTTGAGGAGAAAATCCCCGTCAACGATGACCATACCCCCGGTGATTGGATAGTGGATTATGACCCGACCTGCCGCGATGACGGACTTCGCCATAAGAGCTGTACAGTCTGCGGTGAGAGGCTTTCCGAGGAGACAATTTCCAAGACACCCGACGAGCACGGAGAGTATGAGTGGGTAGTGACTCTTGAGCCGACCTGCTACGAGGACGGTAAGAGAGCGAAGCTATGCTCTGTCTGTGATAGCACCTTTGACGAGGAGGCAGTTTCCGCAGGACATCAGGTAAACGGCAACAGCTGTAAGGGATGCGGATTACGTGTCAGCACGGCGGGACTTGAGTTTATGCTTAACGCTGACGGAAAGACCTATACGCTTGTCGGAATGGGCAGCTGTAGCGCAGATACGGTATACGTAGGACTTTATAACGGATGCGACGTTACCGCTATTGAGGCGGGTGCATTCGCAGGCGAGACTATGCTTAAGAGCGTTGTAATCTGTGAGTGTGTCGCAACGGTTGGCGAGAACGCCTTTGCGGGCTGCACGGGCCTTACGCTTTACTGTCGCCACGAGTCGCAGCCGAGCGGCTGGGCAGACGGCTGGAACGGTAGCTCCGCGGTTATATGGGGTGCCTACGACGTAGAGTCGGAACTTCCCGGATTTGAGACGCCGAGTGTGCCCTTCGACCCCGAGTGGTAAAACTCGCGGCTTTGTAATTTCGGCAAAACAAAAGGAAGAGCCATTTCACGGTCTCTTCCTTTTGTTTTATAAGCAAATTTCCTCGTAGGTTTTCTTCATATACTTTTTATTTAAGATGAATTTCTCGCCGTGCTCGGCGAGGTCGGCGAAGACTCTGTCCATAAAGGCGAGTGTTTTTGGATTTGCGGGAGTTCTTCGCCCGTATTTTTCCCAGTGCCAGAGTGCCTTGTCGGGCGTATAGCTCTTGCCGTTGTAGGTCTTCGTCGCGGCGAGCTTGTCACATATACACTCGACGGCGTACTTGTAGGGCATAAGCGGCTGAATTTCACAGTCGAAATCGTACCAATATTCGAGGTGATGCTTATTTCTGCCCTTATGATGAAGCCAGGCGCGGCTCATTCCCGTTTCCTGTCGGCACACGCCTATCGGCGAGCGGTAGCCCTTGAAATATTTTGCACTCTCAAAGAGCTCCTCGCGCGAGAACTTCGACGTGTCGTGCACGAGCCCGCGCCAGAAGAGGCCGCATTTGGTGCAGTGGACGAAAACAAGGCTCTTGTGCCTGAAAACAAGAGCAATATGCTTGAAAAGATTGGCTAAATACATACAAAGACACCCCCGAATATCATCTATATTATACACCCCGAAAAGCCCCCTCGTCAATAGGAGAAAAAATATATTTTTCAACTGTAAATTTATGCCGAATTGCATTGACAAGGAATGAGGGGTGTGCTATACTAACGACATAAAAGATTTTATTATGAGGAGAGACTATGCTTAAGATAGAGAATTTAACTAAAAAATACGGCGATAAGGTCGCCGTTGACAATCTCTCGCTTGAGATTTCGGGCGGGGAAATCTGCGCCTTTATCGGCCATAACGGAGCGGGCAAGACCACGACCCTTAAGGCTTGTATAGGAATACTCTCATTTGACAGCGGAGATATTTATATAGACGGTAAGTCGGTCAGGGAATATCCCCTTGAGACCAAGGCGGTGACGGCCTATATTCCCGACAACCCCGATATGTATGAGTTCCTCTCGGGAATTAAATATCTGAATTTTATAGCCGACGTCTTTGGCGTGAGTGAGTCGGAGCGCAACACGCGTATTCCCGCCCTCGCCGAGAGGCTCGGTATTACCGATGCTCTCGCAGATTCGATAGGCTCCTACTCGCACGGAATGAAGCAGAAGCTCGCGATTATCGCGGCATTCCTGCATAAGCCCCGTATTATCCTTATGGATGAGCCCTTCGTAGGCCTTGACCCCCGCGCATCCTTCACGCTTAAGGAGATGATGCGCGAGCACTGTGAGGCGGGCGGCTCGATTTTCTTCTCCACCCACGTGCTCGACGTTGCCGAGCGCCTTTGCGACAGGGTTGCTATTATCAAGGGCGGTAAGCTCGTCGTCTCGGGTAAGATGGACGAGGTGCGCGGAGATGCATCTCTTGAAGAGGTATTCCTCGAGCTGGAGGACAACAATGCTTAAATCACTTATTGCTATCCGTATTCGCGCGCTCTTCGGCGCGAGTAAGAAGACGGGGCAGGGGACGGGACGGAAAATCGGGCGGACTATTGGCCTTGCTTTTCTTTTTCTGTATCTCGGAGCGGCCTTTGCCTTCCTCTCGGTGGGTATGGCGATTTCGACGGCGCCCGCCACGATTGCTCTCGGCGTTGAATGGCTCTTCTTTGCGATATTCAACGTTGCCGCCTTCTCGCTTATATTTATTTTCTCGATTTTCGAGACCAAGAGCGAGCTGTTCGAGTGCCGCGATAACGAGCTTCTTCTCTCTATGCCTATACGCGAGCGTGATATCGTGCTCTCGCGTATATTCACCGTGCTTATAATCAATTATATAGAGTGTGCGGTAATTCTTCTGCCCGCGATTATAGTATTCGTCGCGGTCGGTGGCAGCATCGTTGCGCTCTTCGGCGGACTGCTTGTCGGCCTCGTTATTCCGCCCCTTGCAACGGCGCTCGCCTCCTTCGTTGGCTACGCCGTGGCCGCCCTTGCGCGCAGATTCAAGAGGAAAAACCTTATTACCGTTATATTCTCTCTTATTTTCTTCGTGCTTTATTTCGTAGTGTATTCAGCGCTTATGAACGGTCTTGAGGGGCTCGAGGAGAATATCGACGGCGCTGTTCTCGGTATGGCCGATACGCTTTCCCCGATTCGTATAATCGGTGAGGCCTCGCTGCTTCGCCCCCTCTCTACTCTTATCGTATGTGCTGTGGCGGTCGTTATTTCGGTGCTCTCCTTCATTGTTATAAAGAACAGATATTTCGCTATCATAACGAGCAGTCACTCTGCGGCGCGTACCAAATACCGTGCACAGCGCCTTGCGGGTAGCTCGGCGTTTATTGCCCTCGCGAAAAAGGAGCTTCGTACCTTCTTCTCCTCGGCCGCTTATATTATGAACGGCGGCATCGGCGCTCTTATGCAGTTAGCGCTCTCGGTATTTATCCTTGTGGGCGCCGAGGACTTCCGTACCGTCGTATATATGCTTTCGCCTGTTTTCGACGTCCTTCCCGAGGATTTACTGCTCGCGGCATCGGTAGCTATACTTATGCTCCTCTCGCTTACCACGAGCGTGTCGGCATCGGCCCTCTCTATGGAGCGCCGTGCGCTCTGGATTATCAAGACGGCACCCGTCAGAACCATAGATATAATCCACGCGAAGCTCGTTCCGCATCTTCTGCTCGCCGTGCCCACGGGGCTTATTTCGGCTATTCTTTTCGCCATCGCGATAAGGGCCGATGCACTCTCGGTTTTGCTTTTACTCTTGGCACCGACACTCGCGAATACCGTAATGGCTCTCTTTGGGCTTATCATAAATATTGCGATGCCGCGCTTTGATTTCGAAAATGAGGCACAAATAGTGAAGCAGTCGGGCGCCGCGAGCATCGTCGTTCTCGGCGGTATGCTCGGCGGAATAGCGCTCGCCGCACTCGGGATTTATCTCTCGGTGCTCCTCGGACTTATCGGAATTTGTCTTTTCATACTTTTCTTCCTCGTTCTCTCGGTTGTTCTTTACTTCATTCTCACGGGAGCATCTCTCAAAAAGCTTGAAAGGATTAATATATGAGCGACGGGAAGAAAATAATCGGCAAATATATACCGCTATCGGCAGCTATCGTAATTGCCGTAGCGCTTGGATGCGCCGTGCTTCTTTTGCTTTCTTCTCTTTACACCCCACTCGCTGACCTTCTGTCGGCGAGCGTCGGGGCACTCTTCCGATTTACACTTGGAGCTCTCACCTCGTTATTTCCGTTTTCGATTTTCGAGTGTCTATGTATTCTCGCGCTTCCGCTGATTGTCCTCGCTATTGTGCTCGCGCTTACCTCGCGTGCCGATACCGCCGCGCGCGTTCGCACGGTGTTTATTCTTATAGCCGTTATATCGAGCGTGTTTATCTCCTACGTATTTACGCTCGGTGTCGGATTTCACACAACCACCCTCGAGCATCGCCTCGGCCTTGATACCGAAAATATCGAGAGGGAGGAGCTCCTTGCCACCGCGAGCGAGCTTGTGGGTGAGGTTAATTCTCTTGCGGATAAGCTTGGGCTTCGGGGCGTCAGCGAGCTTGGCTACGGTGACGGCGAGCTCTCGCGGCGGCTCTCGGACTCCTACTCGGCACTTGCCGAGGAGCTTGGCTTTTTTAAAAGTATTCCGACGAGGGTGAAGCCGATACGCCTCAGCGGAATTATGTCCGATGCGGGCATTACCGGAATATACTCCTTCTTTACGGGAGAGGCAAATTACAACACCGCCTATCCCGACTACTGTACACCATATACCGTCGCACACGAGCTCGCGCACCAGCGCGGCTTCTCGCGTGAGGATGAGGCGAACTTTATGGCCTACCTCGTATGTATATCCTCTCCCGACGATTATATAAGGTATAGCGGATACCTTAACCTTCTTGAATATCTTCTCGGCGCCGTTTACCGCACGGACGAGGATGAATACAGGGAAATATATTCCTCTCTTCACCCCGCCGCCCGCGCCGATATTGCCGCGGCGAGAGAGGTCTCGCGCGCCCACGCCGATACCCTTCTCGGTAAAATATCGGATTCGGCGAACGATGCCTATCTTAAGCTTAACGGCACCGAGGGTGTCGTCAGCTACAATCTCGTCGTCCGTCTTGCCGTAGCCTACCATACCGCACGGTAACTCCCGCACCCGCTCCCGAATAGAATGTATTAAAATACGTTTTATGGGAGAGAGGGAAATGGGAAAATTCCTTGTCCGAGGCGGCACGGCACTCTTCGGCCCCGTGACGGTCGGTGGGTCGAAGAACGCGGCGCTCCCCGTGCTTTTTGCCACGCTCCTTACTGAGGGGACCTCGGAGATAATTAATCTGCCCGACATCGGTGACGTAAGGCAGGCACTGAATATTCTACGCTCGCTCGGTGCGGAGATTTCTGCCTCGGGCAGAAGGGTGCTGATAAATACCGAGCGGCTTAGGCTCTCGGACGTGCCCGAGGAGTACACCTCGTCGATACGCGCCTCGACCTATCTTATAGGCTCGATGCTCGGTCGCTTCGGCAGCTGTAGGCTGAGCGCCTTCGGCGGATGCAGCTTTTCAAAAAGGCCGATTGATTTACATCTTCGGGCGGCGGAGAGCTTCGGTGCACAGCTCGTCGGGCACACGCTTACGCGGGTGTCGCCAAGGACCGCCGTTCACGAAATAGGGAAGCGCTCCGTCGGCGCTACCGTCAACTCGCTTCTGCTCGCCGCCTCGACGGAGGGGCAGAGCCGTCTTCTCGGGTATGCCGAGGAGCCGCACATATTTACCCTTATAGATTTTCTGCGCTCCGCGGGTGCGGAGATAACCGTTTCCGACGGCGCTATCACCGTCAGCGGCGGTAGGCTCCACGGCGGGCGGGTGACTATCCCGGGCGATATGATTGAGGCGGGGACCTATCTTGCCGCCTCACTCGTCACGGGCGGGCGTGTTCGCGTTTTCGGCGTGCGGGATAGCGAGCTCTCGGCTCTTATATCGCCGCTCTCGTCCTTTGGTGCTCGCTTTTCCTATGAGGCGGGCGGTGTGTGCGCCGTCGCGCCCCCGAGCGAGCCCGTGGAGATAACCACGGCCCCCTATCCCGGCTTTCCGACCGATTTGGCACCGATTATAGCCCCCCTTCTCGCCACCGCTCGCGGCGGCAGAATTACCGAGGGCGTCTGGTGCGAGCGCTTCGGATACCTTACTGCGCTCGCCGAGCTCGGCGTGCGCTCGCGCACCGTTTTGCCCTCGTCGGATATATTCCCGTCGGAGCTTCGCCCGGGGACGGTGCTTGCCCCCGATTTGCGCGGAGGTGCGGCGTGCCTGATTGCGGCACTCGGTGCCGACGGCGAGAGCGTTATTGATAACGCCGAGATTATTCTAAGAGGATATGAGAAGCCAATTGAGCGCCTCGGTGCGCTTGGTGCAGAGATAGAATACATAAAATAAAAGGAATACAAAATGAAAAGAATTATGACTATCCAGGATATATCCTGTGTAGGTAAGTGCTCGCTTACCGTCGCTCTGCCGATTATATCGGCGGCGGGTGTTGAGGCCGCGGTGCTTCCGACAGCCGTGCTCTCAACGCACACGGCCTTTTCGAAGTTCACCTTCTGCGACCTCACCGACGAGATTCCGAAGATATCCGACGTCTACGGCGAGCTC
Organism: Clostridia bacterium; assembly: GCA_017504605.1. Taxonomy (GTDB): domain Bacteria; phylum Bacillota; class Clostridia; order Oscillospirales; family CAG-272; genus UBA1740. The sequence continues at coordinate 30,522 of JAFVQW010000029.1, forward strand.
GGCATCGGCTTTGATGCGATTTATACGGGGTACCTCGGCTCCTTCCGTCAGCTTGAGCTTGTCGGCGATTTTATAGACCGACACGGCAGGGGTGCTATGATAGTCGTTGACCCCGCGATGGCGGATAACGGACAGCTTTATAAGGGCTTCACCGAGGATTTCGCGCTCGCGATGGGTAAGCTGTGCGGTAAGGCCGACCTTATTATTCCGAACCTTACCGAGGCCTCCTTTATGCTCGGCGTGCCCTATAACCCCGATTACGACGAGGAGTACATACGCGCTCTTTTGCGCTCGCTTACCGGACTTGGCTCGCGCTACGCAGCCCTGACGGGCATAGGCTTCTCCGAGGACGAGATAGGCGTATACGCCTACGACAGCGTGACCGACAGCTACTTCTCCTATTTCAACGAGCGCCTTCCCGTATCCTTCCACGGCACGGGCGACATCTACGCCTCGGCGGCGGTCGGCGCGCTTATGCGCGGAAGGAGCGTTAACGACTCGCTCGCCCTCGCCGTTGACTACACCCTCGAGTGTATGAGGAAGACTATGGCGGACGAGAACCATCGCTTCTACGGCGTAAACTTTGAGGAAGCGCTCCCGATGTACATCGAAAGGCTTAAATAAAAAAAGGCGAAAGCACTTAATGGGTGATGTTCTTAGCGGAGATTTTGAAAAGCATCGCTAAGTGCGAGCATCGCATTTGACTAGTCAAACGCATTATGGGCTAAGCCCCAACCCTTATAACGACAGAAAGAGATAACAAATCGGTTCGTAGCCGAAATGTTATCTCTTTTTGTTAGTGAAGTTTTCGCTGTCGCGAAAGTGAAGTTGCTATGCAGTGAAGTTTGTGCTACGCACAAGTGAAGTTAAGTTTGCCCTTAACTTCGCCGTCAGGCGAAACTTCACTCACGAAGTGAACTTCACTATCAAGGATAACTTCACTTGCCCGGGAGGGCAAACTTAGTTTTAGCGTGTTCTCCGTTAAGGATAACACGCTAAAAGTGCTTTCGCCTTTTTTTCGTCCCTATTTTACTTCCTATAAGACCGCCGAGGGCGGCCGAGACGAGATATATCACGGTATTTATGAGCGCCGCTCCGCCGAGCTCGCCGCGGGATATAATAAGCGCCACGAGCAAAAGCAAAAGGACGAAAAGCAGGGCAGAGAGTATCGCCGTGAGAAGCCCGCCCTCTCCCTTGTATTTTGAAATAGCGCCGCCGGCGATAAGACCCGAGAGCAGCACCGCCAAAATAGCGAATATACCGACAAGCGACGTCGGGTCGGCCGTCAGGGTGGAAATAAAGGCAAAAAGAAGCGAAATCAGTGTGAGAAGCACCGCCTGAACGGGTGCGCCGATAAGGATTACCGCGGCACTGCTTTTTTCTCTCTCTCGCGCTTTTCTTTTCATATCTTGATACCCCCAAAAAAAGAAATGGTACGGATAAGCTATTATAGCCTATTCGTACCATTTTGGTTTTAGACCGAAAAATTATTTTTTCTCTTCGGTATTTTCCTCGGCAGCGTCAGCCTGCTGTGCCGCTACCACGTCGGAAATCTTCACGTCAACCGAGCGGATAGCACCCTTGAGGAAGCGGATTTTCGTCCTGTCCTTAGTGGTCTCGAGGACGAAGGTCTCCTCCTTTATGGATATGACCTTACCGATAATGCCGCCGATGGTGGTAACCTCGTCGCCGACCTGGAGAGCGTTACGCATCTCGCGCTCCTCTCTCTCCTGCTTTTTCTGAGGACGGATCATAAAGAAATAGAAGAATACTATTACGGCAACTAAGCCGAGAATAGTCCAAAGTGAGTCCATTTTTCAAATACCTTTCTTTGTTTTTATAGTATATTATACACCGAATTTATGAACAATTCAAGGGGAATTTACTGCTTTGTCCTTTTTTTATTTTCGGTAAGCTCGGCGCGCTTTCTTTCCGCGGCGGTCGTGATGCTCTTAATCACCTTATTCGGCGAGAGCCACCAATCGCGGCACCATACGCGAAGCACCTCCCAGCCACGAGCGGCGAGGAAGCGCGGCTTGTATACGTCGCGCTCAAGGGTAGACGACGAGCCGAGGAAGGCATCGCGGTCGAGCTCCACGCCGACGAGGTATCTGTCGGTGTCCTTGTCGTATACCGCAAGCGAGATTCTGCTCGATACGCCGCCGAGGCGGGTGTCTACGGTGTAGCCGAGCTTCTCAAGCCTCTCCTTGATTTGCTCCTCTACGTCGGCACGGGTGGTCTGTATTCTATCAAGCGCCCGCTCGGGAGGGGAGAGCTCGGAGAGTATGGTATTAGCCTCGTCGTATCTCGATGCGGCAACCGCGCGCACGTAGGTGAGATATTTGCGAAGAAGCCTCGGTCCCTCGTGCTTAGAGCCCTCGACACGAAGCTCCTCGGGCTCAATGCTCGTGACGACGATAATCTTAGACCTCGCGCGCGTTATCGCGACGTTGAGACGGTTCTCGCCGCCCTCCTGTGAGAGTGAGCCGAAGGAGGTGTAAACCTTACCCTCCTCGTTTTTAGCATAGCCGACGGAGAAGATAATAATATCTCTCTCGTCACCCTGCACGTTCTCGAGGTTCTTGACGAAGATGCTCGTATCCTCGCCGTTTTCCACTCTGTGCCTTTCCTTAAGCATAGCCGAGCGGAAATCGGCGTTATCGCGCGAATAGAGGTCAAGCATATCGTTGATATGCGCCTGCTGGTCGCTGTTGAAGGTGATAATTCCTATGCTCTCGTTATTCTTCCGCTTCTTTAAAATCTCGGCGACAAGCTCCACGACCTGCTTTGCCTCGGCGGTGTTACGTCTGTTAATCCACTGTCCGTCAACCTTGTATCTCTCAATCGGGCGTGTGCGACGGTTCTTCGAGATATTCGGCGCAATCTGGAGCCCTGACGAGTAGAACGCGGCGTTCGAGAAGGCAATCAGCTCCTCGTGGCGGGAGCGGTAGTGATAGGTGAGGCTCGCGCTCTCGTATCTCGCAACCGCGAGGTCGAGAAGGCTGTCAACCTCGAGAGCCGCCGCAACCGAGTTGTCCTCGATGTCCTCGGGGTCGGCACCGAGGTAGCGCTTCATAAATGTCGCGCTCGGGCGAAGCTGCTTGTCGTCTCCCGCGACGACTATCGATTTACCGCGGTAAATCGAGGGAATTGTGTTTTCAATGAATACCTGCGAGGCCTCGTCGAAGATAACTATGTCGAAGAGGTTTTTCGTAAGGGGTAAAAGGTTCGATACGTTCTCGGGGGAGAGAAGCCAGCAGGGGAAGAGCGAGAGCACGAGCTCGCCGTACTCCTCCATCGTGCGGCGCACGGGCCAGAGCTTCTGCTTCTTCGAGATTTGGAAAAGATAGTTCTTCGCATCCTTGTGCTCGCCGTAGAGCTCGCTGTAGCCGCGAGCGCCGCTCGAGGCACAGATTTTGTGCGCGAGCTCGAGCTGCTGCTCCTTCAGTCTGTATATTTTCTCGGTAACGTCGTTATATTTAAGAAGCCGTGAGAGCTCGCTTTCGCACTCGAGCTCGTAGCGGACGACCTCGTGGTAGATGCGTACCTCGAGGAGCTTGTCGATAATATCGAGATAGCTCTGGTAACTGCGCGAGGCGGTGTAGGCAAAGTTGAGCACGAGCAACTTATTTCTGTCAAGAGAGAGAAGAAGTCGGCTCACGTCGCGAAGAGCGATATAATTATCGAGCGCCTCGTAAACGAGCTTGATATAAGAGGTATTACCGCGAAGAACGTTGTCTATTACCGCGAGGTATCCGTCGGGGGTTAAGACTCGCTTTAGGCAGTCGTACTCCTTTACGAAGGCCTCGGCGGCGCCGAGGGTATTCAGAAAATCGGCCTTGATTTTCTTCTTTGCCTTACCCGAGAAAAGCGGGCTCCTACCGCGAAGGCGCATCTCGAGCGAGACTATGGCATCGAGCTTTTTCTCATCGTGAAGCTCGCGGTAGTATGCGAGCACCTCTCTGTAATAGGGGTGCGCCGCGGTGTTGAAAAGGCCCTTCTTTGATTTCTGTATCTCGGTGAGCTCCGCCTTAACCTCTCCGAGTGTGCGAATGTCCACCTCGGGGAGCAGGTTGTCTATAAGCGGGTTCTTCTCCTTGTTCTCCATAAAGCGGAAGTAGGTCTCGCCAAGGCTCATCGAGCGAATGGCAAAGAGCGCCTCGGAGAGCGCGCCGTAATCGAGCGCGAGAAGCTCGGGGTCCTCGATAAGCCGCTTGTATATACCGTATTCGGTTGAATTCTTTGCAATATTCGACGACGAGGCGTACATCTCGGCGAGCGAGAGGCCAAACGGGCGCTTCGAGTTAAGCGTGTCGAACATACGCTGAAGCTCACCGTCCTCGGCGGCGATTTTCTCCTCAAGAGCGGCATACTCGGCGATGAGGGCGGCGGTGTCGGTGCCGCTCGGTGCCGTGCTCGCCTGGTGCGCCGCAAGACACTTCTCGTAGAAGGCACGCTTCTGCTTACCCTCGTCGGTAATATACATAGCCTGCTCGGAGAGCGTTCCGAGACGGTTGTAAACTACGTCGAGCGCCGCCTTCTTCTGCGAGACGACGAGCACGCTCTTGTGCTTCGAGAGCGCATCGGTGATGACGTTTACTATGGTCTGCGACTTACCGGTGCCGGGCGGGCCGTAGATAACCATATTTCCGTTTTTCGCAACACGCTTAACCACCTCGGACTGTGCGAAGTCGAGCATTTTTACGGCGTAGGAGGGCTCGGGCATCTCGGCACGGCGCGGAGTGCGCCTCGGCCTCACCTTCTTACGCTTGCCCGTTAAGAGAAGCTCGGAAAGCGCGTCGTTTGTGAGCTTGTCGCGCTCGAGCATGGTGTAGTCGTTATATATGGAGTTCGAGAGCGGAAATCTGCCGAGCACGGCGGCGTAGCGCACGGACAGCTCGGACTTCGTCTCGGGCTCCTTGAACCTCTCGTAGTTGAATATGTTTTTCGAGGTTGTGAGCTCTATTTTTACGTGGTCCGTCGCGAGATAATCCACAACGTCCTTGACCGAGTCGAACCTGTCGTAGATATTGTCGAGCTCGAGCTCGAGCGCATCGACGTTGATACGCTTCGACTGCGCGTAGGCGTAGACGAGCGCGGGGTTTATATGTACCTTCTCGGCGGTGTTGAGCCTGATTTCAGCCTCGCTGTCACCGATAATATCTATCTTTACGGGGAAGAGAAGAAGCGGCGCCTTGATGAGCGTCTTCGACGGCCCCTGAGGAATACAGCCGAAAACAAAGGGATAACCGAGATAGAGCTCGTATCTGCCGCTTTCGCGCTCGATTTCCTCAACCTCGCGACGCAGCTCCTTGAGACGGGTTACCTCTTTTTCTATCTTTTGCCTTGCCTCGGCGCGCTCGGTTTTAATTCCGCGGCCGCCCTCGATATTGACGAGCAGCTCGTCGGCCTCACCCTCGTTAATCAGGGAAAAGGGATATTTACCTTTCGACCAGAGAAACTCTACGAGCTCGGCAACCTTGCCGTCGCGGCCCTCGAGAATACGGCCGACGTCGTATACGGAGCGTCCCTTAACGCTCTTGAGATAAAGGCACTTATTACTTCCGCCGATTTCAATCAGGCGTTCCTTGTAGTAGGTGTATATACCCTTTCTCATATCCTTCCTCCCAATATTTTAAAACATTAACCGATTATACTTAATTTTAGCATATGCAAAGGAAAAAATCAATATTATTTAATAAAAAAAGAGCCCCCGCTTTGTCGAAAAAATGCGCACGGTGCCGCATTAATGGCAAAGCTGCCGCATTTTTCCTTTTATTTCGTCGGTAAAACAATATTTACATCGAAAAAAGCGGGAGAGCGCACATTCCGTCTTGACAACGGGGGGCGAATGTGCTTTAATATGTATATAAATTGTGTGTGGAGGTCCTATGAACTCGCATAAGCAGATTATTGAAAACACTCTTCGCAGGCTTGACGAGGCGAGCGAGCTGCGTTGCAGCTACTTCAGCCCGAGCGTTCCCTGCGTTCCCGACAGGAAAGAGGTCATAACGCTGATTAAATATATTCACGAGCTTATGTTCCCGGAGTATTTCCGCTCTCCCGAGCTTTCGGGTGTGTCGCGGCAGGCTCTGCTCGAGCGCGTCTTTCTTCTTCTAAAGCGGCAGATTGGCTCGGCCTTTTGCTTTCTTGATAAGGAAACCGCCGTTGATACCGAGGCACACGCCTACGCTATACTCGACAGGATACCCGAGGTTAAGGCGAAGCTGATTAAGGACGTTCAGGCCACCTTTGAGGGCGACCCCGCGGCTCGCTCGCCCGAGGAAATCATACTTTGCTACCCCGGCTTTTACGCCGTTTCGATTTACCGCATAGCCCACGAGTTTTATATCCGCAATATTCCCTATATCAGCAGAATGATGACCGAATTTGCGCACGAGAAGACGGGTATAGATATACACGCGGGCGCTACTATCGGCGAGCACTTCTGCATCGACCACGGCACGGGCGTCGTAATCGGTGAGACGACCACGATAGGCGACAGGGTGAAGATATATCAGGGCGTTACCCTCGGCGCTAAGAGCTTCGAGCTTGACGGCGACGGCAATCCCGTGAAGGGAATTAAGCGCCACCCCGATATAGGCAACGATTGTATTATATATGCGGGCGCGACCATTCTCGGCGGTAAAACGCAGATTGGCGACGGCTCGGTTATCGGCGGTAACGTCTGGCTTACTCATTCGGTGCCCGCGGGCACGACCGTTTACTACGAGGGAGGCAAAAAATGAATATAGACCTTAATTTCTTTCCCGGCTGGGTTAGAAAAAGCATCAGCTTTTCGATTGACGACGGAAACGTCACCTGTGACAGAAAATTTATAGAGATAACGAAGCCGCACGGCATAAAGGGTACCTTTAATCTCTGCATCGACAGAATGCACGAGAGCCCCGAGTTTTATCGGGAATTCTACCGCGGCTACGAGATTTCGAACCACTGTAAATATCACCCCTTCGCGCTCCGCGACGAGGTGGAGTACGTCTACGCTACCGAGCCCTTCGATAAGGAGACCGCCGACAGGAGCCTCGCCTACCGTATAAACGACGAGGGGCTTACCTATATTTTCGATAATTACCGCGGCGCGTGGGTCGGTGCGCTATCGGCCGAGGACTACGTGAGATGTGCCCTCATAAACACCGAGGCGCTCGAGGAAATCTTCGGCGAGGGAAGCGTGCGCGGCTTTGTCTGGCCCTTTGGCACGCAGTCCTCAAGGAGGACGAAGGAGGGGCTGCTTGCTAACGGCTTCACCGAGCTTCGTAACGCCGGAAGATCGCGTGACCTCGACGGCTTCGCCATTCCGCGCGATAAAACCGAATGGAACTGCAACTCGCGACACAACGAGCTTCTCGAGGTCGCAAAAATGTACGAGGAGTATGCCGACGACGGCGAGCTTAAGACCTTTATCTTCGGCGTTCACTCTGCCGACTTTGAGACCGATAAGGTCTGGCATATCCTCGAGACCTTCTCGAAGGAATACGGTGACCGCCCCGATACCTATTACTATGCGACTGTCGGCGAGATTTTCGATTACGAGAAGGCTATAGAGGCTGCGGTAATCGCGGACGGTAAAATAACGAACAATTCCCACCTTACCCTTTATTTCACGGTGGACGGCGAGAGAAGGACGCTCGCGCCAAAATCCGAGATGAGCCTGTAAAAAAGGCGAAAAATGTAATAAAACAATAAAAAAACGCACCAATCGGTGCCTTTCATAGAGTATTTTATCAACTGCAAATACAACAAAAGGAGTACGGGCAATTTTGCCTGTACTCCTTTTCACACCTCTTGCCCTACAAGGTATAGTGTGTTACACTTTTTTTGGGTGGTAATAGGTGAAGTTTTCACTAACGTGAAAGTGAAGTTGCTTTGCAGTGAAGTTTGTGCTTCGCACAAGTGAAGTTAAGTTTGCCCACTTTGCCAAAGGCAAAACTTCACTATCCGTAGGATAACTTCACTTACATAGGGGTTCCCCGAAAGACACAGCGTGTATTTTGGGGGTTCACGTGGTAAACTTCACTTGCCCGAATGGGCAAACTTAGTTGGGCGACCTGCTTTACCGCAGGTCGCCCAATCGGTGCGTTTTTTATTCTTCCTCGGAAATTTCCCCCGCATCGGGGTATCTTCCCGCGAGCTTAAAGCCGTCGATTTCGCCCTGACACATAGCGTGGAAGAGTCGGTGCTTTAGCCCCTTGTTCGTGCGCTCGAGCTCGGCAAGGAGCTTCTTTATATTCTCCCTTTCGGTCATCTTGTCCTCGGGACAGAGCGAGGGCAGGGTGGGGAGCGACTGTCTGTTGGCGAAGTATATTACGTCCTTCTCGGTCGCGTAGAGAAGCGGACGGATAAGAGTTATTTTTCTGTTTGAGAGATACGTAACGGGCGAGAAGCAGCCGAGCCTACCCTCGAAGAAGAGATTCATAACGAAGGTCTCGACGGCATCGTCGTAGTGGTGCCCGAGGGCAACCTTGTTACACCCCGCCTCGGTCGCCGCGGCGTGCAGAGAGCCGCGCCTCATCTTGGCACAGAGCGAGCAGGGGTTGCTCTCCCGTCTTACGTCGAAAATGATTTTTGCAATCTCGGTTTTAACAACCCTGTATTCGACGTCGAGCGAGCGGCAAAAGTCGGCAATAGGCGAGAAATCTCCGCCCTCGAAGCCCATATCCACCGTGATTGCGACGAGGTCGTAGTGCTTCGGGTAGAAGCGGCGCATAGCCGCGAGGGCAGATAAGAGAGCGAGCGAGTCCTTACCCCCCGAAATTCCGACGGCAATTCTGTCGCCCTCCTCAATCATATTATAGTCGTCTGCGGCACGCCTGACGAAGCTCAGAAGCCGTTTCATTTCATTCATAATCAAACCCTTTGGCTTTTGCGTATAATGTTAGTAAAGTATTTTTTTGGAGATAGCGAGATGAGTATAAAAATTTATCTTGACCAGGGGCATAATCCCCGAGATTTCAATACCGGTGCCGAGGGCAACGGATATTACGAGCAGGACATAACCTACGATATAGGTCAGCGCCTCTACCGCAGACTGGCGGCAAACCCTAATTTCGAGGTTCGTCTCTCGCGCCCGACACCGAGTACGGTGCTCGGCAGCAGTAATTCGACGAGCCTGACCACACGTGTCAGAGAGGCGAACGCCTGGGGGGCCGACCTCTTCCTGTCGCTGCATACCAACGCCGCGGCGAACGAGAACGCCACGGGCTCTGAGGCCCTCGTTTACAGCCTTGACCTCCCCGTTCCGACGGGTGTTGCCGAGGATATTCTCCGCGAATTAAATCTCACGACGGGCCTACGCAACAGAGGTGTTATAGCACGCCCCGGGCTCTACGTTCTTCGAAGAACAAATATGCCCGCCGTCCTCGTGGAAATGGGCTTTATAAGTAACGCCGCCGATGCAAATCTTATGGCAAATTCCCCCGAGCTCTTCGCCGAGGGAATTTATCGCGGTCTTGTTGACTATTATTTTTAAGTAGTTACGCGAGGATAATCTCGGAAAGCGTGAGGTATTCCTCGGCGGCGGTGGGGGTAAGAGCCGTGATGTCGCGGCTCGCGCCGCAGCTCTCGCAGTATACCTGTATACCGCTGTCGGTGTATCTGAGGGCGGGGCGTGTAGCGCCGCAGGGGCACTTTACCTGTCCCTCGCTCTCGAGGTCGCGTACGATAAAATTAATGGTATCGAACACCGCGGGGTCTATCGCCGTGTCGTCGGCATCGCCCTCCCTCGGCTGAATATCCGAGATTTCCTCGGCCTCGAGCGCCGTCATAATCCTCCCGAGCGCTGCGGCACTGTCGGTAACGGCAGATGCAATCTGCTCGTCGCTTCCGATAAAGGCTATATCCATACCCGAGAAGGGGCAGGGGAGTGCCGTAAGAGCGTCCCTTCCGACGAGCTCCTCGCTGATGTCGGTGCCGTGATTTTCCCCGCAGTAAACGCAGGGAACGGAAAGATGTATCCCGCCGCCGCGCCTCTTGGTTATATCAAGCGCGCTCTCGCCGCAGGAGCATTTTAGCCTAAGCATATCCGCCGCCGCGGTAAGTCCGCCGAGAAAGCCGACGGTAGCCTCGGCACAGGCGGGGCATCTGTAAGCAATCTGAGTTCTCCGAATATCCATTATTCCTCCATAACCGAGCGTGAAATTTCGAGCGCGGCCTCGGGGCCCGCGAGCAGAGCCGTCAGCTCCTTCGCAAAGGCGAGGGCTACGCCCATACCGCGCGCCGTCGTAATATTACCGTCGGTTACTACGCTCTCGCCCGTGACGGTGGCACCGACGAGCTCGCTCTCGAAGCCGGGATAGCAGGTTGCACGTCTGCCGCGAAGAAGCCCGCGGCGGCCGAGGCACAGAGGAGCGGCGCATATGGCGGCAATTCTGCCGCCGTTTTTAATTACTGCGTTAATAATCTCGTCGGTGAAGGGCGAGGCATCGAGCTCGAGAGAGCCGGGCATACCGCCGGGAAGAATAACCGTGCTGACCTCGTCGAGCCTTACCTCGTCTGCCGTCATATCGCAGACGACGGGGATTTTGTGAGAGCCGACGGCAATTTTGCCCTTGATGCCGACCGTGCGTGCATCAAGACCCGCGCGGCGTAAAACGTCAAGCGGGGTAAGCGCCTCTATTTCCTCAAATCCGTCTGCAAGTAAAATAGCAATCATAAAAAATCTGCCTTTCTCCCGCTGAAATTGCGGGAATTAATCAAGGTCAACGCGCGAGAGCTTCTCGTGCCACTCGTCCATACTGATAAGAATGTCGCGGGGTCTGTTGCCGTTGGGCTCGCTGACTATTCCTATCGACTCCATAGCGTCGATATACTTCGCCGCCTTGCCGTAGCCTATGCTGAGCTTACGCTGCAAAAGCGAGGTTGATACCTTCTTCGAGCGGATTGCGAGCTCGACGGCATCGAGGAAGCGCTGGTCGTTGTAGAGACCGGGCTGATCGTCGTCGTCCTCGTCATCGTCGTCAAAGCCGCCCTGCGACTTCTTATTGCCGCACTTCTGCGCCGCCTTGTTGATTTCGGTGAGAACGCTCTCGTCGTATTGCTCGCCCGAGGACTCGTTCTTAAGGAATTTGATAACCGCCTCAACCTCGGAGTCGGATACGAAGGCGCCCTGAACGCGAAGCGGTGCGGTTCTGTCAACCGGCCAGTAGAGCATATCGCCCTTACTGAGCAGCTTCTCGGCACCACCCATATCGAATACCGTTCTCGAGTCGGTCTGCGAGGAGACCTTACAGGAAATTCTCGTGGGAATATTGGCCTTAATGTTACCCGTTATGACCTGAACCGAGGGGCGCTGAGTGCCTATTACGAGGTGTATGCCCGCGGCACGCGCCTTCTGCGCTATTCTGAGTATAAGGTCCTCGACGGGGTCGCGCACCTGCATCATAAGGTCGGACAGCTCGTCGATAACGATAATTATCTTCGGCACGGGCTCGCCGAGCGAGGGGTCTGCCTCAACCTTTTCGTTGTAGGCGTCAATGTTACGAAGATAGTGCTTCTCGATAAGCTCGTATCTGCGCTCCATCTCCTCGACCGCCCACATAAGGGCGCCCGCCGCCTGCTTAGCCTCAGTGATGACGGGAATAAGAAGATGGGGAATACCGCTGTAAATCTTGAACTCTACCTTTTTGGGGTCTATCATAATGAACTTTATCTTGTCGGGCTTCGACTTATAAAGCATACTCATCATAATAGCGTTAATGCATACCGACTTACCCATACCTGTAGCACCGCATATAAGCGCGTGCGGATATTTCGCAATATCGCCGAATATGGGATTTCCCGCAACGTCCTTGCCTATGGAAACGAAGGTGGGAGAGGGAGCATCTCGGAATTCATCGGTCTCAAGGAGCTCACGCAGACGTACCGTCTTGGGATTTTTGTTGGGAATTTCGAAGCCTATCGCACTCTTGCCGGGGATAGGCGCCTCCATACGCACGCCCGCAACCGCGAGGTTGAGCTCTATATCCTCAAATCGTCCCGTAATCTCGCGTACCTTAACGCCGCGTGCGGGAACGACCTCGTATCTCGTAATTCGCGGGCCTATATCAACGCCCTTGATTGAGGCCATAACGTTAAAGGAGTCGAGCGTTTCTATAAGAATTCTGGTATTTTCCTTGATTTCCGCGCTGAGCTGCTCGTCGTCCTTCTTCGGGTCGAGACCGAGCAGGTCAATTGGGGGAAGCTCAAAGTCCGAGTAGTCGGGCTTTTTGTTTTCGGGAGCGGCCTCCTCGGGCTCCTCGTCATAATCTTCGTCGGGCTCGTCGTATTCGAAGGGGGGCTCGTCGTCCTCGGGGAGCACCTCGTCCCGCTCCTCAAATTCCTCGTAGGTCTCGGGCTCCTCGTCGGTGTCTGTCTCTTCGACAATTACCTCGGGCTCGTCCTCAGCCTCGTCCTCAGCCTCGTCTTCTGTCTCGGGCTCGGTGACGGTCCCGCTGCCGCGGAACATCGTAAACATATTCTGATAGGATTTTATCGCGGGATTTTGCTCCTCGGGGGGGATAGCCTCGGGCTCGTCCTCGTCGATACGGTCCTCCTCGGGCTCCGTGGGCTCGCCGTATTCATCGATAGGCTCGTCCTCGTCCTCTTTCATTTCCTCGGGCTCCTCGGGGGCAAACGCCGAGAGGGGAGTGCGCTCGGTATAGAGGGTGTCGGGCTCCTGTATCTCGCTCTCGCCCTCGTTCTCAAGGCCGAAGAAAATCTCCTCGGGCTCCTCGACGGTCGGGGGCGTGTAGGGCTTGAAGACGGGTTCTGCCTCGGGCTTCGTCTCGGGCTCGCTCGTCACGAAGGTAGAGGCCACGGGGCTCGGCTCGGTGTAGCTCGGAGCCGTATAAATGGGCTCCTCTTTTTCATAGACGGGTGCCGTATAGGTCGGCTCTTGCGCCGTATAGGCAGGCTCGGTGTATACCGTCTCCTCCTCGGGCTCGGGAGTGCCGAAGTGCATCTCGTAGGAGGCCTCGAGCTTCTCCCGCTTTGGCGACTCCGTCTTTTCTATTTTCATCGTAACTGCATCGGGCCTCTCGCTCGGCGCGGGAGCGAAGCTCTCGCTGGCGGTGCTCGTAAATTCTACGCGCTTTTCGGGTGCGGGAGCATCTCCGCGGTGGGTGGGCACGCTCTCGGAGCGGCGGCTTGCGATAATCTCCGCCTTGCGGCGCTCGAAGGCCTCTCTTGCGAGGGCTCTTTTCGCATCCTCCTCGGTCAGACCCGATATACTCTCGGCGACGGTGGGATATTCGCGCTCCTCCTTGACACGGGAGGAGGGCTTAGCCGCAATCGCCTCGCTCGAGGCGAGCTTCAGCGGGTCAAAGTCGCTCGTGAATACGCTGTCGGCATCCTCGTCGGTGGGATAGCAGGGGGTAGGTATCGGCTCGCTGTCGTACGCGGGCGTGCTCTCGGGTGTCTCGGCGCTCGGGGCGGCATAGCTCGGGTCCTCCCATACGTCGAAGGCATCGGTGTAGATTTTCTTATCCGAGCGCACGTACTCACGCTCGGGCACCTCGTTATCGATATCCGACGGCTCCTCAGCGCCGTCGTAGGCGCTCTTGTGATGCACGCGGCTTTGCAGAGTGGGGCGAGCCTCGAGGTCCTCGTTGCTCCTCGTCTCGAGAATACCGAGCTCGGTAATCTCAAGAGTTTTAAGACCGTTATCAACCTCGAAGAAGTCGTCCGCACCGAGCTCTGCGTTCTTTTTGGCATCGCTCTTGCGCTGCTTTTTAGATGCCTTTCTGCTCGTGTGCGAGTCCTTGATTTTCTTTTCGGTGCGCGCGCAGGCGAACACTATGCGGCGAAGAATTCCCGTGAAGAATTTTGAGAGAACCCTCTTGCTCTTCGAGAAATAGAAGAGAATATACAGAACGAGCGCGGTGCAGGTGAGAATAATCAGACCCACTCTGCCGACCACGGTAATTATTCCGTAGGCAACTATGCTGCCGATATATCCGCCGCCCTTGGCAGCGAGACCGTCCTTATAAAACTCTTCGGGTGCGAAGACGAGCTCCTGACCCCAATAGGTGATTGCATAGGCGAAGGCCGCCGTGGCAACGACAGCGCCGAGCGAGAAGAAAATGCGCGAGAGGAGCATCTTATTCGCCAAATCAAAGGAATAATAAATAGCGTGGAGCACGAGCAGCACGGGAATGGCGTATGCGCCCACCGAGAAAAGTCCGAGGAAGAGCCTCGATATAAATCTTCCCGCCGTTCCGCTGTCCTGCATAATGAAGCAAAGGCAGATGAATACCGCGAATGCCACGAGAATAATCGGCACGGCACGGTGAAAGCCGGTGAGCGAGAGATAAGAGGTGTCCTTTTTATTGTTTCTGTCGGTCATTTTCTTAACGTTGTCCTTTCGCATTTTATGGCAGGTTCTCACGCCGCTATGGCGGAGAATATAATTTCCTATCTTATATCTTATCAAAATTTTGGGGCGATTACAAGAGGAAAAGGGAAAATATTTTAATAAAAATGCGATTATAATGCGCACGGGCGCAAAATTACCTTGACAACGCGAGCCTTTTCTGCTAAAATGGTAAGCGGTGAAATATATCATGCCGCAGCATCGGCAGAGAGAGGACATATATGCTTTTATACAATTCGCTTACAAGACAGAAGGAAGAATTCAAGCCGCGCGAGGCGGGACGGGTGTCGATGTACACCTGCGGCCCTACCGTATATCACTTCGCGCATATCGGAAACCTGCGCACCTACACTATGGAGGACGTGCTTGAAAAATATCTTCGCTATATCGGCAACGACGTGAAGCGCGTAATGAACGTTACCGACGTCGGACACCTCACGAGCGACGGCGACACGGGTGAGGATAAGATGCTTAAGGGCGCCCGCCGCGAGCATAAGACGGTTATGGAGATTGCAAAGTTTTATACCGACGCCTTCTTCCGTGACTGCGCCGAGCTTAATATCAAGACCCCCGACGTCGTCGAGCCCGCTACCAACTGCATCGACGATTTTATAGATATGGTAAAAACGCTTCTCGATAAGGGCTATGCCTACGAGATGGGCGGTAACGTGTATTTCGATACCTCGAAGCTCGATAAATATTACGTGTTCGGCGACTTTTCCGAGGAGGACCTCGCCGTCGGCGTGCGCGAGAGCGTTGAGGAGGATACGAATAAGAGAAACAAGGCCGACTTCGTGCTTTGGTTTACCAAGTCGAAGTTTGAGGACCAGGAGCTGAAGTGGGATTCTCCCTTCGGTGTCGGCTATCCCGGCTGGCATATCGAGTGCTCCTGTATCGCACGGCGGCACCTCGGCGAATATCTCGATATACACTGCGGCGGTATTGATAACGCCTTCCCGCACCACACGAACGAGATAGCGCAGAGCGAGTCTGCCTTCGGTCACGAGTGGTGTAACTATTGGTTCCACGTCTCGCATCTTAACACCAACTCGGGTAAGATGTCGAAGTCGAAGGGTGAGTTTCTCACCGTTTCGCTTCTCAAGGAGAAGGGCTATGCGCCCCTCGTATACCGCTTCTTCTGTATGCAGTCGCATTACAGAAAGAACCTTGTGTTCTCCTGGGAGAACCTTGATAATGCAAGGAGCGCGTACGACAAGCTCGTGGCGAGGGTCGCCGCGCTTAAGCCTCTTGGCAAGGAGCCCGATGCCGCGGCCTTTGCAGAGGGTAAGCGGCGCTTCACCGATGCGCTCGATAACGACCTTAACACCTCGCTCGCCGTGACCGCGCTTTACGACGTCTTTAAGCTTCCGACCGATGATGATACCAAGCTCGCGCTTATTCGCGATTTTGAGAGGGTTCTCGACCTCGGGCTTATCGAGGCGGCCGAGGCTCGCCGCAGGGCGGATGAGAAGAGCGAGGAGAGCTCCGTCGACCCCGAGCTTCTCGCATATATCAATTTGCAGATTGAGGCAAGGCGCGCGGCCAAGGCCGATAAAAACTACGCCGAGGCTGACAGAATAAGAGCAGAGCTGCTCTCGCGCGGCATCACTCTTATAGACACCAAGGACGGAACGAGGTTCACTCTTTCCGAATGATTGATATGGATGTAAAAACCGCTAACGTTCTTTTTCTCGAGGGTGAGAGGGAGCGTGCGGCAGAGCTTTACTCCGAGCTCGCCTCGGAGGGCGACTCCGAGGCGGCCTTCAACTACGCCTACTGCCTTCTTATGGGAGAGGGGACGGAGAGGAACGAGGCTCTTGCCAAGAGCTACTTTACCTTCGCTCTCGGGCTTCGCGGGGGAGATGCATCGTATAACCTCGCCGTTATGTATCTTCACGGCAGAGGGGTGCGGCGCGACTTTTCCCGCGCGTACTCGCATATGTACGACGCCGCTCGCGGCGGCTGTCTTGAGGCACAGCTTTACCTCGGAATAGCGCACACCCTCGGCTCGCTCTTCGAGCCGGATATTATCGCGATATCGAGAATACCCTTCCACAAGCCGATATACAGGACGGAGGGGCTCTATCTTGGCGGCGACGTGCCCGATGCCGAGCGCGACGAGGAGCTGATGCGCTCCGCCGTTCGCCACGACCCGGGGACTGCTCTGCGCTGGTTTCAGATTGCCGCGCGGCACGACCCGACCTATACCGAGGAGCTCTCGCAGAAGAGTAAATTTCTCTATGCGCGCTGCTACATAGACGGTCTCGGCACCGATTTCAACCGCGAGAGAGGGAACAGTCTTATGCTTCTTGCCGCGGCCGACGGCTCTGCCGATGCCTACGCCTATCTCGAGACCGAGGCACCGTACGTGCTCGAGGGCCTTCGGGATGAGGAGCTTATTGCAAAAATACGCGGACAGGAGAGAATTCTTCCGCCCGCCTGAATTTTGACGCTTACCCTAATGCTTTAAAAGAAAAGAGGAAAACGCCGTGACAGTGCACCCGAGAATTATGCTTGCTCTGCGCATAGTCCTGCTTACTCTTATTGCCGCAACACTCGTCTTTATATTCGTCAACTCGGCGCTCCCGCCCGAGAAGAGCAGTGAGGCGAGCGACGGCTTTAGCGACTTTATAGCGACCATTATACCCCCCGATACCACCCTCGGCGGGTTTATCAAGGACTATATAAGGAAAATAGCGCATTTTACCGAATACGGACTTCTCGGTATGCTTCTTGCACTTTATCTGTCGCTTTTTGCAAAGAGGCGGGTGCGGGCGGCACTTTTCTCGCCGCTTTTCGCCCTTGTCGTCGGCTTTATTGACGAGAGCATACAGATAGCCTCGAAGAGGGGCCCCGAGATACTTGACGTTTGGATTGATATCGGCGGATTCGTCTTCTTTTCGCTTATTGCCTACGGCGTGATTTTTTTGGTGTGGCAGGCGGTGAGACTGCTTCGCACGAAGAAGACGGAAATAAAAGAGGGCTGACAGAAAATATGGTAAAAATTACAGAGGTTGAGAGAGGCTCGCATGCGGCGCGCGCGAGACTGCGCGTCGGCGACCTGCTCACACATATAAACGGAAATGAAATAAACGACGTTCTCGATTACAGGTTTTACCTGAGTGAGAGCAGAATTACTCTTACGCTTTTACGCGGAAGGAGAAGGCTTACGCGAAGGATTAGGAAGGACGAGTACGACGATATAGGTCTCGGCTTCGACAGCGCGCTTATGGACGAGAAGCAGCACTGTAAAAACGGCTGTATATTCTGCTTTATCGACCAGAACCCCGCGGGACTTCGCGAAACGCTTTATTTTAAGGACGACGACTCGCGCCTGTCCTTTCTTCACGGTAATTACGTAACCCTTACGAATATGACCGAGAGCGACGTGGAAAGAATTATAAAAATGCATATATCTCCCGTCAATATCTCGGTACATACCACAAATCCCGCTCTTCGCGTTAAAATGATGAAGAACAAGAACGCGGGAGCGGTGCTTAAATACCTTGACGATTTTCACAACGCGGGTATTTCTATGTGCGGACAAATCGTGCTCTGCCGCGGCGTTAACGACGGTGAGGAGCTTCTTCGCACAATGCGCGATCTTGCTAAGTATTCGGATACCATGGGCAGCGTTTCGGTTGTTCCCGCGGGACTTACGGCGCACAGAGAGGGGCTTTATCCTCTTTCGGATTTCACGCCGTCCGAGGCCTCTGCCATTATAGATATGATAGACGGCTTCGAAAAAGACGAGCGCGGCGGCGCACCCTCGCGTATGTTCTTTGCCGCGGACGAGCTGTATCTTAAGGCGGGGAGGGAAATACCCCCTGCCGATTATTATGAGGATTATCCGCAGCTTGAGAACGGTGTTGGAATGCTTCGCTCGGTGAGCGAGGAATTCTTTTCTGCAATTGATGGGACGGCCTCGGGTAATACCGAGCGCACGGTCAGTGTCGCGACGGGCGTGGCGGCATACCCCATGATTTTGGATTTTTCCACACGCCTTATGGCTAAACGCCCAAATCTGACAATAAATGTTTACAAAATAATAAATCACTTCTTTGGAGAGAGCATAACCGTTGCGGGGCTTCTTACGGGTGAGGATATATCGCTCCAGCTTGCGGATAAGCCGCTCGGCGAGGAGCTTCTCATTCCCGAGAACGCACTGCGCGACGGCGAGGACGTCTTCCTCTGCGGTATGACGCTTAAGGAGCTTAGCGAGAGGCTCGGTGTCCCCGTGCGCCCTGTCGGCTGCGACGGCAGAGAGCTTCTCGAGGCACTTCTCGGAGAATGATTTTTTGAAAGGGAGGCGAGAGTATGTCAAAGCCTATCGTTGCTATCGTCGGCAGACCCAACGTCGGCAAGAGCACGCTTTTTAATAAGCTCATCGGTGAGCGCCGCTCGATAGTGGAGGACCTACCGGGAGTTACCCGCGACAGAATATACGCGGAGGCGGAGTGGCGCGACCGCAAATTCGTGCTGATTGATACGGGCGGAATTGAGCCCAAGAGTGACGACACTATACTGAAGCAGATGAGAACCCAGGCGGAGATTGCGGTTGCGAGCGCCGACGTTATAGTTTTTATGTGCGATATCCGCGCGGGCCTTCTTGCCGACGACAGAGATATTGCCATTATGCTTAAGCGCTCGGGCAAGCCGATTATCCTCGCCGTCAACAAGATTGACAGAGTAGGCGAGCCGCCGCTCGAGTTTTACGAGTTTTTCGAGCTCGGCTTCGAGCGCGAGCCTATCTCGCTTTCCTCGCTTCACGGCTCGGGAACGGGAGATTTGCTCGATGCGATAATCGAGGAGTGCGACTTCTCGGACTCCGACGGCGATGACGAGGGAGTAATCAACGTCGCGGTTATAGGAAAGCCGAACGCGGGAAAATCCTCAATTATCAACCGTATGTGCGGCGAGGACAGAGTTATCGTTTCGGATATTGCGGGAACCACGCGCGATGCCGTCGATACGAGAGTAGAGAACTCGCACGGCATATACAACTTCATTGATACCGCGGGTATTCGCCGTCATTCCAAGGTTGAGGACAGGATTGAGAAGTTCAGCGTAATACGCGCACAAATGGCAATCGAGCGCGCCGACGTCTGCCTTCTTATGATTGATGCCAAGGACGGTGTTACCGAGCAGGACGAGAAGATTGCGGGACTTGCCCACGAGGCGGGGAAGGCCTGTATTATAGTAATCAACAAGTGGGACGCGGTGGAGAAGGATAACGGCACCGTAAACCGCTACAACAACGAAATCAGAACCGCGCTCGCTTATATGCCCTATGCTCCGATTATCTACGTCTCGGCCCTGACGGGTCAGCGCTGCGCCGCGATATACGAGCTTATCAATTCGGTACGTGCCGAGAGCCTTCGCCGCGTATCTACGGGTATGCTGAACGACCTCTTAAACGATGCGATGACGAGGGTTCAGCCCCCCTCGGATAAGGGTAAGAGACTTAAGATTTACTATATGACCGAGACGTCGGTCGCACCCCCGACCTTCGTTATATTCTGCAACAGTGAGGAGCTTTTCCACTTCTCCTATCGCAGATATATCGAGAACTGCTTACGCGACACCTTTGGCTTCGCGGGCACGCCGATAAGGCTGGTCATTCGCCAGAAGGGAGATGAGGTGTAATGTTCGTAGATAAAATCAAAATTTACGTCAAGGCGGGAAACGGCGGTAACGGCGCGATTTCCTTCCACCGCGAGAAGTACGTATCCGCGGGCGGGCCCGACGGCGGCGACGGAGGCCGCGGCGGCAATATAATCTTCAGAATAGACGAGGGCTCGAACACCCTTCTTGCCTTCCGGTATAAGAGGAAGTTTATCGCCGAGAACGGCGGTAACGGTATGCCGGGCAAGAAGCACGGCAAGAACGGTGAGGATATAATCATAAAGGTCCCCGCGGGCACGCTTATACGCGATGCCGAGAGCGGAAAAATCATATACGATATGGCCGATAACGGCGATTTCGTGCTCTGCCGCGGCGGACGCGGCGGCTGGGGCAACCGCCATTTTGCGACCCCCACCCGTCAGATACCGCGCTTTGCGAAAAGCGGAACGTCGGGCGAGGAGCGAGAGGTCACCCTCGAGCTTAAGATGCTTGCCGAGGTCGGACTTATCGGCTTCCCGAACGTTGGAAAATCCTCTATACTCTCGCGCATTTCCTCGGCTAAGCCGAAAATTGCGAATTACCACTTCACGACACTCTCTCCAAATCTCGGCGTTGTCTCTCTCGGCGAGGGGCGCGGCTTCCTTGCCGCGGATATTCCGGGCCTTATCGAGGGAGCCTCGGAGGGCCTTGGTCTCGGGCACGCCTTTTTGCGCCACGTAGACAGATGCCGCCTTCTTCTGCACGTCGTTGACGTGGCGGGCACCGACGGCAGAGAGCCCGCCGATGATATAGACAAAATCGACGAGGAGCTTAAGCGCTACTCGCCCGAGCTTGCCGACAGACCCCAGATTATAGTAGCAAACAAGATAGACAGTGCCGACGAGGGCTCGGAGGCGTACGCCCGCTTTATTAAGCGCGCGGACGAGCTCGGCCGCCCGATAGTCTACGTTTCCGCCGTTACGGGCGAGGGACTTGACGAGCTCGTTAGGATCTCTCGAGAGGTGCTCGACACCCTTCCGCCTCTTACGGTCTACGAGCCCGAGTACTCGCCCGAGGAGGAGGCGGCTATTGCCTCTGTCGGCGTGCGCGATACCTTCGTCCGCCGCGAGGGCGGTAAGTTCTTCGTAGAGGGCGAGTGGCTCTATAACTTTATGGGTCAAATCAACTTTTCCGACTACGAGTCGCTGGGCTTCTTCCAGCGCGTGCTCTCGAAAAACGGAGTTATAGATAAGCTTCGCGAGGCAGGGGTAGAGGAGGGCGACACCGTCAACATCTACGACTTCGAATTTGATTTTGTATATTAAGAGGTATCTATGCTTTCACTTCTTGAAAAGAACCGCTCCTACCGTCGCTTTTTTGCCGACAGGCCTGTTCCCGCCGATGCGCTTCTCGATATGGCGCGTGCCGTGCGGCTCTCGGGCTCTGCGGGAAATTTACAAAGAATAAGGCTCGTTTTCATAAACGAGCCCGAGGAGTGTGCGCGGGTTTTCTCAACGCTTCGCTTTGCCGCGTATCTTAAGGATTGGGACGGCCCCGCACCCGACGAGCGCCCGACGGCGTACGCCGTTTTCCTCACCGAGGCACAGCCCGATAAGACACTCGGTATAGACATCGGCATCGCCGCTCAGTCGCTTCTTCTCACCGCGAGCGAGAGGGGGCTCGGAGGCTGCATATTCGGCAGCTTTTCCGCCGAGGGGCTTGCCGCCGCGACCGAGCTCTACGGCCTTGTGCCCGCGATTGTCGTCGCACTCGGAGTACCGAGGGAGACGGCCGTCGTAACAGACGTCAAGGACGGAGATATAAAGTATTACAGAGAGGCCGACGGCACTCATACGGTGCCGAAAAGGGCGTTATCGGAGATAGTTCTGCGCGCCCCCTTCGACAAAAATCAGTAATAGATACCGAACGCCTGGTTAATGCCGCCGCCAATTATTTTGGCGGCGCTTTTTATTATCTCGCCGATGTCCTTCGGCGAGACGAAGAGTGTCTCGGCGGAGGAGGTCTCGCCGTCACCGTCGGTGAAGTATTTTGAATTAATCACCGTCGGCACTCCGATAGCGATGACGGGCACGCCGAGGGTGTCCTTATTAAGGCTTGCCCCCCTGCCGCCGAGGCCCGTGCCGGGATGAATACCGCTGTCGGAAATCTGTATGGTGGTGCCGAGGCGCGAGGGCGAGCGAGAGGCGAGAGCATCTATCGCAATAACGAGACTCGGGGATATTCTTCGGCAGACCCCCTTAATTATATCGGCGCTCTCTATTCCGCTTTTCGAGCTCACTCCGGGCGCAATTACGGCAATCTCTGAGCACTCGAGTGCGAGGAAGGCCGCCTCGTCGGCACGGCGCAGCTGCATTGTCGGCTCCACGCGGGCGGCAGTCTCGGGCCCCACGGCATCGGGGGTAAGGTCGGGATTGCCGAGGCCCACGACGAGAATTCTGTCGGGAATTATCGAGGAAAGCTCGCAGATACGGCATAGCTCCTTCGCAATTTCGTTCTGCGCATCGTCCTGCATTTCAAAGTCAAGAGTATGCATAGAGGGCAGGGTAAGGGTGTCGTAGCAGCCGACGGGGCGCCCGATTGCGTCTGCTCCCGCGGCGGAGGTGATTTTTATTCTCTCCCACAGTCCCCCGGGCGAGCGCTCGCGCCGAAGCTCCACCCCCGGCGTATCGGTTGAGACACGGTGTCTTTCAAGCGCGAGGTCGCTGTCGGCGGTGTCGTAGAAGGAAAAATTCAGCATATAGTCAACTCCTTTTTTTGAAAGTATTTGCCGAAAAAGGAAATAATATCACGGCAAACGGTAAAAAACGAGGGAAGGCTTTTTTCGATTTGAAATTCGGTTTGTCGAAAATAGACAATGCCTGCCTGCCTTGTTTGTGCAAATAAACGAAAATTTTGCGCGCGCGAAATTAAGATTGAAAAACTCGCGCGTTTGTGCTAAAATGTATAAAGGTAAAATATTTACAGTCCGTTGGAGGAATTATGAAAAAAATTACTTGCTTGCTGCTTACCGCACTGATGCTCTTCGGTACGTCGGCTGCTCTTGTAGGCTGCGGTGCACCTAAGGATGACGGTGCGGAGATTGCCGTATATCTCGGCGAGGGAGTTTACGACCTCGACCCCTCGGATTACTATGGCAACAGTAACGCCGAGCAGCTTATGAGCCTTATATACGAGCCTCTTTTCAGAGTTAATGAGAAGGGCAAGCTTGAGTGCGCGGCTGCCGAAAAGTACGATATAAATTACGAGACCCGCGAGATTACCGTGACCCTTCGTGAGAGCTATTGGTCGGACGGTGCACGCGTAAAGGCTGAGGACTTCGTTTATGCCTGGTGCGAGCGTATTCTCGCTCCCGGTATGCCTAACGCGGCGGCTCCTCTTTTCTACGATATAGAGAACGCACTTGCGCTTAAGACGGGTAACGTGAGCGTTGCCGACGTCGGCGCTGCTGCGGTTTCCTCCTACGAGCTCGTTATAACCTTCCGTCCCGAGGCGAACGTGGATCAGCTTCTCCGTAATCTTGCGACGGTTGCCTCGTCTCCCGTACGCCAGGATATAGTAACCCTTAATCCTACCATATGGAGCAAGAGCGTTGACAAGGTGTTCAACGGACCCTTCAAGGTTAATTACGTAGACTTTATCACGGGCGAGCTTACTCTTGCGAGAAACGTCGGCTATCACCAGAGCCCCGACACAAAGAGATACGACAAGATTGTAAATCCCGGTCAGCTTATAGCCTTCCTTACCCCGAGCGGTGAGGAGATTTCGGTCAGCTACTCCGAGCTTTCGAGCGTTACCTTCTTTATGAGCGATGCGACCCTCGCCGACAGAAAGGCGAATAAGGGAAGTGCGACCGTAAAGGACGATACGTCGGTCTACACCTACGTATTCAACACCGAGCACGAGCTCTTTGCGGACAGCCGTGTCAGAGCGGCACTCTCGCTTGCCATCGACCGTGATGCTATTATATCCGCAATTACCTACGGTAAGGCGGCTAACGGCTTTATCCCCGATGCCTTCGGCGGCTCCTCGGCCTCGCTTATCAACACCGCGGCGAACAAGACCCGCGCCCTTGAGCTTCTTGCTGAGGTCGATTTTGACAAGATTGAGGATACGAGCATCGAGCTTACCGTTAACGACGACGAGGAGAGCCTCGCCGTTGCAGAGATAGTTAAGGCCTGCTGGGAGGACCTCGGATACGGAATAACCGTTACCGTAGTGCCCGCAGAGGTCGTTACGACCAAGATGACCGACGTCGAGTACTACGACGACGGTGTTCAGGTTGCGCTTAAGGAGGCGTCCTTCGGCAACCGCGACTTCGACGTTCTCGCCATTGACCTTCAGCTTTATTCGAACGACCCGTTCGTAGCGCTCGCATCTTTTACGAGCTATATGTCGGGTATGGGCGTTGACTTTACGAGCGGCTTCTCCCGCGAGAATATTGCGGGCTGGACGAATTCCGAGTACGATTATCTTATCAGTGCGGCCTATAATACGACCGATGCGAACGAGCGTGCGGCACTTCTTGCCGAGGCAGAGGCTCTTCTTTGCGCCGAGTGCCCCGTAGCTCCGCTCTATTTCAACCAGACCTTCTGCTATATTTCGGGCGAGCTTAAGCGCATGGAGTTCGATGCATTCGGTAACTACATCTTTACCGAGTGTAAGCAGAAAAATTACAAAAAATATCTTAAGGATTAAATAACGCTTGACCGCGGATTTTGGCAGGGGATTTCTCTATGCCGTTTCCGCGGTCAATGTCTCCAAAGAGGGCAGTATGAAAAAACAGAACGAATTCCGTCTAAATACAACAACCGACATAAAGGTATTTCTTCTTTTCATTCTCGACAGCCTCGGCTATGCGCTCGAGCACAGAGCAATAATAGAGATTGCCGAGGAGAACACGGGGGAGATAACCTTTGATTACGACGAGTGCCTTCGTCAGCTCGTTGCGAGCGACCACCTGCTTTACGAGGACTTCGGCGACGAGCGCTACTATATGATTTCCGACAAGGGGCATATCGTTGCCACCGAGCTTTACGACACCCTTGACAAGAGCTTTCGCGAGCGCAGCCTGCGCTTTGCCGCACGTCACGTCTCGCTTGATAAGCGTGGGGCGAGGACGAGCTCCTCGGTCAGCGTGGCCGAGGGCGGCAGATACCGCGTTACGCTTCGAATTTCCGACCATTTTGGGGAGCTTATGAGCACCGCGGTAACGGTAAATTCCCGCGAGGAGGCCGAGCAAATCAAGCGCGCCTTTGATTCGAAGCCCGACGGCGTTTACAGAGGAGTTCTGTTTTCGGTCACCGGAAAATTGGAATTTATTTCCTAATTTGTCATTTTTGACGAAAAATGCGGCTTGTAAATAGTCAATATTGTACATTTAATAAAAAAATATTTTCTATTTTTTTACAAATTGCTTGACAAAATTTTAATAAAAAGGTATAATGAGATTTGGTTGGAGCATCGGGAGTGTTATGGAAGCATTTAAAGAAGCAGAAATTAACGAGCTTATTATGCGCTGTCGCGATGGCGACGAGGAGGCCTTCGAGAGCCTCGTTCACGCATATACTCCCATGATGACGGCACAGCTGTCGGCTATGGGTCTTGACTCGTCTGCCTTTACCGATGCGGCGCACGCGCTTTACCGTGCGGCACTTTCCTATGACACCGAGCAGAGGGGCGTTACCTTGGCCTTTATGCGAAGATTTGCGTTACCAACCGACTTACCGACATTTTGCGTGCCGAGCGGCAGATGCCGCCCGTCAGCTCGCTTGACGTCGATGATATTGCTACGGCAGACGGCACGCTCTCTCGCCTTGTGTATGCGGAGGAGAGTGCTGCGCTTCGCCGCCGCGCGCGAGAGTGCCTTTCGGAGCTCGAATATCGCGTGCTTTTACTCTGGCTTCGCGGGGACAAGACCTCGCAGATTGCGCGTGAGCTTGAGACCGAGGCTAAATCGGTTGATAATGCCAAGTCGCGCATACTAAAGAAGCTTCGCGCGGCGCTTTAGTGCGCTGTGCGCAAAACAAGTTCATATGCCCGTGTAGCTTAAGGGAGAGCGTTGGTTTACAAAGGCGTCGGTTGGAATCCGTCTGGGGGCAAAATATAACACCTATTTTAAGTGAGGAAGAGAGAAAACATGTACCAGGACGAGACTTTGAAGTGTAGAGATTGTGGCAACGACTTCGTGTTCACCGCAGGTGAGCAGGAGTTCTATGCATCGCGTGGCTTTGAGAACAAGCCCTCGAGATGCAAGGATTGCCGTGCCGCAAAGAAGAATGCGCAGAAGGCTGCTAGGGAAATGTTCCCCGCGGTTTGCGTAGAGTGCGGCAAGGAGTGCCAGGTGCCCTTCAAGCCCACCGAGGGAAAGGCTGTATATTGCAGTGAGTGCTTTGCAGCTAAGAGAGAAGCTAACGACTAATAGACTTCTTGCCCAAAAAAGCGCCGATACGTATGACGTATCGGCGCTTTTTTTTACTTCTTTTTGTTATTTACTGTACAAAGCTGTTTTTTTATGTTATAATTAATCTGTATATTTGTAATTAATTATAAAAAGAGGTCGAAAATGGACTATAACAATAAAGGTAGAAAAGTGCGCCCCGAGAGGCAGTATAATGCCGAGCTTGACGAGAATATCGTCTTCGGAAGAAACGCGGTGCGCGAGCTGCTTTCGGGCGGGCGGGATATTGAGAAGATATTCGTCCTCTCGGGTGAGCGCGAGGGCTCGATAACCATGCTCGTCGGTGAGGCGAGGGGCAGGAATATTCCGATAATCGAGTCGGAGCGCCGCCGTCTTGACGAGCTCTCTCACGGCGGCCGTCATCAGGGCATCGTCGCTCTTGCCGCCGAGCACAATTATTCCTCGATTTCGGATATGCTCGACTATGCGGCCGAGCGCGGGGAGCGTCCCTTTATCGTTGTGTGCGACGGTATTGAGGACCCGCACAACCTCGGCGCAATTATCAGAAGTGCCGAATGCTGCGGCGCTCACGGCGTTATAATTCCGAAGCGGCGCGCGGTGGGGCTTACCTCTACGGTTGCCAAGGCATCTGCGGGAGCGCTTATGCATATGCGCGTTGCCAAGGTTACGAATATTGCATCGACTATCGACGAGCTTAAGGAAAAGGGGCTTTGGATATACGGTGCCGATATGGACGGCGGGGAATACTATAGCACCGACTTTGACGGTGCGGTGGCGCTCGTTCTCGGCAGTGAGGGCTTCGGTATATCACGTCTCGTTAAGGAGAAGTGCGATTTTATCGTTTCCATTCCTCTTTTCGGACGGGTTAATTCAATGAATGTTTCCTGTGCGGCGGCGGTAATTCTTGCCGAGGTCGCAAGGCAAAGACATACGGAGGTACGGCGTGGATAATAATGAGAATTATCAAGGTGGCTCAGAGGTTAGCCCTAAGACCCGTCTGACCTTCGAGGTGACGGATAAGGCGGAGGGGGCAGGTCTTGTCTTCGACAGCGAGGATAAGAAGCCGAGCGCTTCGCGCGGGCCCGAGATTACGCCTCCCGAGGAGGAGTTCGTCGTTCCCGACGTCTTCACCGCGGCGGAGGTCTCCGAGGGATACGCTCCCGCACCCCAGCCGCTTCATATGAGGACAACCTACGTTCCTCGCTTCACCGAGACGAGCGAGAAATACCGTCAGCCTCGCGGCGGCACGGAGAAGCCCGAGGCGGAGGTGAAGCTCGTTACGGACACCGAGCCTGTGGCGACACCCACCGCGGAGGATAGACCCGACCCGACGGCCGAGCTTGACGGTACGGGCTCTCCCGAGACCCTCGTTGTAGTCAGCGGAGCGGCAACAGATGCGTCGGCTCTTGTAGACGAGAGCATTAATATTTTCAAGTTTATTCCCGAGGAGGAGCCCGAGCAGACACCCCTTCCCGAGGAGCCCGCAGTGCAGCCCGAGCCCGAGGCAGAGGAGGAGCCCGAGGAGGTGGAGACTCCCGTAACCGAGGAGCAGCCGACCGAGCCCGTGGCAGAGCCCGAGCCCGCGGCTCCCGCTTGGCAGCTTATCGAATATGCGCCCGAGGAGGATAGCGGTGCCGACGGCCCGCTCTCCGCTTCACCTATGGTGAAGAAGGCTCGTCGCTCGGAGTTTATATCCACCGTTCAGCGCGACGATATAAAGGACCGCTTTCTTGATACGATACTTTCGGTTAAGGTGCGCTTGATTGCCGCCGCGGTTCTGCTTTTTGTCACGCTCGTTATCGGTTCTCTTTCCCTGTTCGGAATCAGGCTCTCGGCCCTTATGGGCCTCGGAGCGGTGTTCGGTGCCGATGCGGTTATCGAGCTTCAGC
Organism: Clostridia bacterium; assembly: GCA_017504605.1. Classification (GTDB taxonomy): domain Bacteria; phylum Bacillota; class Clostridia; order Oscillospirales; family CAG-272; genus UBA1740. The sequence continues at coordinate 58,819 of JAFVQW010000029.1, forward strand.
TTTGCATTTGCTTTACGCTCCTTGCGCTTCCCGAGCTTATCTCGGCGGTGGCGGCAATCTTTACGCGTAGGCTTCGTCCCGAGCTTCTTCTTATCGTTTCGCTTTTAGTTATGATTTTGTACACCTCGGTTACCGTTACCTCGGGAGCTATGAGCTACCCTCTTTTCGGCACCGTGTTCGGCGTACAGGCGCTCTCGGTAATTCTCGGAGCGTTTTATAGAAAAAGGGCTGATTACACCGCCTTCCGCACGGTTTCGAGAAACACCGTGAAGAGCGTTATAGAGAACCGCCCAACAAGAGAGCTCGAGCGTGAGAATATGGCGCTCGACGGCGTAATCGACGAGTACAAATCCAAGACCTCACGCGTGTTCCGTACTGCGTTCGTCTCGGACTTCTTCTCGCACGTCGGCTCGTTCTGTGAGAATACGGGGAACGTCCTTCTTCTGCTTATCGCGGGGCTCGGCATCTCGCTTGTTGCGGGTGCTGCCGCCTTCTTTATCAGCGGTATGTCGGCATCTGTCGGCGTGCAGGCTATGGCACTCGTGTTTATGCTTGCCACTCCGTCCTTCTCTGTGCTTATACATAAGCTGCCCCTCTACCGTCTCTCGATTGAGGCGGGCGGCGAGAGCGGCGCGTTCATAGGCGAGGAGGCGGTGCTCGACTGTGCCGGAGTTGACGTAATAACCTACCGCGACACCGAAATTTTCGGTGAGGAGGACGTAACGGTTAAGAAGGTTTACCTCTATGGCAAGGCGTATAATACCGCTAAGGCTATGAAGCAGATGTACTCCTTGTTCTCGGTTGTCGGCGGGCCGCTTGAGAGGCTCTTTACCGCCGCGCTTGACAGGAAGTGTCCGCAGGCCGAGGGCGTATCGATTGAGGATGACGGTGTCGTCGGCATCTTCGAGGGTAAGACCGTGCACGCGGGCAGCCTTGAATATATGCGCCGCCACGGCGTGCGTATTCCCGACGACGACCACCGCGTGGGCTCTGCGACCACCGACTCGACGAGGGTGCTCTACGGTGCCGAGGACGGAGAGGTATACGTTAAATTCTTTATCAGATATTCCTTCTCCGAGGAGTTCACTATGCTTCTTCCTATTTTTAAGGAGCAGGGAATAACTCCGCTCGTATATACTCGCGACCCTAATATCAACAACGAGCTCTTTATGCTTCTTACTATGGGTGAGGAACAGATAAGAGTTATGAAAAAGCGTTCTCTGCCCGGTACGGAGGATAAGGTTTACCGCCGTGTCAGCGGCGCGACCGTCACTCTCGGGAATAAGGCGGAGGCCGTCAACCTCATACTTCTTTCCAAGCGCTACGAGGCGTTTATGAATACGCTTTCGGTTATGGAGCTTGTGGCGATGATTGTCGGCGCGGCCCTCGGCGTTCTCCTTTCGGTTATGGGAATGCTTGCCGTACCCGCTCCCGCGCTTGCACTTTGGCAGGCGGCGTGGTGCCTCGCTCTTTATATACTGTCCGCAAGGAGCTTTGGATTGCAAAAGCGAAGCAGCTTCGATGAGGAATAAAACTCACCTCCGACAGTCTTTTCTGCTGTCGGAGGTGTTTTGGAGGATAAATGGAACAGAAAAATATATCAAGCGTGCTCAAATCCGTTGAGAAGCCGGGCAGGTACATCGGCGGCGAGTACAACAGAATAATCAAGGATAAGGACAGCGTAAGCTGTCGCTTTGCCTTTTGCTTTCCCGATACCTATGAGATAGGCATGTCGAACCTCGGTGTCAGAATTCTTTACGACGTTCTTAACCGTGCCGAGGGGGTCTGGTGTGAGCGCGTTTACGCGCCGTGGGAGGATATGAAGGGGAAAATGGAGGAATACTCTATTCCGCTTACCGCCCTGGAGAGTACAGATGAGCTTTCAAAATTCGACCTCGTCGCCTTTTCGCTCCAATACGAGATGTGCTATACCACGGTGCTCTCTATGCTTCGCCTCGCGGGCCTTCCCATATGGGCTGGGGAACGCGGCGAGGACTGTCCCATAATAATCGGAGGCGGCCCCTGCGTTTATAACCCCGAGCCGATTGCCGACTTCTTCGACCTTATTAATATAGGTGAGGGTGAGGAGGTGCTCCCCGAGATTTGCGCCCTTTATCAAGAGATGAAGGGGGACGGCAGCTATACAAGAGAGGGCTTTCTTCGCCGCGCCGCCTCAATTGAGGGCGTTTATATCCCCTCACTTTACGAGGTCAGCTACAACCCCGACGGCACAATACGCGAGTATTCTCCGCGATACTCGGATATCCCGAGGAAAATTAAAAAGCGCATTATCAAAAATCTTGACGAGGCGCCCTATCCCGAGAAGCTCGTTATGCCCTATATCGAGACCGTCCACGACCGCATAGTCCTCGAGGTCTACCGCGGCTGCATACGCGGCTGCCGTTTCTGCCAGGCGGGAATGGTTTACCGCCCTATAAGAGAGAAGTCACCCGAGGTGCTCTGTAGAAATGCGAAGTGCCTCTATGAGAATAGCGGCTACGACGAGATTTCTCTTATATCCCTTTCAATCAGTGATTATTCGCGCCTTCCCGAGCTTACCGACGGTCTGCTTTCCTGGACCGACGACGCGAGGGTGAGCCTTTCCTTGCCGTCGCTCCGTATTGACAGCTTTTCCGAGGAGCTGATGCGGAAGGTCTCGTCGGTCAGGACGGGCGGCATAACCTTTGCGCCCGAGGCGGGCACACAGCGCCTTCGCGACGTTATAAACAAGAACGTCAGCGAGGAGGACCTGCTCCGCTCGGTCGGCATCGCCTTCCGCGGAGGGAAGAGCAACGTCAAGCTTTATTTTATGAACGGACTTCCCACCGAGACCGACGAGGATATTGCGGGTATTGCCGCACTCGCAAAGAGGGTGGTTCACGAATACTACACTATGCCGAAGGAGGAGCGCCCGCGTGGCGTCGGCGTTACCGTCAGCGTTTCCTGCTTCGTGCCTAAGCCCTTTACCCCCTTCCAGTGGGAGAGGCAGGATAGCCTTGAGAGCCTCGAAAGAAAGCAGGAGCTCCTAAAGGGCTTCATTAACGACAAGAAGATTAAGTACAGCTACCACGATGCTCGCGTTTCCTGCATTGAGGCGCTCCTTGCCAGGGGAGACCGCCGCCTCGCGCCGGCAATTGCGCTTATGGCGGAGGAGGGAGCGATGCTTGAGGCGTGGGACGAGTATTTCGACTACGAAAAATGGCTCTCGGCGCTCGAGCGCACGGGAGTTGATATGGACTTCTACACCACGCGCGGCTTCTCGACTGACGAGGTCCTGCCGTGGGATATTATCGACATCGGCGTAACCAAGCAGTTCCTTCTTCGCGAGCGCGAGCGCGCGTATGAGGAAAAGACAACGCCGTCCTGTATGGAAAAATGCTCGGGCTGCGGAGCAAATAAGCTCGGAGGTAACACGAGATGGTGCAATTAACTCCAAATATGCCGTATATTACGCTTCGTGTCAAGTTCGTCAAGCGCGCAGAGCTACAGTACATCTCGCATCTCGACCTTGTGCGCACGATGCATAAGATTATAGCCCGTGCGGGACTGCCGCTCTGGTATACTATGGGCTTTAATCCGAAGCCGAAGATGATTTTCGCCGCTCCGCTCTCTATCGGCACCGAGTCCGAGTGCGAATTTGTTGACATTCGCCTCGTTGACCGCCCACCCGAGGAGGAGGTGCTCCGCCACCTGAACGCCAATATGACGGAAAATATGCGAGCCGTTGCGGCGTATTATCCCGAGACTAAGCTCACCGACCTTAAATGGCTGAGATACAGAATAGCCGTTAAGACCGAGGGGGCGTCGGAGGCCCTTGCCGCCGCGTGTGCCGAGTATCTTCTCGGCGATGAGGTGCTCGTAAAGAAAAAATCACGCGACAAGCGTAGCGAGGAGCAGCCCTCCGTTAATATCCGCAGCGGAATTCGGGAAATTATCGCGGGCTTTGACGGGGAATGTATTATTCTTGACGCCGTGCTCTCGGCCGATGCCTCGGCCTTCTTAAATCCCGAGTACGTCGTTTCGGCGCTACGCGGGGCGCTCGGTATTCTCTCGAGCGGAAACCTTTTGGCCGAGTATTATTCGGTGCTGCGCACCGAGGCCTACCGAGAGGATATGACCCCCTTTGATTAAAAAACAGAGGAAAAATCAACACCGTTCAGCCGCCTTATTTGCACCAACGTAGCAATGAGGCGGCTGATTGCACTCTCGAGCTCTCCCACCTCGCCCGCGCGCTCGGCTCTTCGGGCTTCCTTAAGGTCTGCCTCAATTTCGCCGAGTGCCTCGTCGGATACGGTGAAGGAGAGAAATACGCGCTTGCTTGTAAAGAGCTCCTCGGCATCGGCGAGAGCCTCCCCACCGCGGCTTTCTTCAGCCTCTGTGAGGCTGTCCTCGATTTTTTTGAGTATGCTCGTGCTCGCGTATCCGTTCAGAAGCACGGCGAGCGCGAGAAGGAGAATTGCGGCTGATGAAAGGACTATGCTTTTCACGGTATTTCCTTCCTTATAATATTAATATTACCGTCATCGTTGACGGAGAGGAGAAAAACCTCGTCTGGCGAAAGCTCGGCACGCCCGAGCTGCTCCCTAATCCAGTCCTCGTCAAGGCCGATTAGCTTTAGCCTTTTTTTATCAAGCGCCCCGTCGATTATTACGGGGTGCGAGACCGTGTCCTTGTCCTCTTCCTTGACGAATGAGAGCTTTCCGTTTTGCTCGAGTATCGCATAGTAGACCTCGGAGAGCGAGGCTATACCCGATATGCGCATTTCGGCGAGCACCTCGTTTACCGATATTCTGTTATCGAGAAGCGCGCTCTGACATAGAGTCCCACGAAAAACTATATATACAGGCTCGCCCTCGATTACTCGCTTGAGTGCCTGGGATTTGTTTTTCATAGCGGCGAGGGCGATTTCAAGAAACGCGATGAAAAGGCCGGGAACGATAGCGTATGAGAGGGGAATACTCGGGTCGGAGATAGGTATTGCGGCAATCTCGGAAATTAATAAGGTTGATACAAGCTCGCTGACCTCGAGCTCGCCTATTTGCCTCTTTCCCATAATTTTCAAAAGAAATGACAAAAATAGGTAGATGATTATGGTCCTTATGAACACTGAAATCAAAAAACCACCCCCTCATTTTAGAGTATTTTAACAAACTTCAAAATTAATACGAAAAAATCGAATTTTTTTTGAAAAAACCCTTGACTTTCGGGAAATAATGTTGTATAATAGTCAAGCACTGCCAAGGAGAACACCTCACGGCGGCTGCACCTTGATCATTGAAAATTGAACAACATGAAATTTCGAGCACTGAAAAAGTGCAGAGATTCTCGTTAAACACTTTGAAAGAAAGAAACTCAAAAAACAAGTAAAAAAGCTAGATTTAAATAGCTCTAAAGAAGATGCTTATGGGGCTTCGGCCCTGTTAGTATA
>JAFVQW010000030.1 GCA_017504605.1 Clostridia bacterium
CTGTCTGTCTGTCTGTCTGTCTAACAGATTATATCCGACCCTTGACATACTGTCAACCCCTTTTCGCAAAATTACTTGTAAATTCTATATTAATTATACCATATACTTGCGAATAAATCAAGATATTTATCAATTCTCACACAAAATAACACTCACCGACAAAAAAAGCCACCAAAGACTCACGTCTGTGGTGGCTTTTTCCCCCTTCGATCTACTTGGCTTTACATCATACCAATTTCATCGGGGCTCTGCTTTTTTATTACTCTCGGTTGGCATCCTCGATAATCTTCGCGGTAAGCGACTGAGGAACCTCATCGTATCTGATGAAGTCGAAGTCGAAGCGTCCCCTGCCCTGAGTTGCCGCGCGGAGCGCGATTACGTAATCGGTCATCTCCGCAAAGGGAACCTCGGCAAGGACCACCTGCGTGCCCTCGGCAACGGGCTCTATGCCCATAACTCTGCCGCGGCGCTTGTTAAGGTCGCCCATAACGTCGCCGACGTAGTTGTCGGGAATGGTAACGCGAAGCGAGCCGACAGGCTCAAGGATAACGGGATTTGCCTTGGGAAGACCCTCTCTGAACGCGATAGCGGCAGCGAGCTTGAAGGAAATCTCGTTGGAGTCAACGTCGTGATAGGAGCCGTCATAGAGGTTTGCGGCAAGGTTAACGACGGGATAGCCCGCAAGAACGCCCTTTTGCATACACTCGCGAAGTCCGGTCTCAACCGCCGGGAAGAAGTTCTTCGGAACGGCACCGCCGAATACGCTCTCGGTAAAGGTAAGTCCCTCTTCCTCTCCGGGCGAGAACTTAATTTTAACGTGGCCGTACTGACCCGAGCCGCCCGACTGCTTCTTATGCTTACCCTCAACCTCGACGGTCGACTTAATGGTCTCACGGTAAGCAAGGCGAGGCTTCGTAAGCTCTACGTTAGCGCCGTATCTGTTACAAAGCTTGGAAACGACAAGGTCAAGGTGAATATCGCCAAGGCCGCTGACGGTAAGCTGCTTGGTTTCGGAGTTGTTCTCGTATTTAACGGTAAGGTCCTCCTCAAGAAGCCTTGCCATACCCGAGGAAATTCTATCCTCATCACCCTTCGCCTTAGGCTTGATTGCCATAGTGTAGTAAGGACGAGGATATTCAACGGGAGCGTACTTAACGTCCTCGGCAAGAGTGGTGAGAGTGTCGTTGGTGTTGGTGTTGGAAAGCTTCGCCGTAACGCCGATGTCGCCGCAGGCAAGTCCGTCAACGTCAATCTGCTTCTTTCCGCGGAGAAGGAATATCTTGTTAAACTTCTCGGTCTGACCCGTAGTGGTATTACGAAGGAGTGCATCCTTATTAAGCTCGCCCGTCATAACCTTGAAGAAGGACATCTTACCTACGAAGGGGTCGGCAATAGTCTTGAACACGAATACCGAGGTATCCTTACCGTCCATCTCAATAGCCGCCTCGCTGCCATCAGCATAATGCTCGGTGCCGCGCGCGGTAGGTCTCGGGAAGGACTCCGCGATAGTATCAAGGAAGGTCTTAATGCCCCAGTTCTTAATAGCCGCGCCGCAGAATACGGGAACGATGTCACCGCTGATAATACCCTCGTGGATAGCCTCAAGCGCCTCCTCTCTCGAGATGGGCTCCTCCGCAAAGAACTTATCCATCAGAGCATCGCTCGTCTGTGCGATAGCCTCGAGAAGAATGTTATGATATTCGTTACATACGTCGGCGAACTTCTCGGGAATAGCGGAGCGAATATACTCACCCGTCGATTTCTCGAAGGTGTAAACGCACATCTCAACGAGGTTAGCAAAGCCTATAACGGTGTCGCCGTCGATAATCGGAATCTGTACGGGGCAGACGTTGAGGCCGTACTTCTCGCGTATAGCGCCGAATACCTTATAAAATCTTGCCTCACCGTCGTCAAAGCGGTTGATGAAGAATGCCCTCGGAATTCCGGCCTCGTTCGCGAGGTTCCAGGCAATCTCGGTGCCAACCTCAATACCGGCCTTACCGTCAACGACTATGATAGCCGCATCGGCAACGCGAACGCACTGTCTGACCTCACCCTCGAAGTCGAAGAAGCCGGGGGTGTCAAGTATATTAATTTTAGTTCCGTTCCAGAGCATCGGTGCCATAGATGCCGATACCGAATAGCCCCTCTTTATCTCCTCGGGGTCGTAATCGGATACGGTATTACCGTCGGTGACGCTACCGAGTCTGTCGGTTACTCTTGAAATATAAAGCATGGACTCCGCGAGCGAAGTCTTTCCGCCCCCACTGTGTCCGAGGAGGGCAACGTTACGAATACTTTTCGTATAAACCTTTTCCATTTTTAGAAAATCTCCTTTGTTGCTTTGTGCCTTGCGCCGTTGCGCAAAAAAACACCTACATAAATTATACAATAAAAAAAGGACCAAATCAAGATTTACAAAACACAAAATTTTCCTTTTGGCGTAGAAAAACACGGCTTCATTTTGTCTAACATAGACAAATTCAGCCGTGTTTTTGCATTTTTTTAGTTCAATTTAGGGAAAATCAGGCCTCAGCCCTCGGTGCCATATGCACGAGCACCTCGAAGATATTCCCTACCGGGACGACCTCTACGCCCTTCGGCACCTTGAGCTCCCTCGTCGCGTTTTTCTTCGGGAGAATGATTTTCGTAAAGCCGAGGCGAGCCGCCTCCTTTACTCTGTAATCAATATGTGATACCGCGCGTACCTCACCCGCAAGTCCTATTTCGCCAAAGGCGATGAGAGTGTCGGGTATTACCCTGTCGGTTATACCGCTGATAAGCGCCATGGCAATCGAGAGGTCGGCGCTCGGCTCGTTTAGGCGTATACCGCCGGCAACGTTAAGATAGACGTCGTTCTCGTAGAACTTAAGCCCCATGCGCTTCTCAAGAACCGCAATAAGCAAACACATTCTGTTATAATCGAAGCCGTCGCTCGTGCGCTTTCCCGTAGGATATACGGTATGCGAAACGAGTGCCTGAATCTCGGATATAATGGGCCTCGTTCCCTGCATAACGCAGCCGGCGCAGGAGCCGCTCGTGTTCTTCGGGCGCTCCGCCATAACGACCTCGCTCGGATTAGGAATCTCAACGAGGCCCTCGTCGCCCATTTCAAATACACCGATTTCGTTAGTGGAGCCGAATCTGTTCTTTATCGCCCTTATAATTCGGTAGGAATTCGTGCGCTCGCCCTCAAAATAAAGCACTGCATCAACCATATGCTCGAGAATCTTCGGGCCCGAGATGCCGCCCTCCTTATTTACGTGGCCGACGAGAAAGACCGCCGCACCGGTAGTCTTGGCATAGCCTATAAGCGCCATCGCGCCCTCGCGCACCTGAGTGATGCTTCCCGGAACCGAGGTAAAGCGCTCCGAGGAAAGCGTTTGCACCGAGTCAATAATTATAACGTCGGGCCGAAGCCTCTCGCACTCGGCAAGAACGGCATCGGTATCGGTCTCGGTAAGAAGATACAGCGTCGGTGCATCTATTTTTAGTCTTTCCGCACGAAGCTTAAGCTGACCCTTGGATTCCTCTCCCGATACGTAGAGCACTCGGCGAGAGGAGGCGAGCTCGTTGCAAATTTGTAAAAGCAGAGTGGACTTACCGATTCCCGGCTCACCCGAGAGTAAAACCACCGAGCCGCCGACGAGTCCGCCTCCGAGCACGCGGTCAAGCTCCTTCATGCCCGTACCCGCCCTCATATAGGTAGGCAGCTCGAGCTCGGATATCTTCTCTGCTCTGTTCTCGGATATTACCGCGCCGCGCTTCGCCTTCGATACAGGAGCCACGCGCTCCTCGTCAAATGAATCCCAGCTACCGCAGTCGGGACACTTACCGAGCCACTTTGGATTGGTATAGCCGCACTCACGGCAGACGAATATTTTTTTATCTTCCTTCACTTTAAGCCTCCGATTTTGTTAGTCGGTTTCTTCTATATATTCTATAATACCACACAAAACGGCAAAACTCACTTGCTTTTGATATTCTTTTTCGGAAAGTTTTTCACATTCCGCGGAATTCGTTAGAAATTCGCACTCTACGATAACCGAGGTAACCGGGGATTTTTCGAGCAGATAAAGCCCCTCGCCGCTCTTTACCGTGCGGTTATTTTCGGGCTGAAGTCTATCCCTTACGGCGCTCTGTATTTTCATAGCGAGAGCGTTGCTCTTCTCATTATCCTTCGTATAATATACCTGAAGCCCCGAGTATTTGGCGCTTCCGTAGGAGTTCATATGTACGCTGATAAGCAGTGCCCCCGGGTGCTCCTCGGCAATTTTACACCTGTTTTTTAAATCGGAAAGCTTACGCATTCCCTTTATATTTTCATCCTCGGAATATAGCATCTTATCCTCGGTGCGGGTATATACGACGGTATAGCCGCGCGCTGTCAGCTCTTCTCCGAGGAGCATCGCAATAGCCAAGTTCAAATCCTTTTCGAGAGCGCCGTTAACCCCGACTGCCCCCGAATCCTCGCCACCGTGTCCCGCATCGATTATAATTACCCGCTCGGTTTCCCCGTCCCCCGCGACAGGTAGATACGATCCATCGGGAACCAAAGAATAAGCCGTATAAACTAAGGCAGAAGCAATAACCAGAATACTGAGCAAAAAGGAAACCGCACGGACCAAGCCGCGTACACGGTACAAATTCAGAACGTAAATTTTCATTCTTACCCCCAAAGCAAAAAAATAAAGCCAACGTACGCTAATTAAGCATATGTGGCTTTATTAATTAAAATACACGTTATTTCTTTGAAGCAAAAAGGCGCTTTTCACGGCTCCCGAGGGTATAGGCGATATGAGATACGAGGACCGACAGGAGAGGAAGAATAAGGTAAAGCGCACTCTCGACGAGAAAATCGACAGGCACGTCGGCAATAGGCGTTACCGCCTGGATTACGCCGAGATAGAGCGAGGAATGAAAGCGTAATATGAGGTTTACCACACCGAAGGCGGTATAGAAGCCGCCAAGCGAGGAAAGAAGGTAAACCAATACGAATATAAGGCAAAGCCCCGCAAGAACAAAGTTCGGAAGGTTTGCAAAAAGGCTCATAAGAGCACCGCGCAGAGGTGTCGCCCCCTGCTTACCGCCGTCAATACGTATCTTGTCCTTCGCCCCGCACTCCCAGCACACGTTATATATGAGGAAGAAGTAAAAGGCAATGCAGAACACCGATACGCCCGCCTTGACCGCGACAGCGGTAGTGTCGTTATCAAATTCAACAAATCCAACGGCAGTATAAAGCATAAGCGTAAATATCGCTATGCCAATCTGATTAATCCAAAGCCGCACTATGTCGTAGGAATTATTTTTAAAGAAGCTCATAAGTAACCCTTTCTCTAATCTACCCTTTTATTTTACCATATTGAAGAAAAAAAACAAGTGAAAGCCGAAAATGTTTACAGTTTATCCACTAAATCGGCTAAAAATTTTGTATAATAGAGGTGTAAAGTATAAAAAGGAGGTGCGAGCCTTGTCCGTTTTAACGCTTAAATCCGACGAATTCAAGACCTTTCCGCTCGTTTTGCGCGAATATGCAGCCTACAACGTGACGATAAAGGGCAACAGCGAGAAGACAATCTGCGAATATCTGCTCGACCTCAGAACCTTTTTTAGATTTATGCTTATGAGGCGCGAGGGTCAGGACCTCTCACGCGAGGATTTCGAGCGCAAGAGCATAGTAATGATTACCGAGGACGACGTGCGCCTCGTAAATCAGAAAATGATTATTGAATATCTTATGTTTGCGGGCTTCGAGAGAGACAACTCAGCCACTACGCGAATGAGGAAGCTCTCTTCCCTGCGCTCCTTCTATCATTATGCATACACGAAGCACATAGTCGAGGTAAATCCCACGGCCGACATCGATGCACCGAAAAAGTCGAAAACACTGCCAAAATACCTGACAGTTGAAGAGGCAGTACACCTGCTCGAGACCGTCAGAGGCGACACCTCCTCTAAAACCGTAGTGCGAGACTATGCCATTATCGTCCTCTTCTTAAATACCGGCATGCGACTCTCGGAGCTCGTCGGACTTAATTTACAGAGCTTTGACTCGGAATTAACCCAGGTCAAGGTGCTCGGTAAGGGTAACAAAGAGCGTTTAGTATATCTTAACCGCGCCGCTACCGCCGCAATAGAGGATTATCTCAGGATACGTCTCGACCCCAAGTATATAAGGACCGATACTACGGCCTTCTTCTTAAGCGGGCGGGAGCAAAGAATATCTGTAAAGACGGTTCAGTGGATAGTCTACAAGTATTTGAAAATGGCGGGGCTCGGAGACAAGAAGCTTTCGGTGCATAAGCTGCGGCACACTGCGGCAACGCTGATGTATCAGTCGGGAAAGGTCGACATCAGGGTTCTCAAGGATATACTTGGTCACGAGCAGCTGAACACCACTCAGATATACACCCACATCGTCGATAGAAATATTGAGGATGCCGTTTCGAGTAATCCTCTTGCCGACGTGGTAATCAAAAAGAAGTAGTTCTGCCGCAAAATAAAGCATTAATTTAGGAGTTTATATGACACTTGGTGAAAAGGTTAAGCTCGCGAGAATAAAGCTCAAGCTAACGCAGGCCGAGGTTGCCGGCGAGCGTATTACGCGAAATATGCTTAGCTGCATTGAGCGCGGGCGAGCGACCCCCTCTATCGAAACGCTCGAGTATCTTGCAGAGCGGCTCGAGCTGCCCCTCCCATATCTTCTCTCGAATGGGAACGACCTCTTCTTCTTTAAGAAAAAGGAGAGAATGCCCATGATACGCTCCGCCCTTGAGGCAAAGAACTATACCGTCGCCATATCGCATATAATGAAGATTGAAGGAAAAGACGACGAGCTTTCCTATATTCTTGCTCAGTGCTATTTCGAGCTCGGCGTTACGGCGGTAAAGCACGGCTTTCTTCAGAGCGCGGTGCGCAATCTCTCGCTCGCGAGGGATTTCTGTGAGCGCACGATATACGACACTCGCAGATTTGAGTGTATGATACCCATATATCTTGCAATTGCGAAGAACGTCAGCTCTCCCCTGCTCGAGTTTGAGCCCGAGCGCTTCGAGGAATTTATGGACGAGACCGTAAGCTACGAGTTTTACAGGTATTTTATACTTGATTTTACATATCCCTTCAAGCACCCGCAGCTTAAGGCCCACGCAGAGGCAAAGCGCCTCATTAAAGAGCGTAAGTACTCCGAGGCCCTTACCGTCCTTTCGGGAATTGAGGAAACGAAATCGCAGTTTGAGCACAATTCCTATATCATGTTCGGCGTTTACTCCGACCTCGAGCTCTGCTATAAGCAGCTCTTCGACTTTGAAAACGCCTATCGATATGCGAGTAAGCGTATTTCGCTTATGGAGGGCTTTCAGTCCTAATAGAAGAGGCATCGCACGTGCGGTGCCTCTTTTTTATTACAAATATTTTCCGCAAATATCTTGACTATTTTTGGCTTTGGTGATATAGTATATTTGGTGAAATTTGGGTTGTTTTCAATTTATGACCTTTTACACCGCCTGAAATGTTCATTTAATGGAAGGAGAATAGATTTGAACAAGTACAAAAATCCTGAAATCTCTGCGCACATGAGTGCGCCGGAGCTTCGCGCCGCTCTCGCCGAAAGCGAAAGTGCGGACGTCAGAGCGCAGATTTCCCTGCTCTTCGACCCCGACACCTTCATCGAGACCTCGGCCTATACGCAGCGCGGCTTCTCTGATTTTCTGGCAACGGAAAAATCAAACGAATTCGAGGGAGTAATCACCGGCTACGGTGCTATCGACGGCAAGCTCGTGTTTGCCTTCGCCGAGGACTCCTCGAGAATGGGTGGCTACATTGACGAGCGCCACGCAAAGAAAATCACCGACCTCTATAAGCTCGCAATCTCCAACGGTGCTCCCGTTATCGGTATCTTCAGTGCAAACGGAACCGATATTTTCCAGGGCACGGCAGGTCTTGCCGCTTACGGAAGAATTATTTCCGCGGTGAATTCCGCCTCGGGCGTTATTCCTCAGATTGCATTTGTAACAGGCAAGTGCATCGGCACTGCCGCGGCAATTGCGGCAATGTTTGACTTCTTGGTCAAGGATACCGCCGCAGAGCTTTACGTCTCGGGTGCTACCGACACCCCCTGCGCTCCCGTCAGCTTCTCCGATGCAACGGCTGTATGCGCGGGATATATCAGAAGTCTCGTTTCCTTCCTTCCCGATAATTCCTCCCTCGGCGTATCGGTTTCCGACACTCTCGACAATCTTAACAGAATGCTCGGTGACCTTAACTTCGCGGGTGAGGCACTCGCTGCCGTTTCGGTAATCGCCGATAACGGCCTCTATCACGAAATCGGCGCTGACTACGGTAAGGGAGCCTCCACGGTTTTTGCCACCGTCGGCGGCGTAAAGTGCGGTATAGTAGCTAATTCCTACGCTATCGACGACGGCCGTATCACCTCGTGCGCGGCAAAGAAGATTGCGCGCTTCGTCGGCTTCTGCAACAGCTTTAACCTTCCCGTTGTAACCCTCGTTGACTCTCTCGGTCTTTCGACTGATGAAAATGCATGCGGCTTTGCACCCGCTCTTGCCTCGCTTGCATCGGCTTATGCATCGCTCACCGTTCCCGCGGTTACCGTTGTAACGGGACACGCGATAGGCGCGGCATTCGTCCTTCTCGGCTCCAAGTCGCTCGGTGCGGACATCGTATACGCGCTCGACGATGCGGAAATAGGCGCGCTCCCCGCGAAGAGCGGCGTTGCCTTCGCCTGGGACAAGTATATCACCGAGGAAAAAACCCGTGAGGAGCTTTGCGCCGAGTGGTGCAATACCGTTTCCTCCCCCGCTCGCGCCGCTGCCAGCGGTGAGATCGACGACATAATAAGCACGAGTGAGCTCCGCGCGAGAATATGCTCTGCTCTGCTTATGCTCTCGAAGAAGGGCGTTTGCGCGCCGAATAGGCCCACGCTTTGATAAGGAGAGACGTATATGTTCGGTGTTGAAAATTTTAAGGAGCCTATCGTTCAGCTGAACGAAAACTTCGATATCTCGCAGCTCGGAACTGCCGCGCTCTACGGCGGTGCTATGCTGCTTATCGGAATGCTTACCATATTCGCGGTGCTCTGTATTCTTTGGGCATCTCTCGCGGTATTCAAGCTCTGCTTCCACGACCTGCCCGCACGCCGTGCAAGGGAGAAAAGCGAGGCAAGCTCCGATTCGGTTGCTACACCCGTAGTGGAATACACTCCCGCCGCCGATGCTGAAATCGTGGCGGTAATCGCCGCGGCAATCGCTGCCGCAGAGGCTGAGGGCTCGGGACTTAAGTTCAGAGTCGTATCCTTCAGAAGAAAATAAATAAGTTTTTTGGAAAGGAATTGATATAAAAATGAAAAAGTATAATATAACCGTAAACGGAACTACCTACGAGGTTATCGTTGAGGAGGCTGACGGAGGCGTTCAGGCTCCCGTATATACCGCACCCGCAGCTCCCGCTCCTACCCCCGCCGCAGCTCCCGCTCCCAAGGCCGCTCCCGCCGCTCCTAAGGCAGAGGCCGCAGCACCCGCCGCAGCAGGTGCCGCTAAGGTTACGGCTCCCATGCCCGGAACCATTCTCGACGTTAAGGTAACCGCGGGTCAGGCTGTCAAGAAGGGCGACGTTATCTGCGTGCTCGAGGCTATGAAGATGGAAAACGATATTCCCGCTCCTCAGGACGGCGTTATTGCTTCGGTTAACGTTCAGAAGGGCGCATCCGTTAACGCGGGCGACGTTCTTGCTTCCCTCAACTGATTTTAAGCAGAGGTATTCATAATGCAAGCTGCTATAGAAAAATTTCTTGTAAAAACGGGAATCAGTATTCTCATAGAGCAGCCGGACTGGTGGAAATACCTTATAATGTATGCAATAGTCGGAGTTCTCTTCTATCTTGCAGTTGTCAAGAAGTTCGAGCCGCTCCTTCTTATGCCCATTGCATTCGGTATGCTTCTCGCTAACCTTCCCGGTGCCGATCTTATACATCTCGATTTCTTCTTTGACGATTACTACGTCGCAAAGTATCCCGAAATGGCTGCACTCGTTGCGGCAGGCGGACACGTTCCGATGTCGGAGATAATCAAAGAGGTAGTTAACGAGGGCGGTCTTCTTGATATTCTCTATCTCGGAGTAAAGCTCGGAGTTTATCCCTCGCTGATATTCCTCGGTGTCGGTGCTATGACCGACTTCTCTCCCCTTATTGCAAATCCGAAGTCGCTTCTTATGGGTGCGGGTGCACAGCTCGGCGTTTTCGCCGCGTTCTTCTTTGCGCTCTTCCTCGGCTTCTCTCCCGCAGAGGCAGGTGCAATAGGCATTATCGGCGGTGCTGACGGCCCTACGGCAATTCACGTAACCAAGGATCTCGCTCCTCACCTTCTCGGCGCAATAGCAATAGCGGCGTACTCCTATATGGCTCTTATTCCCATTATTCAGCCGCCCTTTATGCGCCTTATTACGACGAAGGCCGAGAGGGAGATTAAGATGACCAATCTTCGCTCGGTATCTAAGCTTGAGAAGGTTATCTTCCCCATAATAGTTACTGCTATCGTATGCCTTATCATTCCCGATGCCGCACCCCTCGTCGGCTTCCTTATGCTCGGAAACCTCTTCAACGTTTCGGGTGTTACCGACAGACTTTCCAAGACGGCACAGAACGAGCTTATCAACATAGTTACCATATTCCTCGGCGTATCGGTCGGCGCTACGGCAAATGCCGAGAACTTCCTTAAGCCCCAGACCATATTTATTATAGTTCTCGGTCTTTGTGCGTTCATCATCTCCACCTGCGGCGGACTTATCACAGGTAAGATTATGTGTAAGCTTACCGGCGGTAAGATTAATCCCCTTATCGGCTCTGCGGGCGTTTCCGCCGTTCCTATGGCGGCTCGCGTTGCCCAGGATGAGGGTCGCCGCGCAGACCCCTCCAACTTCTTGCTTATGCACGCTATGGGCCCGAACGTTGCGGGTGTTATCGGCTCCGCCGTTGCCGCGGGCGTGTTCTTAAGCTTTTTCGGCTCTTAAGATAAAAACAGAAAGGAATTTGAAATGTCAAAGGTTTTAATTACCGAAACCGTGCTGCGCGATGCGCACCAGTCGCTCGCCGCGACCCGTATGACCACCGAGGAGATGCTCCCCATTCTCGACGAGATGGATAAGGTTGGCTACTACTCCCTCGAGGCCTGGGGCGGCGCTACCTTCGATGCATGCATGAGATTTCTTAACGAGGACCCCTGGGAGAGGCTTCGCACCATTAAAGACCACTGCAAAAACACGAAGCTCCAGATGCTCTTCAGAGGCCAGAACATTCTCGGCTACCGTCACTATGCCGACGATGTAGTTGAATACTTCGTTCAAAAGTCTATTGCCAACGGTATTGATATTATCCGTATATTCGATGCTCTCAACGATGCGAGAAACCTCGAGACCGCAATCAAGGCAACCATTAAGGAGGGAGGTCACGTTCAGGCGGCTATCTGCTACACCATCTCTCCCTTCCACACCAACGAGGGCTTTGCAAACTATGCAAAGCAGCTCGAGGAAATGGGCGCTAACTCTATTTGCGTAAAGGATATGTCGGGACTTCTCAAGCCCTACGAGGCCTTCCAGCTCATCAAGACTATCAAGAATACCGTTAAAATTCCCGTACAGCTTCATACCCACTATACCGCGGGTCTCGGCTCTATGACGCTTCTTAAGGCTATTGAGGCGGGCGTTGACGGTGTTGACACTGCTATTTCCCCGCTCGCTATGGGTACCTCTCACACTCCCACCGAGTCGCTCGTTGCCACCCTTCAGGGTACGCCCTACGACACCGGTCTCGACCTTGAGAGGCTCGACGTTATCGCAAAGCACTTCAACGCTATCCGCGAGAAGTATCTTGCCTCGGGGCTCATCGACCCGAAGGTGCTTAAGGTTGACGTAAACGCCCTTCGTTATCAGGTTCCCGGCGGTATGCTCTCGAACCTTATCTCCCAGCTTAAAATGGCGGGTAAGTCGGATAAGCTCGGCGAGGTACTCGAGGAGGTTGCAAACGTTCGCCGTGATGCGGGCTATCCTCCCCTCGTTACCCCCTCCTCTCAGATTGTAGGAACTCAGGCTGTAAACAACGTGCTCTTTAACGAGGACGGCAGATATTCGAGAGTTACCAAGGAATTCAAGGCGCTCGTTCGCGGTGAGTACGGCAAGTGCCCCGCGGCTATCGACGAGGAATTCAAGCGTAAGATTATCGGCGATGCCGACATCATTGATTACAGACCCGCTGACAAGATTGCTCCCGAGATTGACTCTCTGCGCACGAGAGTTGCTCCCTACCAGGAGCAGGACGAGGATATTCTTTCCCTTGCCCTCTTCGAGCAGGTTGCTATCAAGTTCTTCGAGTGGAGAAAGGCGCAGAAGTATCACCTCGATGCCAATGCCGACGTAGCAAACGGAATTCACTCGATATAATCCATTAAAGCAAAAAAAGAAACGGATTTTGAAAATCCGTTTCTTTTTTTATCAGCTATCCGAGGTGCCGTCACCGTCGGATTTTTTATTTTTTTCTTCCTCAAGCTCGGAAAGAACGTCGTCACTCGGGAACTCGCCGCTCTCGCGGTTGGCACGAAGTGCCTCCTCTGCAAGCCTCTCGCGCTCGCGGAGAAGCTCGCGCTCTCTTTCCTCCTCCTCGCGCCGCTTATTCTCCTCGTGAGCGTTCCTGTTCTCCTCCTCGCTCTTGCGCTTGCGCTCCTCTCTGATGCTCTCAATATCGGCGATAGTGGGAGCGTCCGACTGCATAGCGGCAAGGAACTGATCCTCGTCCATAAACTCGTTCTTGAGAAGGAACTCGGCAATAAAGTGGAGCTTATCGATATGCTCGTTAAGAATACTCTCACAGCGCTCATATGCATCTGCGATAATTGCGCGGATTTCCTCATCGATATCCGCCGCAGTCTTCTCGGAATAATTTTTACCCGAGGAGAAGTCTCTGCCGAGGAATACCTCGTCGGCCGAATGCTCAGAGCCGTAGAGCACGGTACCGAGACGGCGGCTCATGCCGTATCTCGTAACCATATTTCTTGCAATCGCGGTAGCCTGCTGAATATCGTTCGAGGCGCCCGTGGATATATCGTCAAGGACGAGAGCCTCGGCAACTCGGCCGCCAAGAGAAAGGACGATACGGTCTATCATCTGATTTCTCGACGAGGTCATTCTGTCCTCGGTGGGTACGCTGAGGGTTACACCACCCGCGTTTCCTGCGGGAATAATAGTAATATGCTTAACAGGGTCGGTATGACGGCAGTAGTAGGAGGCAACCGCGTGACCCGCCTCGTGATATGCGCAAAGACGGTTGTCGGCCTCGGTTCTGACCTTGGTCTTCTTCTGAGGACCGAGAAGGAGCTTCATATAGGACTCCTCGATGTCCTCCATACCGATAAGGGCCTTGTCGTTCTTCGCCGCGCGGAATGCCGCCTCGTTCATAAGGTTAGCAAGCTCGGCACCGGTGAAGCCAATCGTCGTCTGTGCAATCTTACCGAGGTCAACGGTTTCCTCAAGGGGCTTGTTACGGCAATGAACCTTGAGTATCTCCTCTCTGCCCTTCATATCGGGATAATTAACGGTAACTCGCCTGTCAAATCTTCCGGGACGAAGAAGCGCGGGGTCGAGTATATCGGGGCGGTTAGTGGCCGCCATAACGATAACGCCCGAGTTGGTGCCGAAGCCGTCCATCTCAACGAGAAGCTGGTTAAGAGTCTGCTCGCGCTCGTCGTGGCCTCCTCCGAGTCCGGCGCCGCGGTGACGTCCGACAGCATCGATTTCATCGATAAATATAATGCTCGCTGGAGTCTTTCTTGCGTTGTCAAAGAGGTCACGAACACGCGATGCGCCGACACCGACGTACATCTCAACGAAATCCGAGCCCGAAATCGAGAAGAACGGAACACCCGCCTCACCCGCAACGGCCTTGGCAAGAAGCGTCTTACCCGTACCGGGAGGGCCAACAAGAAGCACGCCGCGAGGAATTCTCGCACCGAGCTTAACGAACTTTGCAGGGTCCTTCAAGAACTCCACGACCTCCTCAAGCTCCGCCTTCTCCTCATCGGCACCCGCAACGTCGGCAAACTTCACGGCATCCTTTTCATTATACGAGAGCTTCGCACGCGACTTCGAGAAGGAGTTCATCTTTCCTCCCGCGCCGCCCGCAGAGCGCATAATGAAAATCCACATACCGATAAATATTATTGCGATTATAATATAAGGCAGATAGAGCTGATACCACGGGGTTTGTGCCGCGCGCTCAAAATCAAATCCGCCCTTGAGGTTCTCGAGCGTGCCGCTAACGGCTATGTCATGAATATAATCACGCTGTGCCGTGGTTGCGAAGGAGTAGCTCTTCTCGGTGGTAACGTAGTTACCCTTAGTATCGCGCTTAAACTCTCCCGTTACCTCATCCTTTTGTAAAAGCTGAACGGTTATTTCGGAATCCCCGTCCACCGTGAACGAGTACACAACGTCGTTCTCAAAGCACTCGACAAGGTCGCTATAGTCGAATTTGTCAGCACTCTTGTCCTTTGGTGAAAGCAGCGATACTGCAAGAATAATCGCCGCAACCATGACAACGAGCATTATAATACCCTTAAAATTTGCCTTCATTAAGTATCTTCCAAGCCTTTCTTTTTATGGATTGTCTCGCCGCTCGGGTAGACTAATCTTTTCTTTCGGGTGTAGCGAAATAAACAGGTATTCTCCCCTCCTGCCGAGTGACGCCGACAAGGAGCCGTACCTTACCCACCGCGCCGTCGCGTAAAGGAAGCCCGGGGACGTAGACGATACCGTCTCTGTCCTCAAAAACGGGCACCCTATCTCTCTTGGACGGGTGAATTCCCTTATCGTTAAACACCTTCTTCAGCTTATGCGTCATATTTCCGTAGCGGTAAGCATCACCATCACGCTTAAATCTTACACAGAAGCCGTTATCAATTATATCAGAGGAAATAGTCGTCTGTATTGAAAAATTGTAAACATTTGAAGAATTATCGGGCTCCTCGCCGATTTCCACTACCAAATCGAGGGGAGAAATGATATTTCTGCCGTATTTGAGTGGCACCGAAAGCTCGGTGAAGCTCTCGCGCGGAGTGTCAGGCTCAATTCTGCATAGCCCGCCCTCGGCTACAAATCTGATTTTCCCCGGGAGCGAAAGTGAAAATTCGCCCACAGCCAAAAGCTCGCGGATGCTCTCAACGTGCGAAAACTCACACCCGCCGCCCGCTCTCTGCGCAAGCAGAATAATCACCCGAGACAAAATTGCGGGGTGAAGCGAGATAAGCTTTTCCCGCGGAATAGCGCCGCCCCGGTATTCACCGACTATTCTTGCCGCCTCGGTCTCAAGATAATCACTGTCCCACTCGGATACACGAGAGAGACGGCAAACGGCATCCTCGGCAGTAGCATTGATTTTACGCAAAAGAGGAAGAACCTCGTTACGGATATAGTTTCTCGTATAATCGCTCTCTTCATTCGTGCTGTCGGTAACAAATCCGACCCCCGCCTCAGAAAGAAGATTTACTATATCCGACTTCGGTATATAAATCAAGGGGCGAATGATATTGTCGCGCACGGCAGGTATTCCGCGCACGCCGCGCGTGCCCGCACCGCGGAGAACATTAAAGAGGACGGTCTCAAGATTATCGGTAGCGTTGTGCGCTACCGCAATGCACATTCTCTTATTTCTGCCCGAAATTATATCCTCAAAGCACGAATAACGCGCATTTCTCGCCGCCTCCTCAATACCAAGCCCGCTACCAAGCGCAAGGGCCGGGACGTCAATATCCACGCACAGAAAATCAATTCCGAGCGCCGCCGCCACCTCCCGCGAGAACTCGGCGTCGCGCAGTGCCTCATCGCCTCTTATACCGTGATTAATATGCACGGCAACAATGGGAAAGCTTAAGGAAAGAGACCGCCTGTACTCACAAAGGAAAGCACATAACAGCACCGAATCGGCACCGCCGGAGAGTCCGACGAGGACCCCCTCGCTAAGGCGCTCGCTCATAGAGTAGTCCTTCACCGCCTCGAGGGCTCGGTCGTATACCGCCCTTCCCGCCCGAGAGCCAAAAAGACGTTCGGTATTAATTTCCATGACCTACGGCATCTTCCTCAAGAGTTCTGAACTTAGTAAACTGTCCAATCCAGCCCATTCGTACGTTTCCGACCGAGCCGTGACGGTTCTTGGCAATTATAACCTCGGCGGTATTCGGGTTTCCGCCGTCCTCGCCGTCGGCCGCACTGCCCGCTATATCCTTATAATACTCATCGCGGTAAAGGAAAAGAACGATATCGGCATCCTGCTCGATAGAGCCCGAGTCACGAAGGTCGGCGAGCGTGGGCTTCTTTCCCTGCCCGGGTCTTGACTCGGTTCCGCGGTTCAGCTGTGCACAGCAGATAATCGGAATACCGAAATCCTTTGCCATCATCTTAAGGTTTCTCGAGATTTCACCCACCTGCTGCGCTCTGTTGTCGGAGCTCGTCGTGGGCTGCATAAGTCCGAGATAGTCGATAACCACAAGTCCGAGGTTCTGTACACGGCGCAGCTTCGCCTTCATCTCGGTAGCGGTAATCTGCGAGGTATCGTCAATGTAAATATCGCAGCCCGAGAGCGACTGAGTAACACTCGCAATATTGCTCCAATCCTCGCTCTTCAGCTGACCCGTACGGAGACTGTAGGAGTCTACGAGCGCCTCACTCGAGAGAATTCTCGTCACAAGCTGCTCGCCCGACATCTCGAGCGAGAATATACACACCGCCTTGCCCGTCGACTTGGCAACGTTGACGGCGATATTCATAGCGAACGAGGTTTTACCCATACCGGGACGCGCACCGACGATAACGAGGTCGCCCTTACCCATCTGCACAAGGGTACGGTCAAGGCCCGAGAAGCCGGTCTTCGCACCCGTTACAGCCCCCTTGCTCTCGGATAGGAATTCAAGGTTCTGGTAGACGTTCTGAAGAATGTCGCGGATATGACGAAGCTCCTTGGTGTCGTTGCCGTTGGCAATATCGAATATCTTCTGCTCTGCGGAGTCAAGTATCGTCCGCACGGGAGCGCTCTCCTCGTATGCATCGCGGTTAATCTCGTCGCACACGCCGATAAGACGGCGAAGAATAGACTTCTCCCTGACAATTCTCGCATAGTCGCGCGCGTTTGCTACCGAGGGAACCGACTCGGCGAGGAGCGAGAGGTATTGAATACCGCTCTCCTTATCCTTTCCGCGCTGCTCGGTAAGCGTATTTACGAGAGTGACGGTATCTATCGTCTTGCTCTCGGAGTACATGCTGATTATCGCCCTATAGATGCTCTTGTGGTCCTCGAGGTAAAAATCCTCTACCGTAAGCATTCCGCCGATGGTATCAAAGGTATCGGGCTTTATAATGATAGAGCCGAGGACCGCCTGCTCCGCCTCAATGGAAACGGGCAGCTGCTTCATAAGTGAACCCTGGCTATCCATGCTGCTCTCCTCTCTTTTCCGTAATGTCCCCGTCAGTCGTGAACGCTGACGGTAAAGCGCGCGGTGATGTCACCGAGAATCTTAATATCAACAGAATATTTGCCGTATGCCTTGATTACGTCCTTAAGCTGAATCTTACGCTTATCAACGTCGGTACCGATGCGGCGCTTAAGCTCCTCGGCTATATCCTTAGCGGTAACCGAGCCGTAAAGCCTGCCGTCCTGACCGTGTCCTATAACTATATCGATTTCCACACCGTTGATTTTTTCCGCAAGAGCCGCGGCAGCCTTACGCTCCTCGGCAATCTTGAACTGCTTGGACTCCTCCTTGCTGCGAAGCTCGCTCGTCGCCTTTGCATCGGCGGGAACGGCCTTCTTCTGCGGGAAAAGAAAATTGCGCGCGTATCCGTCGGATACCTCTACAATCTGGTCCTTCTTTCCCTGTCCTTTAACGTCGCAAAGTAAAATTACCTTCATAATATATCTCCTAAAAATCCTTATGCTTCAAAATAATCGTCAATGCTCAGCTTGAGCGTCTCGAGTATATCAAATATAGACTCGCTCGCAATCTGTGCTCCCGCAACGTCAAAGTGACCGCCGCCGCCGAGCCTCTCAAGAATAAGCTGAACGTTAATCAGTCCGCCCGAGCGTCCCGAGATGTGTATCTGTTCGCCTATACGAACGAGGGTAAACGCCGCATCGATGCCGCGAAGGGTGAGCATCTTATCCGCCGCCTTAGAGGCGATGATACGGTAGCTCTCATCGGTATCGCCCTCACAGCTCGATATAGCTATATTGCCTCTGTATATCGTGATAGCCGTATGGAATCGAGCCTCCTTACGCAGGTCGTCGGGCGCCGTCTTAAAGAGCGCGTAAACGTCGGTCGGGCTCGCGCCCGCGCCGCGAAGGTACTGCGCCGCACCAAAGGTGCGTGTTCCGGTATTTCTCGTAAACTGCTTCGTATCAAGAAGTATACCCGCAAGGAGCATATCCGCCTCTGTCTTGGAAACGTTCTGCGAGGAGGCCACGCTCTCAAGCATCTCGGTAACGAGCTCGCAGGCCGAGGATGCGGAGGGCTCTATATAGGAAATCTTGACGTTCTCGTGCAGGTCGTCTATCTTCCTGTGGTGGTCGATTATCGCAATACTGCGCACCCTCGCCGCAATATCCGCAAACTGCGCACGCGCGGGTATGTTATGATCCACGAGAACGAGAAGCGTATCGGGACCTGCGAGGTCAAGGCCGTCTGCGTTATCAACAAACATCTGCGAATAGCCGTCAAGCTCCTGCATAAGCGCAATACAGGGCTCGAGGTTCTTGTCACGAAGGTCAACGGCTATATTAGCCTTGACTCCGCAAATCATAGAGAGCTTAGCAATACCGACAGATGCTCCAAAGGAGTCGAAGTCACCGTATCTGTGACCCATGATAAGGACGTTATCGGCACGTGCCATAAGTGCGGTAAGCTGATTCGTAAAGGTTCTCGAGCGGACGTTCGACCGCTTATATACCGATTTGGTGCGGCCGCCGTAGTACTCGGTAACGCCCTCGTTGTTGTAAACAACCTGGTCACCGCCGCGCTGAAGCGCCATATCAACGGCATCACGGGCGAGCTGCTCACACTCGTAAAGAGAGCCGTCGTATCTCGCAACACCCATAGACACGGTAACCGAAACGCCGTCGCCGACACGCGTATCCCTTATCTCATCGAGTATGTCGAAGCGGCCGGCAATGCAGGCATCAAGTGACACGGAATCGAAGAACATCACGTACTTATCGTTCTCGTATGACTTGATTACCGCGTTAATAGACCGCGCCCAGCTCTTAAGCTTCTCATCAACGACCGAGACCGCAACCCTGAACTTCTCGTGCACGTACTGTAGAATATCCTCGATGTTGTCTATGGCAATATAAGCAACGCATATGCGGCTGTCGTTGTATTTCTTTTCCGCCTCTCTCTCGGCCGTTACGTCGGAGAGGGATATTATACGGACGTCCTCGCCGTCCTCGTTAAAGAGAAAGCTCTCGGCAGTGTATATTTTGTCACCAAAGGCTATCTCACCGTTATCAAACTCCATGGTGTCAAGCTTCTCACCGAAGAAAAGCTTGACGTCGCGCCCAATCGGGTTCTCGTCCGAATCAAGCATCTCGAGCATCGCGGGGTTGCACCAAAGCACCGCCCCCTCGCCGTCAAGAGCCATAACGGGCGATGCGGTGTTCTTAAGCACTGCACTGCACTTCTCCTTAAGAAGCTCGTATATACCGCTCGCGGCCACCATCTCGGTCTTCCTTGCCCGCCTGAGACCTATAATTGCAATCTCGGCAAGGTAAAGTACTACGATAACGGTCGCAATAAGCGCCGGGTGAGCCTCGGTAAATAAGACGAGTATTCCGAAAAGAGCGATATTAAGGCAGGCGAGCGCTACGGTTAAAACGAGCTCACGCCTTGATGCATAGGGGATATTATCTCCGCTTCTTTTATTCATACAGATTTTCCTCCATTATTTATCGGTACTGCCGGTACCTCCTCCCATACGGAGAAGCCTGTCCGCCATCAGCGTATATACAACGCCGAAGAGCGACAAAATCTGAACGGCTCCCGCGGAGAAGAAAAGTATACAGACAATTACCACAAGTCTCGCAAGCGCCGTGCTTATCCTTCTCGCAAGAAGCCCCACGGCAAAGCGAAATCCAAGGTATGAAAATACGTAAAGCAATACAAAATTCAGCGCTGTGACGGTGAGAGCATATATGCTGTCGCCGCCCTCGGTAAAGAAGTTTGCAATAAAAACCGCGACGTAAAAATACGCAAATACAGGGGGAAGCAAAAAGCTCCAGCCATATACGCGCCGCCCGTCCTCGGCGTTACAGTTGATAATCGCACCGTAGAGCTTGTGCGTAAGCCCGACAAGAAGGAAGGCAAAAACAATCGTAACCGGAAGAAGGAGCGCAATCGTTTGGTCGAATATGAGATTTACCGTCTCCTCGGTGAATATTGTTGCCGCAGTACCCGTCTCGGTCGGTACGGTAATCTCGGTCAGGACGTTGACAAGCTCTGTGCGAAGCGCCGAAAAGACCTCTGAATAATAGGCAATCGCCCCCTCGAGTGACACCTCTCCGATATTGAAAAAGGCGAGCAAGAGCGAGAGAAGGAGCATATAAAGCGTCAAGAGGGCCGTAAGCGTAAAGGCACACTCACACTTTCCAAAGCCGCGACGGAGTGCGACGAAGATAAAGAAGCCCGCCAAAACCGACATAATGCAGTTGTAGGAATAGAGGCCCGAGATAAGGAGCTCTACAATGAGCAAAACGGGTGGTATAAGATAAGAGGCTATACGGCGCTCGGCACGCTCAAGCGTGAGAACCGACGCATAGAGCGCCGCTACAACGGGAAGAAGGATAACGCCCGCCTGAAAGGCAAGCGCGGATAAGGCGCCGAAAATAAGGCACAGGACCGAAAGAAGCGTTATTCTGCCCGCATATTTATAGCATGATTTTAAACTGAATTGCATATTTTCTCCGTGAAAGTCGGTATACATCTATACTTTTACTTATAAAGTATAGCACATAACTTTACTTTTGTAAAGGTTTAAAGCAAATTTATTTTAAATTATATATTAAGGCTATTGCTTGACTTTTTATACATGCGGTGATATAATTAACCTGTATAATTATTTTTTTGCGGAGGAAAAAATGAATAACATAACCAAATATTCCCCCGCGACACCCGTCACGGAGCTCTCGGGGGTAGGACGCGCACGCGCCGCCTCGCTTGCCTCGCTCGGTATATACACGCTCCGAGACCTCATATATCACCTGCCCCGCGCCTATCAGAATCGCGGCGACGTTGCCACGCTCGGTGGCTTTGACACAGAGCGCGAGCGCGCGTACGTGCTCACGGTTGCCACGAGCGTTTCAAGCGCCAAGATTAAGCGCGGAATGACTATATCAAAGTTCCGTGCCTTTGATGAGAGCGGCTCGTGTGAGATTGTTTTCTTTAACGCGCCCTTCGTCAAAGAGGTTTTCCACGTCGGCGCAACCTTCCGCTTCTTCGGCAGGTGCAGCTTCAACAAGATGCGCCGCCTCTCAATGTCAAATCCGAAATACGAGCCGATTATCCCGGGAGTTCCGCTTGATGATTTTGTTCCCATATATCCCCTTACCGCGGGTATCAGCACGAAGATACTCGAGAAGCTGATAAGAACCGCGCTCGAATGTGCCCTCCCCCTCTTGGACGACCCCCTGCCCGAGGGGATAAGGCTTGATAACCGTCTTCCCTCACTCTCGCTTGCACTTCGCGATATACATTTCCCGTCCGATGACGAGGCACTCGCGAGGGCACAGAGAAGGCTCGCCTTTGACGAGCTGCTGCGCTTCGGCCTCGCGGTATCAATAACTGCCTCGGGCAGAAAGCGCGGACGCGGAGTGAAATTTTCACCCGTTGATTTTACGCCTATTACGAGCACACTCGGCTTTGAGCTGACCAAGTCGCAAAGGGATGCGGTAAACGACATATACCGCGACACCGTCCTTTCAACCGATGAGGACGGTCGCACGCCCGCTATGGCGCGAATCCTCGTCGGAGACGTTGGCTGCGGTAAAACCGTTTGCGCCGAGCTCGCTATGTACCTCGCTGTAAAATCGGGATATCAGGCGGCCCTTATGGTGCCTACCGAAATTCTTGCAAAGCAGCATTTTGACGAAATATATTCCCGCTTTACCGCTCTTGGAATGAAGGTTGCACTGCTCACGGGCTCGACCCGCGCCTCGGAGAAAAAACTCATCTATGAAGGAGCCGAGAGCGGCGAGATTGATATTATCGTCGGCACTCACGCTCTGCTCTCCGATAAGCTTGAGTTTGCTAAGCTCGGGCTGATTATTACCGACGAGCAGCACCGCTTCGGCGTTTCCCAACGCGCGCACCTTAAGGACAAGGCCGAAAACGCGCACATGCTCGTTATGAGCGCCACGCCTATTCCCCGCACTCTCGCGCTCGCGCTATACGGCGACCTCGATATAACGAGAATTACCGATATGCCCCGCGGGCGTATGAGAGTTGATACCTTCGTGGTCGACTCGGGATACCGAGAGAGGATTAATTCCTTTATCAAAAAGCAGGTTGTCGAGGGCGGTCAGTGCTATATCGTCTGCCCCGCCATTGAGGGTGACGAGGAGGACGACGGCGGCCTCGAGGGCGCTATCGAGTATGCCGACAGGCTTCGCACTCTTTTGCCCGATATATCGATTGCAACCCTCCACGGAAAAATGCGCACGGCGGAAAAGGATGCGGTTATGCTCGACTTTGCCTTGGGTAAAAGTCAGGTGCTCGTATCCACAACGGTTATTGAGGTCGGCGTTAACGTGCCGAACGCCTCGCTGATGATCGTCGAGTGCGCCGAGCGCTTCGGTCTCTCTCAGCTACACCAGCTTCGCGGCCGAGTCGGACGGGGTAAAAGAAAGTCCTATTGCATACTCGTTTCCGACAACAAATCCGAAAAATCCATGGCTCGCCTTAACGTTATGAGGACCACCTACGACGGCTACGAGATTGCTGATAAAGACCTTGCACTTCGAGGCCCGGGAGATTTCTTTTCTTCAAATGGCGGTGATAATTTAAGGCAGAGTGGCGGTTTCGCCTTCAACGCCGCGGCGATGATTACCGACCCCGAGCTACCCGAGCGCGCCTTTTCGGCGGCTCGCGAGATTATTCTTCGCGACCCCGCGCTCGCACTTCCCGAGCACGCCGCCCTGCGCCGCGAGGCGCTCGCCATAGCCGCACCGAGCTCTACAATATCCTAAAATGAAAGGCGGTAAAATCCGACCTATGATACAGAAGCCATTAGCTGACAGAATGCGCCCGACGGCGCTCGACGAGATAGCGGGTCAGGCTCATCTCGTTGGCAAGAACGGAATAATACGCCGCCTGATTGAGGGGGGCAGAATTCCAAATATGGTTTTCTTTGGCCCGCCCGGTACGGGTAAGACCACCCTCGCCAATATTATAGCCAAGGCGTCTAATATGCAGCTCTATCGCCTCAATGCCACGACGGCCTCGCTCTCCGACGTAAAGGAGGTAATCGCCGCGGCGGACAATATGTTCTCCGAGAACGGAACGCTCCTCTACCTTGACGAGATACAGTATTTTAATAAAAAGCAGCAGCAATCGCTCCTTGAATTTATGGAGAACGGCAAGATTACTCTTATTGCCTCGACGACCGAAAATCCGTACTACTGCGTATACAACGCCCTGCTCTCCCGCTCCTCCGTATTCGAGTTCAAATCCTTGACGGCATCCGACTGCGTTCCCACGCTTCGCCGTGCGGTTGAGCTTCTGAATTCCGATTTTGGAACTAAGAAAACCGTCTCCGACGAGGTTTTACGTAGACTTGCCGCTTCTGCGGGAGGTGACGTCAGAATGAGCATCGGCGTTATCGAGAACGCCTTCTACATAAGTGACGACGAGATTACCGAG
Organism: Clostridia bacterium; assembly: GCA_017504605.1. Lineage (GTDB taxonomy): Bacteria > Bacillota > Clostridia > Oscillospirales > CAG-272 > UBA1740. Next base: position 23,958 of record JAFVQW010000030.1, read on the forward strand.
GACACCGTAGCCTCGCTCGCTCCGAGCGTCGTCGGTCACTATGACCGAGACGGCGACGTACACTACGACCTGCTTTCGGCGCTCCAAAAATCAATTCGCGGCTCCGACCCCGATGCCGCGGTGTTCTATCTTGCCAAAATACTTGCTACGGGCGACCTTCTCAGCGCCTGCCGACGTATTCTCGTAATTGCAAACGAGGATATCGGCTGTGCATATCCGCTCGCGGCGGTAATCGCCCACGCCTGCACCGAGAGTGCGAAGGCCGTCGGCCTTCCCGAGGGGGCTATCCCGCTCGCAAACGCCGTATGTATTCTTGCTACCGCGCCAAAGTCGAGCACCGCACACGATGCCTATTTTGCGGCGAGAGCAGATATTGAGCGCGGCCTCGGTATCGAAATCCCCGAGCATCTGCAAAGCCCGCTCTTCAAGGGCTATCGCTACCCTCACGAATACGTTAACGACTACGTTGAGCAGGAGTATCTCCCGAGCGACCTTAAGGGACGGCGCTACTACGAGTTCGGTACGAACAAGACCGAGCAGGCGGCACGTGCTTACTACGAGCTTATCCGCTCGACCCCATCGAAAAGGAAGCCGAAGAGCTGACACAGCTCTGCAAAAAGCGACAAAAAGCGGAACGACTTGACAAAGGCACCATTATTTGTTATAATATTATGAGAGGTAATCAACCTCACCCGGAGGTCATGTTTTTATGATTTTTCACTTTATACTGAATCCCAAATCGGGACGCAGCAGGAAGCATAAGAATATGGAAGAAGCCATACAAGAGGCCTGCAGAACCAGACATCTTAATTATCATATATACTACACGACAGGTCCCGGCGATGCTACCGAATACGTTCGCTCGATGGTCAGAATTTCTCAAGAGCGCCAGCGCTTTATCTGTGTTGGCGGAGACGGCACCATTAACGAAATCGTCAACAGCGCTCCCTGCAATCCCAACGTGGAGTTTGGAGTGATACCGAGCGGCTCGGGTAATGATTTCGTGAGGAATTTCTCTAACAGACGCTGCTTTGAGGACATCGATGCGCAAATCGACGGCGACACCGTATCGCTCGACCTTATTAAATGCAACGACTACTACTGCGCAAATATGATAAACATCGGCTTTGACTGTGCGGTAGTAAAGGAGGCGGCGAAGGCTAAGAAGTTCAAGCTCGTAACCCCGAGTGCCTCTTATGTTCTCGGCGTATTTATAGTTCTTTGCCGTAAATTCGGCACCCCTATGAAGCTCATATTCGACGACGGGCGCGTTATCGAGAAGAAATTCACACTTACCGCTATCGGAAACGGTAAATACTGCGGCGGCGGATTCCGCTCCTCTCCCCTTGCGAAGCTCGACGACGGACTTCTCGACGTATGCGCAATTGATAAGGTATCACGCTTTACCTTTCTGTCTCTTGTAGGCAAATACAAAAAAGGCACCTATCTCGACTCTGCACGTGCGCAAAAAGTAATCTCCTACACTCAAGTACCGCACTTCCGTATGGAATTCGATGCGCCCATTCCTATTTGTATTGACGGCGAAATCAAGGGTGCGAAAACCGTTGAATTCACCGCAGTTAAGAACGGCTTTAATTTTGTCGTTCCAAAGGGCAGTAAATTTCTCTCAGGCACTAACAGTTAAGTAAATCCTAATAGCTTCGAGGATATTATGAACATCTTTAAGAAAAGGCCGCTTTGCTTAATACTCTGTATTATGCTGGGGGCCTTTTCTCTTTTCTCGGCTACCTCCGCGCTTACATCATATATTCTACTCGGCGCGGCGCTTCTATTTTTGATATCGGTTCTCTGCTTTATAAAAAGGCCCTTCCGCGCCCGCACGCTGACAATTATAGCTACCGTAGCCTTCCTTGTCTCGGGCACGCTCGGTAGCCTGTATTTTTATCTCTTCTTTCCAAAGCAGTACGGCGAGATAATTACCGTACGCGCTCTTGTAACCGAGTGCGAGACCGAGGACTACAGCTCGAGACTCACCCTTGAATGTCAAAGCATCAACGGCGATAGCTGCCGCTATAAGCTCCTATGGCACAGAAGCGCAAACGAGGTAGAGACCCTTCCCGCTGTAGGAGATATTATAGAGGCTCGGTGCACCCTCCTGCCCCTTGAGAGCACCGAGAGCTTCGACGGACGGAGCTATTACGTCGGTAAGGGATATTCGGCAGAGACAGACGAGGTAGAAAGCCTCGAAATTCTGTCGACGGGAAACAGAACGCTCTCTATTTGGCTCGCCGACGTAAGGCACACGGCGGCAGAGCGCTTCGAGGCGCTTGCCGAAAAGAATACGGCGGGGCTCTTCTGTGCACTGATACTCGGTGAGCGAGAGGCGCTTAATCCCTCGCTATCCCTCGATTTTTCAAGAATAGGTGTCAGTCATATACTCGCACTGAGCGGTATGCATCTCGCTATACTGTCCGGAGCTCTTATGCAGCTTCTCTCCTTCTTTGGTCTAAACAAGAAGATACGAACGCTCATCTCGGTTATATTCACGCTTCTTTACGTGCTCCTCGTAGGAATGCCCGAGTCGGTCATGCGCGCGGGAATAATGCTCATTATTTCCTCGGTGCTTTTTCTTTTATCCTCCTCGCGCGACAGCCTAACAAGCCTGTCAATAGCAGTTTTTATAATTATTCTCTTCGAGCCGTACGCGATATACGACCTTTCGCTTCTTCTCTCCGCATTTGCCACGCTCGGTGTCGTTACCTTCGCGGAATACAGAAGTCGGCAGGGTGGCAGCACAAGGAACGTCCTTATAAGGCTCCTCACATATATTTTGAATGCAACACTCACGTCGGTATTCGCGATAGCCGCCACGCTTGTAATTTGCGCCACGCGCTTTAGCCACTTTTCCTCGCTCGGCGCTATATCGACACTCATTCTCTCGGTAATCATAGAGCCCTTCGTTTATCTCGGTATTATTCTCTTTGCCTTCGGCGGCTTTATTCCGCTCGGCTCTGTCGCCGAGAGCTATTACGGTATAATAAAGACCGTCGCAAATTGGCTATCCTCCTTCCGCTACGCCGCTATTCCCTTCGACCTGCCGCTAATGACTGTGCTCGTCTTACTCTTCACCGCTCTTTTCTTCGCTTTTCTTGTTCTTCCGATAAAGAGAAAAAGAGTGTATCTCGGCGTGCTACTGACGTTTTATCTTTCAGTCTCGCTTTACGGCGCGTCATATTCGGCCGCGGTTGCGGGCTCGGACGGTATCTACTACACCTCGGATAAAACCGCCGACGTGATAGTTATAAAGGACGAGGGCGAGCTCACCGCCGTATATTCCGGTTCAAACTCACGCGCGGGTGCAAACACCGCCGAGGCCGTTATTTACGCCGAGCGGCTATCCTACCTCGACAACCTCATAATCAGCAATTATTCGGGCGGTAGCGATATTTTTGTCGAAAAGCTTGTTTCACGCCTTAGGTGCGAGGTAATTTATCTTCCCATCCCAAAAACGGGCTATGAGCTGGCCGAGGCGGAAAAAATCGCCGACATCCTCTCGGAGAGTAGTGCGGGCCTCAGCTTCTATGATACCGAGCAGGCTCTTCACTTCGGAAAATACACCTTCTTTAATATTTACCACTCGCCCTATACCGATAGCTCCGAGACTAAAAACATTCTCGCTCTCCTTATAGGTGACAGGCTATGCACCTACGTTAGCCGGGGATACATCGAGGGCGCACTTACTCCTCACCCGGCACTACTCGCCGCAGACACTCTCGTCATAGGCTCACACGGAGCTCGTTTAAACGACAACTACTCCTTTAACATCAAGATAAACTCTGTAAACAGTATATATTTTGGAGCAGATTTGAAAATCGACGAGCCCACAAAGGAATTTTACAATAAAAAAGGAGCGTCGGTAATACCTACCGACGCCCGCATACGGCTTGATTAAACGTTAAACAAGAACTCGACGACGTCGCCGTCCTTCATCACGTACTCCTTACCCTCGCTCCTGAGAAGACCCTTCTCCTTAACGCGATTTCGGTCACCCTCGCGAACAAGGTCGTCAAACGCAACAACCTCGGCTCTGATAAAGCCGCGCTCGAAGTCGCTGTGTATTTTACCCGCGGCCCCCGGAGCCTTAGTGCCGTTGGTAATAGTCCAAGCGCGCACCTCCTTCGGTCCTGCGGTAAGGAAGCTGATAAGTCCGAGAAGCGAATATCCCGATTTGATAAGCTTATCAAGTCCGCTCTCGGTAATGCCGAGGTCGGAAAGAAATGCCATCTTTTCCTCGCCCTCAAGCTCTGCAATCTCCGCCTCTATCTGTGCGCTGACCGCGATTATCTCGCTACCCTCGCTCTCGGCGTGTGCGCGGAGCTTCTGATATCCCGCGTTGCTCTCATATTCACCGCTGACCTCGCCCTCGGATATATTCGCTACGTAGATAATGGGCTTAAGGGTAAGAAGACGCGACTCCTCGATATACGCGAGCTCCTCGGCATCGAGGCCGAGCGAGCGGGCAGATTTGCCCTCCTCGAGCGCCGCCTTAACCTTCTCAAGCACTGCGAGCTTATCAAGAAGCTTCTTATCGCTCTTGGCCGCCTTGGTCGTACGCTCGATAGCGCGCTCGACAATTTCAAGGTCGGAGAGAATAAGCTCAATATCAATGGTTTCAACATCGCGGATAGGGTCAATGCTTCCCTCGACGTGAATTATATCGTTGTTCTCAAAGCAGCGTACAACGTGTACAACCGCATCAACCTCGCGAATATTCGCAAGGAACTTGTTTCCGAGACCCTCACCGCGCGACGCGCCCTTAACAAGACCCGCAATATCAACAAACTCGATAACGGCGGGAGTATATTTCTCGGGGTTGTACATCTTTGCGAGAACGTCGAGTCTCTTATCGGGAACCGCGACGACTCCAACGTTCGGGTCAATCGTGCAGAAGGGATAATTCGCCGATTCCGCGCCCACATTGGTCAGGGCGTTAAACAGCGTGCTTTTACCTACGTTAGGCAAGCCAACGATACCAAGCTTCATTTTATGTAATTCTCCTTTAATATCTGATACCCGCGAGCATTATCCGTGCTCGCATTTTTCATACTATTATACCACGTTCCCCTTCCTTTTTCAATAGCTATGCCAAAATTCTTCTATTTTCGTAACTGTTTAGTAATTATACAATAAAAATTCATAAAAAGTTCTTGACTATACTCTATTCACTGTGTATAATGTAATTATGAAGATTTTAATGTTTTTAACAAAGTTAACAATTTGGAGGAGAAAATGGATACCAAGCTTTTGATTGTAGATGACGACCCTAATATATGCGACATGCTGAGGCTTTACTTCGAGAACGAGGGCTATAAGGTTAAGACGGCCGGAGACGGCGTCGAGGGCCTCCAGAGCTTTAAGCTCTACGACCCCGACCTCGTGCTTCTCGATATTATGATGCCGAAGAAGGACGGCTGGCAGGTATGCCGCGAGATACGCGAGATTTCCCCGAAGCCTGTTATTATGATAACGGCGAAGGGCGAGGTGTTCGACAAGGTGCTCGGCCTCGAGCTCGGCGCTGACGACTTTATAGTTAAGCCCTTCGATATGAAGGAGCTCTCGGCGAGAATTAAGGCCGTGCTCCGCCGCTATAACGCTCATACCAAAACCTCGGATGACGAGGTTGTAAAGTTTGAGAATATCGAAATCAGCCTCCAGAAATACGAGCTTAAGCTCTCGGGCCGCGCTATTGATATTCCCCCGAAGGAGCTCGAGCTTCTCTACTTCCTTGCCTCCAACTGCAACCGAGTTTTCACTCGCGACCAGCTACTCGACAAGGTATGGGGCTTCGATTATCTCGGCGACTCGCGCACCGTTGACGTTCACGTTAAGAGACTTCGTGAGAAGCTCGAGGGCGTATCCGACAAGTGGGTGCTCAAGACCGTTTGGGGTGTAGGATACAAATTTGAAACTCTCGTATAAATAATAAAACCGATGAGGCGTAACGCCTCATCGGTTTTTGTTTTTAGAAATTAAAGCTGAGCTGTGCCACAGAGGTACCCGTCGAGGGGATCGCATTTTTCTTGCACTTTGTGGCGTCGGTGCCTACGTCCTCAATCCTGTCTGTTACGAGGTCAACCTTTACGACCTTCTTCGGCAGCTGCATTATCTGCACTCCCGAGGCCGTTCTCGTTGCCTTCTCGGGTATCAGGGAGCTCTTAATCAGCATTGCCCTGCCCGCATCGCTGCGAATGAAAATCGGCTTCGGGTCCTTACCCTCGTAAATCGCGCCGACAAGCGGCGAATCCGCGGAATACGCACCGGAAATCTTACGTCTTCTCGACTTCGCCTCGTATGCTCCGAGGCTTACTCGAAGTCCCTTACCGTTTTCAAATATATACACCATATGGTGCTCCTTGATAAGCTCGTAAATCATCTTACAGCCGACGACGTGCTCGTCATCGTCCATCGAGAGCTTAGCGGGAATATAATCGCCCATCTGGCTCGGCTTCGAAATATCAAAGTCACAAACACGCGCGCGGTAAATCTGTCCCTTATCGGTAAAGAAAAGAACGTCGCCGCGGTTATCGGTATCCTCGGTATAAATTACGAAGTCGCCCTCCTTAAGCTTCTGCTCGTCGGCAGAGCGCATTCCCTGCGTGGAGAGCTTCTTAAAGTAGCCGCCGCGAGTGAGAACAAGTCGGCAGTTGTAATTCTCGAAGAAGATATCCTCCTCGGGCTTTACAATATCCTCCTTACCGATAATCTCGGTCTTTCTCGGCTTGCCGTATTTTTTCTTAACCGCCTGGAGCTGAGAGATAATCATTGCCTTAAGCTTGAGGTCGTCGCGGAGTGTCTCGCGAATCTCCTCAATCTCCTGCTTGATGCTCTCTATCTCCTGAACTCTGTTAATGATGTACTGTCTGTTGAGGTTGCGAAGCTTGATTTCCGCTATATACTCTGCCTGGCGGGTCGTGAGGTTGAAGCCTGCCGCGAGGTTTGGAACAACCTCCTCCTCAAGCTCGGTATTTCTTATAATACGAATAGCCTTGTCAATATCGAGAAGAATAGCCGCAAGTCCGAGAAGAAGCTCGAGCTTATCCTCCTTCTTCCCGAGCTCGAATTTGAGCTGACGGGTGAGGCACTTGGTTCTGAACTTAATCCACTCGAGGAGTATCTCGCGCACACCGAGCTGCATCGGCGTACCCTCAACGAGAATATTAAAGTTACAGTCAAAGCTGTTTTCAAGCGCCGTGGCACTGAAGAGCTTCTGCATAACGAGCTCGGGGTCGGCATCTCTCTTAAGGTCGAAGGTAAGCTTAAAGCCGCCGAGGTCAATAGCATCTCTGACGTCGGTGACCTCGCGGAGCTTACCCGTCTTTATCATATCGGTAGCCTTCTTCATTATCTCCTCTATGCAAGAGGAGTTCGGAATTTCAAGAATATCGATAGAGTTCGTTTTCTTTATATACTCGTATTTAGCGCGCATCTTGAAGCTACCGACACCGGTCTCGTAGATTTTCTGCATCTGAGCACGGTCGTATATAATCTTCGCTCCACCCGGAAAATCGGGTGCCTTGATTATATCGAGGAGCCTGTCGACGGTAGTCTTCGGGTTCTTTAAAAGCGCAATCGTTCCGTCGCAAATCTCGGCAAGGTTAAACGAGCAGATAGAGCACGCCATACCTACCGCAATACCGAGGTTGGGGGATACGAGAATATTGGGAAAGCTCGTGGGCAGGAGTACAGGCTCCTCGCGGGTGTTATCATAGTTGGGAACAAAATCCACCGCATCCTTATTTATACCGTCGAAAAGCTCGTTACAGAACGGGTCGAGCTTAGCCTCGGTGTACCTCGCCGCCGCATAAGCCATATCGCGGGAATACTGCTTACCGAACGAGCCCTTCGAGTCGATAAAGGGATGAAGAAGTGTCTCGTTGTCCCTCGTAAGACGTACCATCGTCTCGTATATCGAGGCATCGCCGTGGGGATGCAGGAACATCGTCTGTCCTACAATGCTCGCGCTCTTCATTCTGTGGCCCGTAAGAAGTCCCATCGTATACATCGTATAAAGAAGCTTTCTGTGCGAGGGCTTAAAGCCGTCAATCTCGGGTATCGCACGCGAAACTATAACGCTCATCGCATAGGGCATATAGTTCTTAACGAGCGTCTCGGTTATCGGCTGAACGGTCGCAACAGATTCGTTCTCCTTAGGATTTATGAGCTCTGTCTTTTTCTTTTTCGCCATCTAATTCACCGTCACAATTTAATTATTTTGTGTGCCGCTGCACGAATCATTCTGTTGTATAGCGCAAGGTCAACGCCGCACTTCTCGGGAAGCGGAGCGTATATAATATCGAAGCTGTGCTTGTCCGCCTCGCGCAGTGAGCCGAAGAGCCTGTGCGCGCGCTCGAGAGCATCGCTCCGTGATCCGAGGTCGAATAAATACACCTCGGGGAGCCTATGAGAGAGCTCCTCCATATCCTCGGTGTAGCAAAGAGCAGCCTTATTATGCCCTGCTTTTTCATCGTTTATTATGTATTTTACTATCTTTTCAAGGTCGCCGTCAAGAAGCACAACCGGCGCCTTCGGCGCGTAGTGGCGATACTTCATTCCGGGAGATTCCGCTACCTGACCCTCGGGGAGCTTGTCAAGCACCGCATCGGAAATATCAACCTTAGCACCAAGCGCGGAAAGCTCGCTCGGGGTTATCTTACCCGGGCGCAAAAGCGTAAGAGTGTCGTCGGGATTAATCCTTACGATAGTGGACTCGACGCCGATGTCGGCATCGCCTCCGTCGATAATCATATCTACCCTGCCCATCATATCGTCTATAACGTGCCGGGCCGAGGTCGGCGAGGGCGAGCCCGATAGATTAGCCGACGGAGCGGCAATAGGCACGCCCGAGAGCGAAATCAGCTCTCGCGCTATTTTCGATGAGGGACAGCGCACGGCAACGGTCGGAAGTCCTCCGCGGGTCTTACTCGGCACCGTATCGCGTGCCGTAAGTATTACCGTAAGCGGCCCCGGCATAAACGCCTCGGCAAGACGGTAATACATATCTCCGAGCACTGCATAGGGCTCGGCATCCTCGGGGCGAGCCACGTGAATTATAAGAGGATTGTCGGCGGGTCTGCCCTTGGCACTGTATATTTTATCCGCCGCCTCGGCATTCGTCGCATCGGCACCGAGGCCGTAAACCGTCTCGGTCGGAAAAACGACGAGTCCGCCGCGCTTGATAATATTCGCGGCGCGACGAAGCCCCGCACTGTCTGCGGTGACGTCACCGACAATTTTTAGTATCTCGGTATTCATTTGTCCTCTCCCTTAAGGCGCTCGGCAGTATCAGCCGCGATTAAGTCGTCAATAACACTGTCAAGCTCGCCGTTCAAAAAGGCATCAAAGGTATAAACGGTCTTATTTATTCTGTGGTCGGTTATGCGCGACTGCGGATAGTTGTAGGTGCGTATTTTCTCGCTTCTGTCACCGCTGCCGACCTGACTGCGCCGCTCAGAGGCTATGCGCTCATCCTGCTCTCTCTGCTTAATGTCGTAGAGCTTCGAGTAAAGCAGCTTCATAGCCCGCTCCTTATTCTGAAGCTGACTGCGCTCGCCGTCACACTCGATTACTATGCCCGAGGGCAGGTGTGTAAGACGTACGGCTGACTCGGTCTTATTAATATGCTGACCGCCCGCTCCGCTCGACTTACAGGACTCGATTTTAATATCACTCGGCGAAATATCGACCTCGACCTCGTCCGCCTCGGGTAAAACCGCGACGGTGACCGTAGAGGTCTGTATTCTGCCGTTAGACTCGGTCACGGGTATTCTCTGCACTCTGTGCACGCCGCTCTCAAACTTAAAGCGCGAATATGCACCGTCACCGATAACCGAAAAGGTTATGCTCTTTATTCCTCCGAGCTCGGTATCGTTAAGCGAGATTACCTCAATACGAAATCCGCGAGTGGCCGAATACATAGTATACATACGGTAGAGGTCCTGGGCAAAGAGCGCCGCCTCCTCGCCGCCCGCACCCGCACGGAGCTCCACGATAACGTTCTTACTGTCGTTCGGGTCTCTCGGCATCAAAAGCAGCTTAAGCTCCTCGGTAAGTCTCTCGCACTCCTCGCGAAGGCGGTGAAAGTCCTCCTCGGCAAGCATACGCAGCTCGGGGTCCTGCGAGGAATCGCGCATCATCTCGTCGCACTCGTTCATCTCTCGCGCGGCGACGGTATACTCGCGGTATTTGGCGACCACCTCGGCTATGCTGTTGTATTCCTTAATAAGTCTTTGATAATCCTTATTATTGGAAATGACTTCGGGGAGAGTGAGCATTTGCTCAATCTCCCTGTATCTGTCATCTATTGCTGAAAGCTTTTTGAAAATCATTACTCCTCCTCAAATTGAATTGAATTCAAATTGAGTGAGCTATTTCAAAAATGCACAGAACGCCTTGTATGCCGAATACACGTCGGCCTTAGACACAACCTCAAAGGGCGCGTGCATCGAGATAACGGGCACACCGAGGTCAACGGTATCGATATTGTGGTTCGCAATATACATAGCAACCGTTCCGCCGCCGCCCGCATCAACCTTACCGAGCTCCGCAGTCTGCCAGATAACGCCGTTCTCATCGAAAAGACGTCTTACGTATCCGACAAACTCGGCCGAGGCATCACTCGTGCTCGACTTACCTCTCGCGCCCGTAAACTTACTCATACAAGCTCCCGAGGAAAGCATAGCACTGTTACGCTTCTCGTAAACGTCGGGGAAATTCGGGTCGAAGGCCGCCGAAACGTCAGCGCTTATGCACTTCGAGCTTGCACGTACGAGAATGGGATTTTTGGAAAGCTCGGCAGAAACGAGATCTATAATATCGGTAAGAAGATCCGACTGCATACCCGTAACGCCGACAGAGCCTATTTCCTCCTTATCCGCAAGGACGAGCATAACCGTATGCTCGGTGTTGGGAGAATGAAGGAGAGCGGTAAGCGAGGTATATGCGCAAACTCTGTCATCGTGACCGTAGGAGCCGATAAGCGCTCTGTCAAAGCCTATATCACGCGCCGAGAATGCGGGCACGAGCGAGAGCTCCGCGCTGAGGAAATCGGCCTCGGTTACACCGTACTTCTCGTTAAGGAGCGAAAGGACGGTGAGCTTTATTTTATCGCTAACCTCCTTATCCGCATAAGGAAGTCCTCCGACTACAATATTGAGCGACTCGCCCGATATAGCGGTGCCAAGAGGCTCCTGCGACTGACGCTGTGCAAGGTGCGGAAGCAGGTCGTTGATGTAAAATACGGGGTCTCCCGCATCCTCTCCGACGGTAACCTTTACCACCTCTCCGTCAGCCTTAACCATAACGCCGTGAAGAGCAAGAGGAATAGCCGTCCACTGATATTTCTTCACTCCGCCGTAATAGTGGGTCTTGAGAAAGGCCATACCGCTGTCCTCGTAAAGAGGGTTCTGCTTAACGTCAATTCTCGGAGAATCGACGTGAGAGGCGAGAATCCTGATGCCCTCCTTCTCAATATCGCGCGAGCCGATCTTCAAAACCACGATGCTCTTGCCGCGGTTGTTGAAATAGCGCTTGTCCCCTACCGAGAGGCTCTCGCCGAGACGGTATTCGGTATAGCCCTGCGCCTGAAGAAGCGCAATGGCAGCCTCGGTGGCCTCGCGCTCGGTCTTGGAATTATCAAGATACTCCATATAGCCGCGCGCATAGTCGTAAATCGCCGCTATTTCCTCGGGAGAAGCCTCCTCAAAGACGTTTTTCTTTTTGTAGGAAAGCATTTCAAGCATTTCCTGTCCCTTAGTTTTCTCTGACATTTTATCTCTCCAACTTTTATTATTTTCTTATTTTTTCAAGTATCTCCGAAACCGCAGAGGCAAGCTCGCTCTCGCTCCCCTCGTTAACTATAACGAAATCGGAATGAGAGGCAAGCCACTCGTCGGTGTGCTGTGCCGCAATCCGCCCCTCGGCCTCAAGGCGTGAAATTCCGTCACGCGCCATTATTCTCTCAGTACGAATATTTTTGTCGCAAAGAACCGAGATTATATAGGTACACTCCTTATCAATGCCCGCCTCAAATAGAAGCGGAGCATCGTAAACGGCAAGGCTCTCGCCACTCTTTGCATACTCGCCTGCAAGTTCGCGCATACGCGCGATGACGTACTTATGCGTTATCGAGTTCAGCACCGCAAGGCGCGAGGTCGGGTCGGCATCGGTGAATATTTTTTCACTGAGAGCCGCGCGCGAAAGCGCTCCGTCCGCGGTGAGAACCTCCTCACCGAAGTGATGCGAAATCTCCCGCGTGCACTCGCCCTCGCGGGAAACAATATCGTGGTATACGGCATCTGCATCGATAATCGGTATACCGAGCGTCCGCATAACCGATGCAACGGCGCCCTTACCGCTGCCGCTGCCGCCACACAGTCCGATAATATCCATCAGACACCCTCCATAGCTTTTAAATATATTATACTAAAAGAAAAAGCGCTTGTCAAGTTGCTTTTACGTTCAATTATCGCGCCCCGGCGCATATAATACATACGAGTAAACGAAAAGGAGTGTATATGTTTGATTTACAAAATATGATCCCCGACGGAGAGCGCTTTGCCGCCGCTAACTCCTACCGCGGCTTCGTATCAAGATTTAACACGGTATTCATATCCCGCGAATTCAAGAAGGTGTTTATTCTTAAGGGCGGCCCGGGTACGGGAAAAAGCACGATTTTAAAAAGGCTGGCCGTATATGCAAAGGAAAAGGGACTATCTGTCGAGGTGGTCTACTGCTCCTCCGACCCCTCCTCGCTCGACGGTATAATAATAGGCGGCGAGAGAGGCAAAATCGGAGTCCTCGACGGTACGGCACCGCACACCGCCGACCCTCATTTCCCGGGAGCGGTTGAGGAAATAGTCAACCTCGGCGAGAGCTTCAGACTCTCGTCGCTCGAGGAGCAGAGGCAAGAGATAATCTCGCTCAGCGAGAAAAAAAGCGCCGCTTATTCCACGGCCTACGATATGCTCTCTCTTGCCGGAGATGTCTATAGCAAAATCAGGAGCATTTTTAAAGAATTCATAGATTATAACAAGGCAGAAGAGCTATCAAGTGAACTTGCATCAGGCGAGGTGACGGAGTATCTCGGCGAGAAAATCGTATCCTCCTTCGGCTCGGCGGGCTATACCTTCTTACCAGAGCCGAGGGGCCTCGATGTAATTCGCATATCCGGTAACGGCTACTCTGAGCGCATCGTTATGAACCTTATCGAGAGGGCGGCAAGAGAGCGCGGGATAATAAAGCATCGCTGCCCCTCGCCGCTCTTACCCTGCAACACAGATGCCGTCGTGCTTAACGATAAAATGATTACAATAGGTGAGGGTGGGATAAATTCCACGGAAATTCTTACGGAAATTCCCCACGGCGCCGAGGCGCTCCTGAAAATGCACACCGAGGCTCTTGCACTCGCACAGCACTATTTCTCATTGGCGGCAAAGCACCACTTTGCTCTTGAGAAAATATACACCTCCGCTATGGATTTCACCAACAACGAAAAAATATTCGACTCTCTTTGCAAAAGATGCATGGGAGCACTCGCTTTGTAAGTAAAATTGTGCTCCTTTCTTGACAACTATATTTATTTATGATATTATAAAGGGGCAGTCGAATTCGACTGCCCCGATAGCTTAAAGCTCGGATACGATTTTCTCGGTGTCCTTTGCAATAACGAGCTCCTCGTTGGTGGGTATCATATATACCGTAACGCGGGAGTCGTCGGTAGAAATCTTCACGGGAGTTGACGAGTGACCGAAGGTGTTTCTCTCCTTGTCAATCTTAACGCCGAGATACTCAAGGCCCGCGCAGGCGTTCTCACGAATGTAAGAAACGTGCTCGCCGATGCCCGCAGTAAATACGATAGCGTCAAGGCCGCCCATAGATGCGCTGTATGCACCGATGAACTTCTTTATCTGATAGCAAAGCATTTCGTATGTAAGCTTCGCACGGTCGTTGCCCTCTGCCATTGCGCGCTCGAGGTCTCTCGAGTCGGAGCTGATTCCGCTGATACCGATAAAGCCGCACTTCTTGTTAAGATAGGTGTCGGCCTCGGCAGGAGTCATATTCTCCTTCTCCATAATGAAAGGAACGATTGCAGGGTCGATTGCACCGCTTCTCGTGCCCATCATAATACCGTCAAGGGGCGTGAAGCCCATCGAGGTATCAACGCACTTACCGTCCTTTACAGCAGAGATGGACGAGCCGTTACCGATGTGACAGGTAACGATGCGGGTGCCCTCTGCCTTACCGCCGAGCATCTTAATCATCTCGCCGCTGACGTATCTGTGCGAGGTGCCGTGAGCGCCGTAGCGGCGAACACCGTACTTCTCGTACATATCGTAGGAAACGCCGTACATATACGCCTCGCGTCCCATCGTCTGATGGAATGCGGTATCGAATACGAGAACCTGGGGCTTCTCGGGCATTACCGCAGTGCAGCCCTTAATACCCATAATTCCTGCGGGAGTGTGAAGGGGTGCGTAGGCTACGCACTTCTCAAGCACCGACAGAACCTCGGGGGTAACGAGAACCGACTCGGTGAAGAACGGTCCGCCGTGGACGATATGGTGACCGATAGCCTCAATCTCATCAATTGAGTCGATGCAGCCGTAGGTCTTATCTACAAGCAGGTCAACGACGCGCTTCGTAGCCTCGGAGTGATCCGCAAGAGGCGACTCGTTAACGTACTCGTCCTTTCCGTTTGACTTGTGAGTGATGCGCGAGCCGTCAATGCCTATTCTCTCGCAGTTTCCCTTTGCAAGCACGGTACCCGCAGCCGTATCAAAAAGCTGATACTTAAGCGAGCTGGAGCCTGCGTTTACAACTAGAACTTTCATATTTTCTCCTTGCATTAAAAATTAGCATATCCATTATACACCACTTTCAAATTTAATTCAATATCTTTTTAAAAAATTATTTAAGGAGTGCCACGTTATGACGACGGTTGCCATAGTTTGTGAATACAATCCGTTTCATAACGGTCACAAATACCATATTGACAGAATACGCGAGGACTTCGGCCCCGATACGACGGTTATAGCCGTTATGAGCGGCAATTTCACTCAGCGCGGTGAATGTGCTATCGCCGACAAGGGGCTTCGGGCAAAATGCGCAGTCCTCGGCGGAGCCAATCTCGTGCTCGAGCTGCCATTTCCCTTCTCTGCCGCGAGCGCGGAGCTCTTCGCTTCTGCGGCGGTATCGATTATAGACTCGCTCGGAACCGTCGACTATATATCCTTTGGCTCCGAGGCGGGAGAGCTCGAGCCCCTTCTCAGGGTAGCGTCCGCGATGCAGACGGAGGAGTACGAAAGAGCAGTTGCAAGGCTTAGCGACGACCCCACTCTTCGCTCTCTCGGCTATCCCGCAATATGTGCCGAGGCACTCTCGTCTCTCGGCGAGAGCGAGCTTGATTTCACCCCGAACAATATTCTCGCACTTGAATATATCAAGGCCTTAAGCAAGCGCTCCTCGAGCATTAGGCTCCATACGGTAAAGCGAATGGGCGCCGGCTACAACGACCTCTTCTCTCCAAGTACCGAGCTGCAAAGCGCCACCGCAATAAGAGAGGCAGTGCTTGCAAAGAACATTTCTGCCCTTGAATACACCCCAAATTCTACAAAAAAGTGCATTTTAGACGCTATTGCCGACGGCTCATTTCCCTGTGACGGCGAGAGGCTCGGAGCGGCAATTATTTCTTCACTTCGTATAAGTCCGTCAAGGCAGGACGTGGAGCCTCACGACTGCGGCGGCGGTTTATATAACCGTCTCAGGGCTAAGAGCCTCGAGGCAAATACATTATCAGGACTCGTCCGACTGTCGCAGACGAAAAAGTACACTGCGGCGCGGATAAGGCGTGCTATATGGTTCTCCTACCTTGGCGTTACCTCCTCCTCGGTATCGGAAGCCCCGCTTTATACGCAGCTGCTCGCACTTGATACGCGCGGCAGACAAGGACTGAAGGAAATTAAGCGGTGCGGGACTATTCCCGTTCTGACAAAGCCCGCCGACACAGACGCTCTCTCGGAGAGGGCGCTTATACAAAAGGCTCTGTCAGATAGGGCCGACTCGGTTTTTCAGCTGACGAAGCCCACTCCCCCAAGCGGCGCATACGCATTAAAATACACACCGTTTGTAAAATAACTGCGTATTGTGCGATATTCTTACCGTCTGTCTTTTTGTCGAACGTATTTACAGATGGCAAAAGCTTTGGTATGATATTTGCGAGGGCGGACAAGCATTGCCACCGCTTTCAAATTTCAGAAAGGAGATTATGATGTTAAACGCAAAGGGCGTGGATAACAACGAATTCCTTGAATACAAGGGAAGACCGCTCGTTCGTCAGGGCAATGAGATTTTCTACGGCGACCTGTCCGATAAGGGATACATCTATATGATGATTATGAGCGAGAAAGAAACCGATAAGGGCGCTGTTCCGAGCAAGATTATGGTTCAGCTCCTTGATAGCAACACCAAGATGCCGGTCGATAATACTAAGCAGAAGATTGTAAGTAGCTTCACCGAAGCATTCGAGTATGCAGATGCATGGCTCGTGCGCTATACAAAGTAATATAATACTTACGCAGCGTGCACGCCGCGATTAGATCGGTGTGCAAGGAGGTACAAAATGAATAACGTGAAGGGGGGCAACCTCGTAAAGCTGGTTGCTTTTTTTCTCATTGCCGCGTCTCTCGTGCTTACCGTTGGCTTCGCATCGAGCGGCTGGCAATCTATTCTAAAGCCGGACAGCGACGATAACGTGGGCAAGAATCCTGCCCAAAACGGAAATGTCGATGAAAATAAAGACGGAAACACCGCCGATGGCGGTAATAATGACGACAGGCTTCCTGCTGTAAATCCCACACCCGCATACACAGATGCACTTACGGGTCTTGAGATTACAGAGGAGGCCTCTCTTTTGGAGTATCTCGCCTTCGTTATGAGGTCGGATACACCCTGCTACGGAATTTCAAGCGCCGCACTTACCATTGAAATTCCAACAGAAAACGGCGATACAAGACTGCTCGTTTTCAAGAACAACGCGCTCGGTGTCGATAAAATCGGCTCGATTGCACCTGCGCGGGACTACATTTCCCTGCTCGCCTACTACTTCGGCGGCTTTCTCGTACACGATAGCCGCGACGACAGCTTCGATTATGAAATTGCCCGTCCCGAGGTCTCGGGGCTCGATTTTTCCGAGAGCGACGGCTACAGCTATACCGAATATACCGAGTTTGTTTACACCAACGGCGCGCTTCTCAATGCCTTTTTCAGAAATTCAAGCATTAGCGGTATAGCCGACAGTGCCGCGGCACTTCCCTTTGATTTTTCTCCCCTTGGCGAGGAAATAAGCAAGAGCGGAACAAGTGCCGTAAGCATATCGGTTCCCTATTCCGAGGATAACACGACAGACTTCGTTTTTTCGGGGGAGACTAAAAAATATATGCTACTCAAAAACGGCAATATTAAAACCGATATGCTAAACGATAAAAGGCTCGAGTACGATAACGTTTTCCTGCTCTTTGCCGATGCCGTAACGATTGAAACGAGAGAAAGCACCGAGACCATTATCGATACCGACGGCTCGGGGCTCGGCTATTATATAAGCCGCGGAGCTCTCTACAAAATCAGCTGGTACACAGATGAGAACGGGAGCCTCACGCTCCTTACGGAAAGCGGAGAGCGCCTTACGGTAAACCGTGGCAGCTCATATATCGCCTATATCAAAGCCTCGAGCTCCGCAAAAATAAAAATATCATAAAAAAATGCGTATTTCAGCGTTACGCCCCGAGCGAGCGTTCCCCTGAAATACGCTTTTTTTATGATTCCATTTGCTTTCCGAGGAACATACCCGCGGTTTGTATAAGCTTCGACTCCGCCTCGTCGGAAATCTTGTTACCCGTCGGCGTATCATACTGCCACGCCGATACAACACAGCCGATTACGTCGCCCTCACTTAAAATAGGCATCGCACAGTTTACGTAATGCGAGCCGCCGTCGCTCGTAATGGCGACCGTCTCGCTTCCCACGCTTCTCATATAAAGCGAGCGTCCCTCCGCGATTTCCTCGAGCCCCTTCGATATTTTTCTATCGAGATATTCCTTCTTCGATGCACCCGAGACGGCAATTACCTCGTCTCTGTCACAGATGAAGATTGGCATCGATGAGGTTTTTTGAAGAGTGTCGGCGTATTCGGAGGCGAAGCTCTGAAGCTCGCCGATCGGCGAATACTTCTTGAAGATTACCTCCCCCTCGCGGTCGGTGTAAATCTCAAGAGGGTCGCCCTCGCGGATCCTCATCGTTCTTCTTATTTCCTTTGGAATGACCACACGCCCAAGGTCATCTATTCGGCGCACAATTCCCGTTGCTTTCATATATAAAATCTCCTTGATTTACAGATTTGTACTGTTAGTATCTGCAAAACAAGGAGATTTATACTTTGTATGAATAATTCAGTTAACTTCGTTTATCAAGAAATCCGTTTTTATAGCACGGACGCTAAAACAATGCCCAATACAAAAACGCCGATGCCCACAACGGTAGGCAACAAAATACCAAGCTTAAATTCGGGCTTCCAGTTCAGCTTTTTGCAATGAACATTAAATTTAATGCAATATGCAACGTATCTGATCGGCGTGAGGATGACTCCTATAAAGATCGTCAGAATCAGCTGCACGACCATCATTCCCAGCTTGCCGCCCAAATCAACGTCATAGGTTTTACGTCCGTCTCGATACGTCGTTTCAATCACGTAATCATAATTGAAAACGTTTTTTATTCCGTGGCGACGCACAGAAATCACCGACGGAACAGAAATAATAAGCGCACCTACAATGGCAAGCAATGGGGTGATCTTTAATCCTACCGTGATCAGAAGCCAACCGACGCAACAGAAAATAATGATTTTCCAGATCTCCTTGAGACCGTGACTCATTTTCTCAAGCGCTTCGTTTTCCACCTCGTTTAATTTTGGGGTATTCTTTTGTTCGTTCATATCCTTTCTCCTTTTGTGTATTACTTGGGTATTACCCTTGTAATACACATTGTACTATATATTTTGTTATTTGTCAATAATATAATGTAATTGTTATTTATAAAAATAATCATTAAGGGGGATAAATCGTGAACAATGAAACGCTAAAAATTAAAAAGTGCGGAGAAGATGGCAACAAAATTATTTCCGTGCGAATCAAAGAAGATATTTTGTGTGAATTAGATAAAATATCCAAGGAAAGCAATTATTCCAGAAATGAATTGATCAATTTAATTTTACGATATGGAATCGAACACTTGGAAATTATACAATAACAGCGAGATGAAATTCATCTCGCTGTTATTTTTGTAACGCTGTCCTTGAGCGATCGACCCTAAGAATAGCGATTCTCGTGTTATTCGTCGTATGTTTTTCCAAAAAGAATTTGCATAGAATTCCGTCTTCCCAAGAGTACACGAATAATGTGAACCTCGTCGCCGTCCACCTTATAAAACGCGGTGTAGTTACCGCAGACAAGGAATCGGTACGGAACTTCAAGATTGATGATCGAGGAGAGAGGCGCGCCGCTTTCGGGGAAACCGCCAAGCTGACGGATGCGCTTCATAATCTTCTCAACCGTATGGATTGCCGATTGTTCGCTGCACAGCTCGTCGGTGATATATGCCTTGATCTCCTTCATATCCTCAAGGGCTTCTGGCGTAAAATTGATTTTAGCCATGCGCTCCCCCTAAGATATTCTCGACATCAGAGATATCGATATATCCTTTTTCTTTCGCAGAGGCTTCCCCTTTCGCAAGCTCCTGCATCAGCTTGAGTGTTGCCTGAGTCTTTTCAAATTCTTCCATATCAACGATAGCGTATCTGCCGCGACCGTTCTTGGTGAGGAATACGGGTTCGCCAACGGCGATATCGCGCAGTACCTCGTTATAGTTGCGCAGATCTGATACGGGCTTAATGTTTGGCATCATAGAATCCTCCTTTTTGATAAATTTCACTTCTTGCTGTATTTATTATATACTAATTCTTCGTAAAATTCAACAGCAAATTCGAAAAATTTATAAAAATTTAAAGAATTAAAGCTTCTATGTAGAACCGTCCTTGGATTTGAGCCCTATCCGTTCAGAAAAATTCAACATCGCAAAGCAGAAGCGATCAGTCTGTGTCAATGTTGTCTGCGACGGGTCGCCCTCCTTTATTCTAAGTGTCCGTCGTATCTCCTTAGGAATAACTATTCTCCCGAGGTCGTCTATGCGGCGGACTATCCCTGTTGCTTTCATATATAAAAATCTCCTTGACTTACAGATTTGTACTGTTAGTATCTGCAAATAGGGGAGATTTATACTGTAGCAGTTGAGTTTTCGCTATATCTATCGTATAATAAACTTGGTAGGTGATGAAAATGAACAAAAGAATAGTGTTTCGCAACGAAAAAAATGAGGTCTTTCACTGTATTCTCTCGGGCGAAAAAGATTTTGACGAGCAGCTTAATTATTTCCAAAATACAATACAAAAAGGGACAGAATTCTGTCCCTTTTTCATCTTTATATCGTTTTAAAGCTATTCCAAATGCCCTCGGTTACCTTGAATATTCTTTCATATTCGGTGCCGAGGTGGCGTATGGCCATATTAAGCTCGCGGTAGGCGCGCTTGTTCGAGCCGTGAATGTCACTGCCGAGCGCAACCACCTGCCCGCGCCTTATCCAATCATAGACTGCGCGGTTCTTAACGAGTGTGCATAGAGCTGAGGCGTTAATCTGAAGCTTAACCCCCTCGCTTAAAAAGCGCTCAACCGAGGCGGCAGAATATCTGTCAGCGTGTGCCAAAATCAGATTGTAGCCCTGCTCCTTTAACACGGCGACGGTACTTATGTATTCCTCGGAAAAATCGTTCGGGGGCGGCTCTATAAGGAGCGTGTTCGAGTTGCCTATCGTAAGCTCATCGAGGCGCGAGAAGCGCTCAAGGCCGATGCAAAGCATAACCTCAGAGCCGACCGCAATTTTTGGCGAGCTCTCATTGAGATGCTCGGCAATACGAGAGACGGCAAGCGCTCTGCGCTGTAAAAAAACTTCAATATCGTGCTTGTGCGGATAAAAGTGCGGGGTAGCCACAATTCTGTCTATTCCGTGTTTTTTTGCGATATCGAGCTGGACGAGCGAAGTGTTAACAGAATGGGAACCGTGGTCAGCCCCCGGGAGTATATGTGCGTGAAAATCAATCACACCCATAAAGAAAGCTCTTACTCTACAGTATCGGCAGCGGTGTTATCTGCATGTGCCGTCACGTTACCGCGCGACTTCGGCTTATCATAGTAATACGCCGAATACTTGCCGTACCTTCCATATTTCTTTTTTGTCTTGTTCATGTTGACCGACGAGAGAACGAAGCCAAATACATTAGCGTTTACTCTCGACAGGCTGTCCAGCATATCGCTGACCGAGCTGACGTCCGAATAATCAGCTCTCGCGACGAGAAGGTATCCGTTGATGTAATCATTGAGAAGCACACCGTCAGATACAAGGTTAACAGGCGGGGTATCGAAAAGAATGTAATCGAAGCGCTCCCTACAGTACTCAATCAGTGTCTGCATTCTCGTCGAGGAGATAAGTCCGAGTGCGTTGGAATTCTTTGCACCCGAGGAGAGCAGCTTAAGATTGGGATAGTTCGTATCGAGATAGTTAGGTGTCTCGTCGATGCCCGCAAGATACTCACTAAGTCCGTGAGTGCCCGAGCGGCGCATATTCATTATTCTCGTAACTCTCGGGTTACGCATATCGGCATCGATTACGAGAACTCTCGCCTCGGGCGCGTTCTTCGCAATAGTAAGCGCAAGGTTGACGGTAACGTAGGTCTTTCCCTCACCCGAGAAGGCGCTCGTGATAGCAATCTTCTTGCACTTATCCTCAATGGGAAGGTAAAGAACGTTAGTATAAAGAGTACGGAAGGACTCGCGTATCGCAAAGGGGGTGTCCTCGTTGATAATACGGCGGAAGTCCTCGAGGTCGGAGCTGTGAGACGTCCTTTTATTGAAAAACAGCATCAGATCTGCACCTCCTCGTCAATCTCGAACCTCGGAATAACTCCGAGAACGGGAATGTCAAAGTTATCGTCAAGCTTCTTCCTGTCGCGGATAACCACGTCAAACATAGAAGCTATGAAGAGCACAATCATAGTAAGCACTGCACCGCCGACAACACCGATAAGAGTGTTTCTGACGATGTTCTTGCTATTGGCAACGGTATTGAGAGCGGGCTCGTCAATCGTCTTGGTGCTTACGTCGCTATAGGTAAGCATACTCGAAAGTCCCTTCTCCGCGTCGGTAATCTGATCCTCAAGCACGTATGCGATAGCATACGAGAGTCGGGGGTCCCCTGACGTCACGTTAAGCCTGAACAGCTCGGTCTCGCCAAGCTTCTCGACGGTAATCATAGAGCTGAGCACAGAGGGGGTCATTCCCTTGGCGTAAGAGGAATAATCCTCGTTTGCCTCAAGCTTCTCAATAACCATTCCAAGAAAGGTATCAGACATTATAACTATCTCGTAGGGCTCGACCATATCTGCGGCAAGATAACGGTCGGAGGTAGTAACAGAGCCTCCGGTATTCTTCGTTACCATAATCATAGAGGTCGAGGTATAGGTATCCTTCTTAATAAATGCGGAGTATACGCCGAGCACCGCGCCGAGCAGGACGGCGACAAGTGCAATAAGCCAGATTTTAGGAATGAAGATTTGCATCAAATCCTTAAAGCTGAATTCGTCGTTTTTCTTCTTCATAATATATTATACCACCCAAAATGTAATTAGTTACAAGTTACAAGTCGTTTGCGGGATAATCAGTCGTTGCTATCGGGAAGTCGCGCGTCCTTATTCTGCGCGAGCGCACTGTCTTTTACATCGGGAGTCCAGCCAAGCTCCTCACAGAAAAGCGCATTGAAAATGCCGCCCGTGTGGGAGAGGTCCATATCGTATACACCGGAGCCTGTGTCGTTACGCACAACCTGCGTAGTCGTGTCGTCAAGTGCGGAAAGAAGGTAGTTGGGTCCCTGAACGCCAAACTGAAGATAGTTACGGAGAGTGGCGTCGGTGTTGATAGTGTAAATAACCTCCATAGCTCTGTAGTAGCGCTCCATATATGCAGGGTCGGAGCCGTTGATAGGCTTACCGTCGTCGCTCGCATCCTTAATAATAGCGAAGGCACTCTTGAACGCCTCTGCCCTCGTAACCTCGGGATACTTTGCAATATTGCAAACGTAGCCCTCGCTCTCGTATGCCGCGATGTCGCTATACTTGCCCGCGGTAACGTACTTAATAGCATCGGCAGAGGAGAATACTCCGTCGGCATCTATTCTCTCTCGAAGAGCTACGAGCTCCTCGGAGCTGTAATCGGTCCAGGTCTTGATTTCGGTAAGGCTGTAGTTATAATACTTTTCAACCACGTCATTCTTTACGAGAAGAAACTCATACTCGCCTATAACGTGATCGTTGGGAACGGTATAAATCTTGTCCTCAACATAGGATGCGGTAATAAGATGCTTGGTCGACATAAGAACGTTAAGGCGCGCAAACATCTCGGCATCGTAGAGGCCGTATTTCTTCGAATCATAATAGCGAGTGAGGTCGGCAAGAAGATTCTCCTGATAGAGAGTGTCAAACATATCCTCTCCGAGGACGAGAACGATATCCGCTCTGTAGGTCGTCTCGGTGTCCTCCCCCTTCGCAGCAGCAAGAACCTCTGCCTCGTAATTCTCTGCGGTTATGTAATGTATATTAAGCGTTGTGTTAAACTTAGCGCCGAGGAACTGATTTATGCTTGCAGTTACCGTCTTTTTGGCGTTGAGCTGTGTCGCCTCACCCGTAACGATACAGAAATCGAGAACAATCGGGTCGCGCTCCTCATCGGAGATGTATTTGTCGTACTCACCGTTATATCCGAAGCCGTCCTCCTTGCAGGACACGAGCGTCATGCAAACAAGAACGAGACAAAGTAATAGCGATATTATTCTTTTCATTGCGTTTTTAACCCTCCAAAAGGCACTATGACTTACTATAACATTTTACTACAGTTTCCTCAAAAAGTCAAGGAAAATATCTATAAATAAAATAATAAGTTAATGTGCACAGAATTCCAAAAGAAAAACTGTGCACATTCACAACCTGTGTTTAGTTTGCAAGATAATCCTTGAGAGTCTTCGAGCGAGAGGGGTGACGAAGCTTGCGCAGTGCCTTAGCCTCTATCTGTCTGATACGCTCGCGCGTGATTTTAAACTGCTTTCCAACCTCCTCGAGAGTTCTCGGTCTGCCGTCCTCAAGTCCGAAGCGAAGCTTAATAACCTGCTCCTCACGCGGGGTAAGAGTGCGGAGAATATTGCAAAGCTGCTCGCGAAGAAGCGAATAGGAAGCGCTGTCGGACGGAGTGGGAGAATCGTTATCCTCGACGAAGTCACCAAGATGGCTGTCCTCCTCCTCGCCGATAGGCGTTTCAAGCGAAACCGGGTCCTGTGCTATCTTCATAATCTCGCGAACCTTGTCCGCGGTCATGCCAAGCCTCTCTGCAATCTCGTCGGTAGTAGGCTCTCGGCCGTATTCCTGGAGAAGCTGGCGCGCAGTGCGGGAAACCTTATGTATAGTTTCAACCATATGTACGGGAATTCTGATAGTCCTTGCCTGGTCGGCAATTGCTCTCGTTATAGCCTGTCTTATCCACCAGGTAGCATAGGTAGAGAACTTGTAGCCCTTGCTGTAATCGAACTTCTCTACCGCCTTGATGAGTCCGAGGTTGCCCTCTTGAATAAGGTCGAGGAAGTACATTCCCTTTCCGACGTGGCGCTTTGCTATACTTACGACAAGACGGAGGTTTGCCTCTATAAGCTCATCCTTAGCCGCCTTGTTACCGAGAGTTATCTGCTCTGCTAGATAGGTCTCGCGCTCGGGAGAAAGAAGCGGAATTTTGCCGATTTCCTTTAAATACATACGCACGGGGTCATCGATAGCGAGACCCTCCTGCGAGAAGTATTTCTCCATATTCTCGGCATTGTCATAGGACTTAACGTCCTGCTCAATGTCCTTGAATTCCTCATTTTCAAGCTCGTCGGGGCTGACCGCATCGATATCAACCTGTATATCGTATTCGATATCCTCAAGAGCCTTCATTATATCGGAGCCGCCAATGCCGCTCTCGGATTTGGAATCGATAAACTCGTTTACGTCAATCTTTTCTCTGCTCATTTTTACATCCTCACTTTATCCGTTTCTTTTCTTTTGGAGTAGTGCGTCGAGAGCCGCTATAGTGTCGGTGCTCTCCGCCGCCTTCTTCTCCATTGAATTTTTTAGTCTTGCTATACTGTCAAGGAGAACCTCTTTTCCGTTAGCAGTAAGAGCCATACGTCCGACGCGCATACGCGCCGCCCTGCCCATCTGCTCATCGCTGAAAACCTCGCTCATTGTAACGAGGTGCTCGTCGCCCGAGGCGTAGGCGCTTTTGAGATAGAGGAAAAGCTGCTTGCCAAGCTCGGTGAAAAAGTCATCCTCGGTAAGAAGCTCGCCCTCGAAGACGCTTCGCCTGTGCTCGGGAAACTCAAGAAGAAGTCCGAGCACGTTCTCCTCGTTACGTGCAACCGTCGGGGCCTTGATGAAATCGGGGTTTACCCTGTCGGAATATCCGACACTGTCGCGGCGAACCTGCTGTGCCTCGCCTCGCTTGTACGCGGCGGCGTTGCGAGCAATAATTCTATCAACGTCTGCGCGAATTGCCGAGGCATCAACGGACAGTCTCTTTGATACTGTTTGAATATAAACGTCTCGTTCTGCCACGGAATAAACCGCCGAAATTATGTTTTCAAGCTCGTGAAGCGCGTTGATTTTGTCCTGTGGCAGGTTAATATCATACTTGCCGAGAACCTTCGAAAGATTATATTCGAACTTACTCTTCGCCCCGCTTATCACCTCGCGGAATTTGTTTACGCCGTAGGTTTTTATGTACTCATCGGGGTCCTTAGCCCCCGGAACCGAGAGAACGCTGACGGTAAGTCCGACCTCCTCGAGCATACGAAGCGCACGCGCAGCGGCACGCTGCCCCGCCTCATCGGAGTCATAGGAAATAATAACGCTCTTGGTATATCGGCTCATAAGTCGCGCCTGCTCAGCCGTAATCGCGGTGCCGAGTGTGGCAACGGCGTTCGTGATGCCCGCCGAATGGAGTGCGATAACGTCCATATAGCCCTCACAGAGAATGAGCGACTCCTCACAGGCGGTCCGAGCAAAATTCAGTGCAAACAAGTTACGCGTTTTCTTAAAAACCGGGGTATCCGAGGAGTTCTTGTACTTCGGCTTCGAGTCGTCCATAACGCGCCCACCGAAGGCAATAACGTTCCCCGAAACGTCAATTATGGGAAACATAACGCGGTTACGGAAGGCGTCGAAATACCGTCCGCTCTCGCTCTTACCGCAAAGAAATCCGGTTACAAGCTCATCGTAGCTATATCCGCGCGAGAGCATGAATTTTGAGAATTTATCAAAGCTGTTCGGCGCATATCCGAGGCCGAAGTGCTTGATGGTAGCAACCGAGAGCTTACGCTTCTCGGTAAAATAAGAGAGTGCCTCGCGAGCCTCGGGGTCGTCCGAGAACAGCTGAGCATGAAAATAGCGCGCCGCCGTGGCGTTCATCTCATATAAGCGCTTCTTATCGACCTTGGGCCGAGAGGTATACTGCGCCGAATCGTGCTCCTCGACTGTAATTCCCGCCCGCTTCGCCAAAAACTCCACGGCATCGGGATAATCGAGATGCTCCATCTTCATAATAAAGCTTATCTGATCTCCGCCCGCACTGCAGCCGAAGCAGTAAAAGCTGTTGCTCGAGGGATATACGGTGAAGGACGGTGTCTTCTCACTGTGGAAGGGACAAAGGCCCTTAAGATTCGAGCCGGCACGCTTCAATGACACGTAGCTTCCTATAAGCGACTGTATGTCTGTCCTGACGAGTATTTCTTCAATTGTTTCTCTGCTTATCAAGCCGCAAGCCCTCCTCTCTTTTTTCATCCGTAGATAATATACGAATGATTTTTCAAAAACACTTTTTTTACAACAAATTTCTTAAAGATTTGAAATTAATATTCAAACTTCTCGCCGATAACGGTAATTTCGGCGCGTCCCGAGGTCAATTCGACAACCCTTTTTTCAAGCTCCGAAAGGAGCGCACTTTTAACACTGCCGGATACGGCAACCAAATCCGAGTAAAGTGTATCAAGGGTTCTGAAGCCGAGCTCTGTAAGCGGTGCACCGAGCCTCTGATAATCGGAATAGCTAACCTTTATCTCGAGTGTCGTATAAATATCATAGGTAATAATCTCGGCAGAGCTAAGCGCGCCGAGGGCGGCCGCGGTATACGCGCGGACAAGCCCGCCCGTACCGAGAAGCGTTCCGCCGAAATATCTCGTCACAACGATTACGGTATCGGTACAGCCGTTCTTACGAATAACGTCAAGCACGGGCATACCCGCGGTTCCCTGCGGCTCTCGGTCGTCGGAAAAGCGCATAATCGAATTCTCGCGAAGGACGTAGGCGTATACGTGATGACGGGCATCGGGATACTTTTTCTTTATCCCCTCGATAAAGCGAAGCGCATCAGCCTCACAGCTTACGGGTGCCGCATCGGCGATAAACACCGATTTCTTTTCCTCGTACTCGTAGCTCGCCGCCTGCTTTATTGTAATATAGCCTTCCATATTACTAAGCCTCACAGATATATTTAGAGTAGCGACCAAGTCCACGCTCGTCAAGCACGGCCGTGAGCGTAACGCCCGTATCGGTATACTCGACGTCGGAGACGGTATAAATGTCGTAAAGCGCGCTGGTAACCGCCTGGTCGGAATAAGGAATGAGCAATCGCACGGTTCTCCGTCTTGCACGCAGGAGCGCCTCTATCTCGGATAGAAGCTCGTCCACTCCCTCACCCGAGAGAGCGCTCATCGCAACGGTAGCCACAGCCTCCGGCATATATACCGAAATTGCAGAGGGGGCGAGGTCGGATTTGTTCAGCACGTGAATTACCGGCTTATCCTCGGCGCCAAGCTCGCGGATAACCTCCTCTGTCACTTTAATATGCTCGGGCAGCTCGGGGTCGGATGCATCCGATACAATAAGGAGCGCATCGGCATAGCGCACCTCGTCAAGAGTTGAGCGGAAGGCGCGGACAAGATGATGAGGCAGCTTCCTTACAAAGCCGACGGTGTCGGTCAAAAGAACCGTCTCGCCCGAGGGGAGCTCGAGCTTCCTCGTCGTTGCATCGAGCGTGGCAAAAAGCTTATTCTCGGCAAGAACACCCGCGCCCGTAAGCGAATTTAAGAGCGTGGATTTGCCGGCGTTAGTATATCCTACGAGGGCAATCTTCATAAGACCGCTCCTGTCACGCTGAGAGCGCATAACCTCTCGATTGTGCTCAAGCTCACGTAAGCGCTCCTCGAGGGTGGAAATTCTCTCGTGAAGATGCCGTCTGTCCGTCTCAAGCTTACTCTCACCGGGGCCGCGACTGCCTATACCGCCGCCCTGTCGCGAGAGCTCGTTGCCGTGACCCACAAGACGGGGCGCCGAATATTTAAGCTGAGCGAGCTCAACCTGAAGCTTTCCCTCCCCGCTCGTCGCGTGGAGCGCAAAAATATCGAGAATCAGCATACTGCGGTCGATAACACGCACGCCGCCTATTCCGTCCTCGAGATTTCTTATCTGCGCGGGACTGAGCTCAAAATCAAATACTACGAGGTCAATATCGTTATTTTCGCATATCTCGCGAAGCTCGGCAACCTTACCGCTGCCAATACAGGTCCTAACGTCGAAGCTCTCTTTAACCTGTATCATCCTGGCAAAGCACACGCCGCCCGCGGTCTCAAGAAGCCGCTCAAGCTCGTCAAGGCCGCGCTCGCACTCCTCTACGTCGGAGCCGCGCTCGGCAATACTGACAAGAACGGCGTATTTATCTTTTTTCTCGTCTATCATAACGGCCTCCAAACAAAAGAAAAAGAGCGAGGATAATCCTTAAAGCTATCCAACGCTCTTTTCATAAGCAATAATTACTTACCCGATGCTGCAAGACGCTTCTTGAACTTATCAACGCGTCCGCCGGCATCTACAAACTTCTGCTTACCTGTATAGAAAGGATGGCACTTGGAACAAATTTCCACGTTGAGATCACCCTTAACGGAGTGAGTTGCAACGGTTGCGCCGCAAGCACATCTGATGGTAGCTTCCTTGTACTCGGGATGTATTCCAGCTTTCATTTTAACACCTCTTAACATAATTCATATTCATTGCGATTAATTATAACACATATTTTTGCTTTTTTCAAGTCTTTTTGAAAAATTATTTTTTATTTTACCGAAATATCTGTTTCTTGTCGGAAAACTCTTATATTTTTTCCTCTATTTTCTTTCTTAGTCGCTGCATTATCTTCTTTTCAAGACGTGATATGTAGCTCTGAGAGATGCCGAGGGCGTCGGCCACCTCCTTTTGTGTAAGCTCCTCGCCGCCCGAAAGTCCGTATCTCATTTCCACTATAACCCGCTCGCGCTCGTTTAACGTGGAGACCGCCTCGCGCACGATTAGGCGCTCCTCGTCCTCCTCCATATCGCGATAGACCACGTCGGCCTCGCTGCCGAGAATATCCGAGAGCAGAAGCTCGTTCCCGTCCCAATCAACACTAAGCGGCTCGTCGATTGAAATTGCTCTTTTTTGCACGGTGCTCTTCCTTAAATACATAAGTATTTCGTTCTCTATACACCGCGAGGCGTAGGTTGCGAGCTTTATATTCTTGTCGCACTTAAAGGTTGATACGGCCTTCATAAGCCCGACGGTGCCTATCGAAATAAGTTCCTCGATATTTGCACCCGTATTCTCAAACCTCTTGGCGATATATGCCACAAGGCGCAGATTGTGCTCGACCAAACGCCGTCTGGCCTCGGGGCTATCTATCTGTTCTATCAGCCGCTCCTCCTCCTCGGTGGGAAGCGGCGGTGGGAGCGTTTCGCTACCGTTTATATAATAGCGCTCGGAAATATGGAAAATACGCGAAAGAAGGCTCTTAAACCTAAAAACGAGCCCCGAAAAGCCTTTATACAACATCTTCAAGTGCGGCCGACGGCAGAAGCAGCTCGTATCCGCCGTAGCTCCCTCCCTCTTTATCTATCGCAATAGTCACCTCAAGCTCGCTTTTTCCCCAACCGCCGATAGCGGTAACCCTGTCGGCACGCACGCCTGTCATAACGTGGGTTTCGCCTCCGCGGCTGACGGGAATCAGCCTTATACGCTTTCTGTAGTCGGAATCAAGGGCATCTATATTGTGAAGAGTTATTACGTTCTCGGGCAGCAGCCGCTCGGCAAATGACGGCTTCACAAAAAGAACCGGGTACATATTCATCGGGTCCTTAACAAGATTGCCCGTGTCGACAAGAGCATCGGCCTCGGCGCACCTTTCAGCAACAGATATAGAGATATGCACCGTTTTTTCATTTGAAAGATTTGAAAACAATAGTATCATCAGCTTAAACACCCCTATCGACAAAAGTATAATTAAGGAAAAAACAAGAGCGCTTCTGTTCTCAGCGCCCACGGCCGAGAAGCCCTCCTCGCCGATATAACGGTCAAGGAGCGAGTAGGCGGAATAAACCGTCCCGCCGATAACCACCTCGGAAATTACGTAAATAACAACGAAGCGAAGGCGCCTGAAAAAGCGCGCCTGCCCCGTAATCAGCCGCCCCGCGAGAAAAAGATAAAGAACACTTAGCAGTAAGGATATAAAAAGGGCCTCTATGAAGAGCACGTCGGCGAGCGCTACGAGGGCGCCGAGTGCCGAGATGGCAACAATCCGTCGTACACTTCCCCTGATTTTTGAAAACCTCAGCGCAATATGGGCCGCTAGTATATCGACCGTAAAATTAACAAGGAAGAATACGTCCACGTAAAGGGTCTGCAAGCGCCATCACCTCCAAAGGTATTCTAACATAACGAGGGAGGCGCTTTTTGTCAAATACTGACCGCGGAAAAATAAAAAAATGAGCAGGAATTTTCCTGCTCATTTCGAGATCACCGTCAGGTGTTCTTCTCAATATAATCTGCCGCTCTCTCCATATAATCGCCCTCGAAAAGCTCTATGACACCTTTATCGCAAAGCGATGCAAGCTCGGGGTCGATGGGAAGCTGTGCGAGAACCGCGGTGCCCTGTGCCTTGGCCATAGCCTCAATCTTACTCTCTCCGTAGGGGCGTATAACCTTACCGCAGTCGGGACATACGATATAGCTGTAGTTCTCGACAAGTCCGAGAACGCGAATATCCATAAGCGAAGCCATATTGACAGCCTTCTCGACTATCATAGAAACGAGCTCCTGGGGGCTCGTGACGATTACTATACCGTCAAGAGGAAGGCTCTGGAACACGGTAAGCGGAACGTCACCCGTTCCGGGAGGCATATCGACGAACATATAATCAACCTCGCCCCAGACGACCTCATTCCAGAACTGCTTAACCGTACCCGCAATCACGGGTCCGCGCCAAACAACAGGCTTGGTCTCATCGTCAACGAGAAGATTAAGGCTCATTACCTCAATTCCCGTCTTGGTCTTAGGGGGGAACATACCGAGCTCACTGCCCTCAACGCTACCCGACTTAAGTCCAAAGGACTTAGGAATAGAGGGGCCCGTGATGTCGGCATCAAGAATAGCCGTGCGATAGCCGCGGCGCTGCATCGTAACCGCGAGCATAGAGGTAACGAGCGACTTACCAACGCCGCCCTTTCCGCTAACGACACCGATTACCTTTTTAACTCTGCTCGCGCTGTTGCCGGGCTCGATAAGGTCGGCCTTAGAGCACTTCGACGAGCAGGTCGAACAGTCGTGTGAACATTCTGCCATTTTTTATTCTCCGTTTTTCTTATAATGTGCTGATTTTCAATTTACCGCCCGAGGCTGAAACCGCAACTCCGAGAAGCGAGGTCGGGAATGCCTCAATCATTCTCTCGGCGACGGTGTCCTCAATCTCACGCTCGATAAATCTATTCATATTTCGTGCACCGAACTTCTCGGAATAGGACTTCTCTGCTATCACCTTAAGCGCCGCGGGGGTGTAGGTAAGCTTAATTCCCTTTTCCGAAAGATGTGCGGCGAGCTTATCAAGCATAATCGCGGCGATAGCCTCAAAGTCCTTCATATCGAGATGACGGAAGGTGATAATCTCGTCAATTCGGTTGATAAACTCGGGGCGAAGGAAGGATAAAAGCGCCTTCTCGACGCGCTCCTTGTTCTGAAGCTCGCGGCTCTCCGCAAAGCCCGAAATAGAGCTCGAGCGCTCGCTTCCTGCGTTTGTAGTCATAATTATAATGGTGTTAGAGAAATTAATCTCTCGTCCCTGCGCATCGGTAATTCTGCCGTCGTCAAGAACCTGAAGAAGTATATTGAGGACGTCCTTATGAGCCTTCTCAATCTCGTCGAAGAGAATAACCGAATAGGGTCGTCTTCTGATTTTCTCGGTAAGCTGCCCTGCCTCGTCGTAGCCGACGTATCCGGGGGGCGAGCCTATAATCTTCGAGACAGAGTGCTTCTCCATAAACTCCGACATATCAAGACGAATAAGCGACTCGGGCTGCTTAAAGAGGTCGGCGGCAAGCACCTTGACAAGCTCGGTCTTACCGACACCCGTGGGACCCGCAAATATCATCGAAACCGGGCTCTCGCGATAGGATACGCCCGTCCTCTTTCTCTTAACCGCACGGCAGACCGCACGTACGGCCTCGTCCTGACCTATTATACGGCTCGATATGCGCTCGTATAGGCCCGTGAGGCTATCAAGCTCACCTACGCTTATCTCAGAGGCGGGTATTCCCGTCCAAACCTCGATAACGCGGAGCAGATCCGAAAGCTCAACGCGAAGCCCCTTGACTATACCGCGAAGCTCCTCAATACGGGTTTCGAGGCGGAGCCTCTCAACCTTCAGGTCGGCAAGCTCCTTATAATTGCTCTCGGTCTGACCCTCGGGCGACTGTACACGGCCCTCGAGCTCGGTAAGCTTACCGTCAAGCTCGGTAAGGCGAGCCTCACCCGCGCGGAGCTCGTGAAGCTCTCCCGAGGAAAGCGCGACCTTAGCCGCCGCCTCGTCGATAAGGTCAATCGCCTTGTCGGGAAGATGACGGTCGGTTATATACTTCTCGGAGAGTATCGCGGCACTGCGCGCGACGTCCTCGGAGATATTAACTCCGTGGAAGCTCTCGTAGTATTTCTTTATTCCCTTTATTATTTCAACGGTATCGGCAACGCTCGGCTCCTCAATCTTAACCGGCTGGAAGCGACGCTCAAGCGCACTGTCCTTC
Organism: Clostridia bacterium; assembly: GCA_017504605.1. GTDB lineage: Bacteria > Bacillota > Clostridia > Oscillospirales > CAG-272 > UBA1740. The sequence continues at coordinate 57,303 of JAFVQW010000030.1, forward strand.
TCGATATACTTGCGGTATTCCTTAAGCGTGGTGGCACCGATAACGCGTATCTCGCCGCGCGAGAGCGCGGGCTTAAGAAGATTTGCCGCACTCATACTGCCGTCGGCGGTCTCGCCCGCGCCCGCAATATTGTGCACCTCGTCTATCATAAGAATAATATTACCCGCCGCCTTAATCTCCTTTAAGAGACCGAGAATACGGGACTCGAACTGACCGCGGAACTGTGTGCCCGCGACAAGAGAGGTAAGGTCAAGCTGCCAAATCTCAAAGCCGGAGAGTGTCCCGGGAACGCGCCCCTCGACAATTCTCTTGGCAAGCTCCTCGGCAATCGCCGTCTTACCGACACCCGGCTCGCCTATGAGCGCGGGGTTATTTTTCTGTCGTCTTGAGAGAATCTGAATAATTCTCTCTATTTCACGGTCACGGCCGATGAGGCTGTCGATTTTCCCCGCTCTCGCCTTATCGTTGAGATTGGTGCAGTACATAGAAAGCATCTTCCTATCCTGCTTGTCCTCAGCGCGGCCCGCTTTCCCCTGTCCGCGGGGCTGCTCGCCGCCACCCTCTCTGCGCGACATACCAAAAAGCTCGGAGAGGTTAAGCGTGGGCGTTTTGCTGTCGCTCTCACCGCTCCCGTCGTCAACGAGCTCAGGAAGGCTCTCACCAAGATCGTTAATCATCGCCTCCATCTCGTTCTCGTCGATGCCCATTCTCTTCAGAATATCGTTCACGGGAGAAATACCTATCTCCCGTGCACAGACGAGGCAAAGACCCTCGTTGACCTTATTGCCGTTGTCAAGGCGGGTAATAAAGACCATTGCGGGTCTCTTACCGCACCTTGCGCATTTTTGAAAATTCATTTAAAAATACCTGCTAACCTATTTTAATTAGAAGCTAAGCAGTATCTCCAGCGGGCTGACGTTCTTAAAGAAGTTGTAAATAAATCCGCCACTGAACTGCTGTACCCACGCTGCATCGTGAAGCACGGGGAGATGAATTACGAAATCGAACACTGCCGAAAGACCCCAGCAAGCAAGAAGAGCGAAGAAAAGTCCGCAAACACAGCCGAGTATCTTGTTAATCTTTCCTACAAGACCTCTGTTAACTGCCTTGTCAATAATAGCAAAGACGAGAGAGAGCAGAAGCTTCGATACGATGTAAAGAAGGATTGCCGCGATAACGGCCGAGATAATGGCAACCACAGGCTCGGTAAGAGAGACGGTGATAGAGTGTACTATCTCCTCGGTGGTGGAGCCCGTCGCAACGCTGTCAACGCTGACACCGCAGGCACCCGCCGCAAACTTAACGAGCGGGGGAATCTGTGCGGAAACGTTGTCCGACGTAAGACCCGCGCAGGTCTCGAGAAGAACGCTCTCAAGCTTATTCGAGATAGGCTCGGACACAATGGGAGCCACGATGGCGTTGCCGACTGCGTTAGCGAGCGAAAGTGCAAGCACAATAGCCAAAATCAGCTTAGCAGGCTTCGCAACAGTCTTAACGAATCCCATTTTGATACCAACTATAACGCCCCCGATAATGACAAGAGCGAGAACCAAATCAACGATAATATTAACTGCCATATCAAATACCTCACAAAATATTTTGTAAATCAATTATACATCAATAAAATTACTGTGTCAACCTTGATGTGTGAAATTTTATTTTTTAACCACATTTTCCGATCCGAAGCTGTCGGCAAGACGGGCCAAAACCTCGGGTATGGCCGCGACGAGTGCCCCCTGCTTCACCGAATATTTACCCGTACTCATATCGTAAAGTGCTATCTGTGTTTTACCGGGATAAAAGGCACAAATTCTTTCAAGCGAGGAAATACGCGGGTCGGAAAGCGACGGAACTCGAATATAAATCCTCTCGGTTAAGGGTTTCTGCTCGGCTTTTTCCTCTCGTTTTGGATTTTTATATTCGGAGTTGGGTGTGAGCGGCGTTAAGGACGAAAGAATAATCTCGGGAGCCTCTCCCTCGATGTGGGATATTCTTCCCTTAACCGAGACCGCGTTATCAACGAAGAGCTCGGAGGAAAGGGCGGCATACTGCTTCGCGAAGGCTATGACAACGATTTCCGCCGTTCTGTCTTCAAGAGTAATAAACGCCATTGTATCTCCGTTTTTAGTCTGCTTAGTCCTTTTCGCACTTATTATACCCGCGACGGTGACCTCTGACTTATCGGCGTATTCGGCACTCTCGGTCGGATTTTCCTCGTCGAAGGCATCTATAATGTCGGAAATAACGTCGCACCCAAGGTCTTCGACCTCGAATGAATAGTTATCAATCATATGCCCCGAGAAATACATTCCCGAGCTCTCCTTCTCAAGAAGCAAAAGCTCGCGCAGCGAGAATTCGGGCAAGTCGGGATATTCAAAGCCCGATGCCGCGCCGCCTCCCCCGCCACCAAGCGAGAAGAGGTCCATCTGCCCTGAGACGTTCGCGCGGTGTCTGTCCTGCTCCGACTGAAGCAATCCCTCGTACGAGGCAAGAAGCGCGCTCCTTGTCACACCGAGTCTATCGAACACTCCGCACTTAATCAGAGATTCGAGAGTTCTCTTGTTTATATCGCTTCGCGCAAGGCGTACAACGAAATCCTGGAAGGACTTATACTCCCCACGAGAGCGCTCACGTACTACGGCATCAGCAAAATTAACACCGACGTTGCGAATAGCAAGAAGGCCGAAGCGTATTCCGTCCTCACAAACCGTAAAGCTCCTGTCGGAAACGTTTATATCGGGTGCCATTACCGAAACACCGAGCTTATGTGCATCGGCTATATACTTTTTCAGCTTTGTGGGGCTATCGAGAACGCTCGTAAGAAGCGCGGCGTAATACTCTGCGGGATAATGCGCCTTAAGGTAGGCCGTTCTGTAGGAAATAATACCGTACGCCGTCGCGTGGCTCTTATTAAAGGCATAAGCGGCAAAGGACTGCATTTTCTCGAATATGTCCTCGGCGCTCTCCTTGTCTATGCCTCGCTCGGCACAGCCTGAAATAAAGTCGTCTCTTTCGGCAAGCATCTCCGCCGCCTTTTTCTTCGACATCGCGCGGCGAACTATATCCGCCCTTGCATAGGTGTAGCCCGCAAGAAGACGGCATATTTGCATTACCTGCTCCTGATATACTATGCAGCCGTAGGTAACGTCGAGGATTTCACGGAGAGCCTCTATACGGTAGGTTATCGGCTCGCGCCCCCACTTACGCTCTATGAAGCTGTCAATCGAGCTCATAGGTCCGGGGCGGTAAAGAGCGATACATGCGATAACGTCCTCAAGGCTCGAGGGCTCAAGGCGCATAAGCACCTGCTTCATACCTCCCGACTCGAGCTGGAAAATGCCGTCGGTTCTTCCCTCGCGCAGAAGCTTGAAGGTCGCCGCGTCGTCAAGCGGAATTCTTTCAATATCAAAATCGGGAAAGCGCCGTCTAACCTCTCGCTCGGCATCGGAAATAACGGTTATATAGCGAAGTCCGAGAAAGTCGAACTTGACAAGCCCGAGCTTGGCATCGGTGTTCATATCGAACTGAGTGACAATTCCCGTTCCGCTATAGGAAAGCGGGACGTATTCATAGGTCGGCTTCTCGGTCATTACAACGCCTGCGGCGTGTGTCGAGGCGTGCCTCGGCATACCCTCGATGCCACGGCTGACGTCAATCAGACGGCGAACCTCGGCGTCGTCAAGGTACATTGCGCGCAGCTCCTTTGCCGACAGTGCGGAGTCTATTGTCGGCGCCATGTGCGGTATCAGCTTCGCCACCGTATCAACCTTGCCGTACGGCATACCGAGCGCACGGCCGACGTCGCGCACGGCCGCACGCGGAGCGAGCGTTCCGAAGGTGACTATCTGCGCAACCTTATCCTCTCCGTATTTTCTCTTGACGTAGTCGATAACCTCCTCACGCCTGTTGTAGCAGAAATCTATATCGAAATCCGGCATCGAGACTCTCTCGGGGTTCAGGAATCGCTCGAAGAGCAAATCAAAGGCCAAGGGGTCTACGTCGGTTATATCGATACAAAATGCGACAAGACTTCCCGCGCCCGAGCCTCTGCCGGGGCCCACGGGAATTTTACTCGATTTTGCATAACGCACGAAGTCGCTGACAATCAGGAAGTAGGCGTTAAAGCCCATTTTATCTATCACCGAAAGCTCGTATTCTATTCTGTCAAGATACACGCTCTCGGGATTTTTTTGAAAATCAAATCTGCCCGCCGCACGCCTTTCATTAAAGCCGCGATAGGTCTTCTCACAGAGCTCGGTCTTATGGTCGAGACCGCCCTCGGCCTGAAAGTCGGGCAAATGAAGCTTATCAAATTCAAAATCAAAATTGCATCTATCTGCAATCAGGACGGTGTTATCAACGGCTCCCGGGAAGGCCGCAAAGAGCTCGCGCATCTCGCTCTCGGTCTTAAAGTAAAACTCGTCGGTCTCAAAGCCGAAGGGCCTGCCGTCGGTTATGACGTTACCCGTCTGAACACACATAAGTATCGCCTGTGTGTCGGCATCGCTCTTTTCAAGATAGTGAACGTCGTTCGTTGCGACAAGAGGTATTCCCTGCTTTTCCGAAATGAGCTTCAGCCCAAAGGCCACACGGCGCTCCTCGTCGAGCCCGTGATTTTGCACCTCGAGGAAGAAATCCTCACCGAAAATGTCCTTCATCTCGCAGGCATACTCCTCTGCCTCGGGCATGCTGCCCGCGAGGATAAGCTGAGGTATTTTACCGCCGACACAGCCCGAGAGAGCTATAAGCCCCTCACTGTGCTTATGAAGAAGCTCCATATCTATTCTCGGCTTCGAATAAAAGCCGTCGATGAAGCTCATAGATACCATATAGCAAAGGTTCTTATATCCAACCGCGTTCTTGCAAAGCAGAACAAGGTGATGCCCCGAGCTGTCAGCGCGCCCGTCCTTCATAAGTCGGGAGCGCGGTGCTACGTAGACCTCGCAGCCGATAATGGGCTTCACGCCCTTTTTCTTAAGCTCGGTGTAAAATTCAACCGCACCGTACATAACGCCGTGGTCGGTAATCGCAACGGCGCTCTGTCCGTCGGAGAGCGCCTTATCCGCAATGGTGGATATACGCGTTGCTCCGTCAAGAAGGCTGTATTCTGTATGAAGATGTAAATGCACAAATCCGCTCATTGTCCGCTCTCCTTTCATAAATTAAGTATTTCCCAAATTGCCGCTAAGTATAGCCACGGCAAGCTCTGTAATTTTCTTAAGTCTGTGCGATAGCCCGGACTTCGATATATGCGGCGTGATAAGCGCCGCAAGCTGCGAAAGCGAAAGGTCGCTATGCTTCATTCGCAGTCTCGCAGTTTCGGCAAGCTCGTCCGGCAGCTGCGAGAAGAGCCCGCGCCGCTCAAGCTCGGATAAAAGCTCAATCCGGTGCATTGAGCTCGAGACGGCACGGTCTATATTATTGAGCTCGCAGTTAGATACGCGGTTGGCGTTATTGCGAAGCTCTCTCTGTATCTTTGCATCCATAAGTGCGAAGGCCGTCTGGTTCATTCCCGCAAGCGCGAAAAAGTCCTCAAGCTGCTCGCTTTTCTTGAAATACACAACTCTCTCGTTTTTCTTAACCGACAGTCTCGGAACAAGTCCGAGCTCGGAAAACAACTGCATAAACCGCTCGGTCGCGCCCTTAAGCGAAAACTCAAGGCTGTACTGCTTTTCGGGGTCGGCTATGCGCCCCGCGGCGAAGAAGGCACCGCGTAAAAATGCGGCAGCGCATTGCTTGCATTTTGAGGGTATCCCGACCTCACCGTTAAGGAAGGATAGGACAAATCGCGATGCCGACTGCGAGGTGAAGGAAACAATCCTGCACCGTCCACCCTTCTCTGAGGTTGAAATCTCGGGCTTTACAGAGTATAAGCCCTCGGCAAGCGTAGCAATATATTCGGCAGAGGCCGCGCTATCGGTGGAAATCCGAAGCCTCTCGCCCTCGAGCTCGGCGCGAGCGGCAAGAATACCCTGCATATGCGCCCGTCGGCAGCACACGCTTTTTATGAATACTGCGGCAATCGCCGCCTTCTGCTCGCCGGAAAAGGACATAGCCTACAAAACCTCTATCTCTTCCTCGGGCATAAACCCGAATTTTTCAAAAACCCGAACCTTAATAAAATCCCGAAGCGCGATTACGTCGGATGCGGTAGCGCCGCCGACGTTAACTATGAAGCCCGCGTGCTTACGCGAGACCTCGGCACCGCCTATGCGGTATCCCGAAAGACCCGCACGCTCGATATAGTACCCCATACCGACGCCGTCGTGTTTTTTGAACACACTGCCGAGCGACGGTAGGTTCGTCGGCTGTGCCGCCCGTCTTATATCGGCAAACCTCTTAATTCGCGAGGCAATATTTGAAAAGCTGTCGGGAAAGCACCGAAGCGTTACCGAGAGACAAACGAGCCCGAGGCTCCGCGCATACGAGGTGCGGTAGGCGAAGTCCATCTCGTCCCGAGAAAGAGTAATTCTCTCTCCGCTTGGATTTAAGAATTCGCCCGAGATAAAGAGCCCCGACGTCTCCTTTCCGTGTGCGCCCGCGTTGCCGAGCACCATGGCACCGATGCTGCCGGGTATCATAAACAGCTCCTCGAAAAGCGAGATGCCAATGAGCGAAAGGCGCGCGGCAAGTCGTTTGTATAGCGCTCCCGCCTCCACAGTAACAGTATTTTCTGCCACGAAATATTTATTAAGTTTATCTGTTTTTATTAGAATACCGCTATATTCGCAGTCGCGAAAAAGCGTGTTTGTCATATTGCCGATTACTCGGTACGGCGCACCCAAATCATTCAAAAACGATATAAGTGCCGCCGTCGTATTTATACTGCTCGGGAAGACTACGAGCCTCGCTCTGCCGCCGCATCCTATTGATGAGTATTCGGCAAGGCTTAAGCTTTCCCTATATTCAACATCCCACCTCTTTAAAAAATCAAGAATTGCGGAATGCATAATACCTCGTTTAAAATTAGTATTTAATCCTGCTCGGCGAGCATATCCCTCGCGGCCTCTCTTTGCGCCTCGGTGACGTTAATTCCGCCGAGAATACGCGAGAGCTCGGCTACTCGTCCGTTGTAATCGAGAAGAGCTATTCCTGCCTCGGTCTTGCCGTTCACGTCGGACTTCCTTATAAGGTAGTGCGTATCGGCGAGAGAGGCAATCTGCGCACTGTGCGTAACGCAGAAGAGCTGCGTGGTTTTCGATAGCTCGCGGAGCTTTATGCCGATTTTGCGCGCGGTTTTGCCCGAAACACCTGCATCAATTTCGTCAAAGATGACGGTCATAACGCCGTCCTTATCGCATATTACGCTCTTAAGAGCGAGCATTATGCGGGCAAGCTCACCGCCCGAGGCAACCCTGGCGATAGACTGCGCCTCGGCGCCCCTGTTTGCGCTGATATAAAATTCTATATCGTCAAAGCCCTTTTCGTCAAGCGCGTGCCGTCCGTCCTCGTCTCTTTCCTCAACCGAAACGAAGAACACAACCTTCGGCATATCGAGAAATTCAAGGGTGTCCTTAATTTTTACCTCGAGCTCGGCCGCATATCTCTTACGCTCCGCGTGCAGCCTCTCGGCAAGCTCTTCTGCCCTCTTATATGCCACTTCTTCCTTTTTCGCAAGCGAGCGTAAAAGCGCATCACTGTTTTCAAGCGTGTCAAGCTCGGCGCGTGCCTTCTCGAGAAAGGCGATAACCTCCTCCTCGGTCGGCCCGTACTTTCTCTTAAGGCGCGCAATTTTTTCAAGGCGCGACTCAACCTTGTTTAAGGCCTCCTCGGGATCTCCCTCGCTGTCCTCAATTACGGCGTAGACCTCCTCGGCTATGTCCTCTATCTGGTAAAATGCATCGCGAAGCCTCTCGGAATATTCCGTGTATGCGGGTAGGACGTCCGAGACCTGTGAGAGCGCGGTAATGCTCCTATCAATAAGATAGGCCGCGCTTCCCTTCTCACTGCCGCGAAGAGCCTTGTAAACAAGCTCCGAGTTTTTCGTAATTTTCTCCGTGGCACGAAGCTTACGCTTCTTTTCGAGAAGCTCATCCTCCTCGCCTATGCGGGGGCCTGTTTTTTCTATATCCTTAATTTGAAACTCGAGGATTTCGCGCAGGCGCTCGCTCTCTCTGGCACGAGCCGTAATATCCTTGATTTCCCTTTGTATTTTATCGTATTCGGCAAAGGCAAGCGAATATTCCGCGAGAAGCGTATTGAGCGATGCGTAGGTATCGAGAATTACACCGTGCATCGCGGGGTCGGTCAAGGACGTGGTATCACTCTGCCCGTGAACGCTGAGAAGAATCGGAGAAATCGCCTTTAGAAGTGATAAATTCACCATTCTTCCGTTTATGCGCACCTGGGAGCGACCGTCCGTGCCAACGCTCCTCTGTATATAAAGCCTTCCGTCCTCGTCGGGTTCTGTACCGAGCGAGGCAATACGGGAAAGCTCACTCTCGGAGAAATCGCCGAAAAGGCCGCTGACCGTAAGGGCGCTCTCGCCGCTCCTTATAAGCTCGCGCTCCGCCCTTGCACCGAGGAGAATATTAATACTGTCAATCAGCACCGACTTGCCCGCGCCCGTCTCACCAGTAAGCGCGGTGAAGCCCTCTGAAAAATCAACGTTAAGCTCTTTTATAACCGCTACGTTTTCTATATGAAGCGAAAGAAGCATACGCATCCTCCATAGGTGTTTTTATTTTACCTCGAATATTCCGACAAGCTCGTTCTCAACCTCTTTTGCCCGCAGAGCGTCGCCGACGACAAGAAGTATGGTATCGTCTCCCGCAACCGAGCCGATAATGCCCGAAATATTGAGACTGTCAAGACATACCGCAATAGCGTTGGCCATTCCCGAGTGCGTTCTTATAACCACTATATTCTGTGCCGCCGTTACGCGTACTACCGCATCGGTAAGAGCCGAGTTGTGCGCGGGAGCCGATGCCGCCGCCGTGCCCGCGGGAGCAACGTACTTATACGTGCCTCTGCCCGTAGGCCCCTTAACAAGCTTAAGCTGACGGATATCGCGGGAAACCGTCGTCTGCGTTGCATCTATGCCGCACTCGGCGAGCTTCTGAATAAGCGCCTCCTGGGTAGCTATCTCGTGCTCCTCTATAATTTGGAGTATTCTCTTTTGTCTTTCGTTTTTCATTATCTGATGTCCTCCAGAATTCGCATTTTTTTAAAAAAGCTCGAAAACATACTGTTTTCCGTAAACGTAAGCATTTTTATTCTCTTCTCGGCTCTTGAAATCTCGCAGCTCTCGCCGCCCGCGAGCTTATGCGAAAATCTTCCGTCAACGCTGACGTTTATTTCCTCGTCTCCGAGATTGGTAACTCTTATTTTATTATCCGCGCCGAAAAGCACCGAACGGTTGAAAAGAGAGTGCGGAGCAACGGGGCTCAAAACTATTGTGTCAACGTCGTGCGATACTATCGGACCGCCCGCCGAGAGCGAATATGCGGTAGAGCCCTGGGGCGTAGAGAAAACTACGGCATCTGCTCGGTAGTGGAGCGCATCACCCGCCACTGCCTCAACGCGAAAATCACCGATACCGAGATAACTCTCGTGCGATATTACTATATCGTTCACCGCGAGCCTGCCCTCCGAGCCGCTAACGGTAAGAAGCATCTTTTCCTCTACCGTATACTCGCCGCTGGCAAGCCTCGAGAGCACAGAGATATTATCGGGGTCAACCTCACTTAAATATCCTACCTTGCCAAGGTTAACGCCGATAATCGGAATATCGCGGGAGATAGCAACGAAAGAGGCATCTATCATCGAGCCGTCACCGCCGACGACTATCACGAGCTCAACGTCGTTTGGGAGCTCCGTGAGCCTACCGACAGGTATAGCCGAGGGTATCCCCGCGCACACCTCTCTCTCCGCATACACGATAATTCCGAGCGAGGCGAGAAGCTCCGAGACGGAGCGCGAGACCGCAAGGCCCCTGTCTCTGCTTGTATTAGGTATTAAAGCAACCTTTTTCATAAGAAATTAAAATCCTACTCCTTTACAAAATGAGCGAGAAATTCAACGTTGCCGTCGCCGCCCCGTATGGGCGACTTGATAAGTCCGTCACGGCGAAGCCCGTATTCCTCAGCACAGGCGGTAACCCGCTCGACGGCATATAGCCTCGCCTTCTCGTCCTTAACTATACCGCCCTTGCCTACCGCATCGCGCCCGACCTCAAACTGAGGCTTTATAAGACATATAAAATCAGCCCCCGAGCTAAGCACACGGGATAGCGTCGGGATTATGTAGGTTGCCGAGATGAAGGACACGTCCATTACCGCAAGGCTCGGCGAATATTCAAAATCCGATGGAGACATATATCTTGCATTGTAGCCCTCGATTACGGTAACGCGGCCGTCGCGGCGAAGAGCATCCGCCATCTGTCCGCTACCCGCATCAAGCGCGATAACGTGCTTCGCCCCCGACTGCAAGAGGCAATCGGTGAAGCCGCCCGAGGAGGCGCCGACGTCAAGGCAAAGCCGTCCTTCGGCCGATACGCCGAAGGCAGAGAGTGCGCCCTCAAGCTTTATCCCGCCGCGGCTGACGTAGCGCCTACCGCTTCTGTCAACGGTAACGTCCTCACCGCCGTCAACGTCAAAGGAGGGCTTAAGCACCTTCTTACCGTCAACGGTAACCGCGCCCGAGGCAATCAGCCCCTTCGCCTCGGTTCTGCTCGCGGCAAGCCCCGCTTCAAAGAGATAGACGTCAATTCTCATCTTTCAGCGCATCAAAGGGCGCGTCGGTAAGAGAGCCGTCGGGGCCCTCGGTCAGAATTCTGACCCTTCCCTCAGCGTTCTTTATTCTTTCGTTACATACCGAGATAAGGCCGACAGCCTCCTCAAATACTGTAATGCTTTCGTCGAGCGAGAGAGCACCGCTCTCAAGCCGTCTTATACATTCGTCAAGGCGCGTCATAGCGTCCTCGAAGCTAATTTTTTTATCCATTATTGCTTCCTTTCAACAGTGGCATCGATTTTTCCGTCAGAGAGGCGAACCGTAATTCTGTCACCGAGCGACAGGTCGTCAGCCCGCCGAACGAGCCCACGCTCGTTTTCGACCACGGCATAACCGCGCGAGAGAACCGCAAGAGGGCTAAGCGCCTCGAGCCGTCCCGCTACGGCGGCAAGAGAATTTTTTCTGCCGTTCATTTTCTCACCAAAAGCGCGAAGGAGCGCCTCTTTTTTCTCTTTTAGCTCTCCCGTCCTCTGCGAGAGCAGAAGCTCGGGTGTCTTACCCATAACCCTCGCGCGAGCATCAAGCAGGCGGGAGCGAGAGCGCTCCACCCTTCCGACAAGCGCCGAGCGACATCTGTCGAACGTGCCGTCAAGGCGGATAGAAAGCTCGCGATAATCGGGCACGGCGAGCTCGGCCGCCGCAGAGGGCGTGGGAGCGCGCAAATCCGCAACAAAGTCGCAGATAGTGAAATCGGTCTCGTGTCCGACAGCACTGATAATTGGAATATCCGAGGCAAATATACGGCGGGCAAGCCTCTCGCCGTTAAAGGCCCAAAGGTCCTCAATAGAGCCGCCGCCCCTACCGATTATGATAACGTCGGCAAGCCCCGATGAGGTGAGGGTGTCAAGCGCCGCGATAAGGCTGTCCTCGGCCGATGCGCCCTGCACGAGTGCGGGCATAAGATATATGTCAGCAAGCGGATATCGCCTACCTATCACGTTGATTATATCGCGTACGGCCGCGCCCGTCGGTGAGGTGATAACTCCTACGCACGAGGGGTATTTCGGCAAGGGGCGCTTGTATATTTCGTCAAACAGCCCTTCCTTTGAAAGCTTCTCCTTAAGCTGCTCGTATGCAAGATATAGAGCACCGATACCGTCGGGCTGAATACTGCTCGCATAGAGCTGATAGGTGCCGTCGCGGGTATATACAGACACGGTGCCGAAGACCGTGACCTTCATACCGTTCTCGGGCATAAAGCGCAAGGAGGAGGCGGCCGAGCGGAACATAACCGCGCGTATCTGCCCCTCACTGTCCTTTAAGGAAAAGTAAAAGTGCCCGCTTCGGTGATGAACGAAATTCGATATCTCACCCCTGACGGTTGCCGCACCGAGAAATCGGTCGGAATCAAGCATTCTCTTTATATACGCATTAAGCTCGGAAACCGTGAGAGCACCGTTTACCGGACGCTCGCGGAGCGAGGATATATCCACCGCGGGACACCTCCCTTCTAAATCATTCTTTTATATATTCCCGTCTTGCAAGCTCGGCGATACCCACCGCGTTATCGGCGGACATAGCAGGCTCTGCAAAATAGGCGGTAAAGCGCCGTGAGAGCTCCTTCTTTATTATTGAGTTCGACATAACGCCGCCCGCAAATACTATCGGCATATCACCGTTTTCGCTAATGTATGCCTCACACGCGGCGCATATTGCCTCGCTCACACGGCAAAGCGTGTAATCCGCAATATATTCGGGCCTCTCGCCCTTATCGATAAGAAGCGATATTTTGTTTTCAAGCCCCGAGAGATTAAAGTAGCAGCCCTTAAGCGCGGGCCTTTCTGCACGTCTTTTCCCACTGTAGGAGAGAGCGAGTGCCTCGAGTGCCGCACCCGCGGGAAAATCAAGCCCAAGCCTGACACCCGTACGGTCGATAAGCTGGCCCGCGTTTATATCAAGCGTGCCGCCGACAATCTCGGTTACAAACCCGCTCTCCGCCCCCTTTACGGTAAGCAGCTCGGTGGTGCCGCCCGAGATATGAAAGGCAAGGTGCTCCCTGCCGATAAGCTCCTCGGCGTGCGAGGAATATATCGCCGCCATAATATGCCCACACTGGTGAGAGAAGCGGTAGAGCGGTATGCCGAGCGCGGCGGATATGCTCTGTGCCGCGGCAACGCCCGAGAGAAAGCAAGGCATATACGAGCCGTCCTTATTCCTCGGGCGGGAGCTGACACCCACCGCCGCGGGGACCTCCCCACCGAGGCAAAGACGTACCTCATCCATAAGGCTCGGAATATTCTTGATATGAGAAAAAACGGCATCCGACTGACGAAGGCCGCGCTCCCCGCTCTTCACGGTAAGCGGCCGCTTCAAGTTGGCAATCAGCTCGCCGTCGGTATACATAAGAGCAACCGAGGTTGTGTAGTTGCTCGTATCTATACCCATTATGATTTTGCGACCCATCATTTTCTGCCGAGCGCCTCTGCAACGGCATTGAGAACTCCGTTAACAAAGCCGAAGGTCTTCTCGTCGTCGTACTTCTTCGAAAGCTCTATTGCCTCGTTTATGGATACCCTCGCGGGGATATCCTCCTTAAACATCAGCTCGTAGGTCGCGAGATTGAGAATCGCACGCGATACGTAGGAAACCCTGTTCTTCTTCCAGCCGACAAGCGCACGCTCCACAGTCTCGTCGATAATCTTGGCATTCTCGGCGCAGCCGAAAAAGACCTCGCGTACGTAGTCGTCACATTCGAGGGCGCGTATCTCGGTCGCCTTGGCGTATATTTCCTCGGCGGTCTCGTCGGTCTTTATCGACCTCTCGAACAAAAGTATAAATGCATTTTCTCTGGCAGTCTTTCTCGTCATATTTAAAACCTCCCTGTAAGATATTTTTATATATTATACTATTATTTATAATATTTGTCAACCGCCCGAATGAATTTTTATGCATAAACATTTTTGCCCGAATTTATTTTTTGCTATTGAAATGCTCCGACAAATATGTTAAAATATTGGAAGTAACATAAATCAAGGATTTTAAATAATGAAAAACATCGAAAAGATTTTACTTATCGGCTCGGGATATACCGTACTGATACTGACGGGCTTCTATATTTTTGCCCTTCTTGCCAAGCTTCCCTCGCTATCAATTTCCATTGATAAATTCTTTCTGATACTTCTTTTCGGAATGATTATCTCGGTCACCGAGGAGCTCACCTCGCGTATACGGCTTCGGGGATTTTACCGTCATATTATCCGCTACGCGGTGCTCCTTGCCGCGTTCGCCCTTATCGTTCTGCCCTCTGTTACACTGAACGTAAAGGATGCGACCTTTCTTTTCGTCGCCCTGATAATCTTCACCGCCCTCTACGCCGCGGCATCCGCTATCGTATTTGCCGTGCGGACGGGTGTGCGCTCGCTCGATAAGAAAATCGATGCCGAGAGCGGCAAGAAAAGCGCACGCGCCGACGAGAAGAAAAAGGAATACAAGCCTTTATATAAGGACTGAATTATGCAGCTTATCAGATTTTCCTCGGGTGCCGTTCTCGAGATGAAGAAGACACACCCCTGCGGCTCTCGGCTCTTTTCCGTGCTTCGCGGCGGGTCGGACGTAAGAATTAAATGCAACGGCTGCGGCAAGGATATGACCCTTCCGCGCGAAAAACTCGAAAAAATGATAAAAAAGGTGGTCTCACAAGAGACCGCCGAAACCTGAAACGGAGACAGATATGTATTATTATGTAAAGGGTGAGCTTACAGAAAGAGACGTGAACACCTGTGTCGTCGAGTGCGGCGGCGTGGGTTACTCACTTACCGTAAGCATGATTACCTCCGAGGCGCTCGCATCAAGGCTCGGTCAGGTGGTCAAGCTCTATACTCATCTCGCCGTCAGAGAAGACGGCGTTGAGCTCTTCGGCTTCGGCTCTGTGGCAGAGCGCGACACCTTCAATCTCCTTATCGGTGTCAGCGGCGTAGGTCCCAAGGCGGCTATAAACGTACTGTCCGTCCTGACGCCCGAGAGGCTCGCCATGGCAATATGCACAGATGATGCCAAATCGATTTCCAAGGCTCCGAACGTCGGTGCCAAAACTGCCGCGAGAATAATTCTCGAGCTTCGCGACAAGGTGGCTAAGGATATGCTCCCCTCCTCTCGCACGGCTACGCTCGGCTCGGTCGGTGCGGTGCAGCACACCGTCGTGCGCGGCGCTCTCGGCGAGGCGCTCGAGGCTCTTACTGTGCTCGGATACGACAGGGCTACCGCTATGGCGGCCTTGAAGGATGCCGACCCGAATTCGACCGACGTCGGTGCTCTCATTAAGACGGCGCTCAAGGCGCTCGCTAAGTAGAAAGGAGAGGACGTATGATTAACGAGGTCAACGACTTTGACTTTGAAAACAGAATAGTTACCAATGAATACTCCTCCTCGCAGGATGCCGAGATTGAAAACAGCCTTCGCCCGAAGACACTCGCCGACTACGTCGGCCAGGAGAAGGCCAAGTCCAACCTCGAGGTATATATTGAGAGTGCTAAGGTGCGCCAGGAGCCCCTCGACCACGTCCTTCTCTACGGCCCTCCCGGTCTTGGAAAAACCACGCTCTCGGGTATCATTGCCGCAGAGCTCGGCGTTAACATAAGAACGACCTCGGGCCCCGCAATCGAGAAGCCCGGCGACCTCGCCGCAATTCTCACGAACCTCGCCGACGGCGACGTGCTCTTCATCGACGAGATACACAGGCTCTCGCGTGCGATTGAGGAAATTCTCTATCCCGCTATGGAGGATTACGTTATCGACATTATTCTCGGTAAGGGGCCGAGCGCAAGCTCCATAAGACTTCCCATACCGAAATTTACTCTCATCGGCGCGACAACCCGCGCCGGTCAGCTTACCACTCCCCTTCGCGACCGCTTCGGCGTGCTTCTCAAGCTCGAGCTCTACACCACCGAGGAGCTTGCTACGATAGTTAAGCGCTCCGCGGGTATACTCGACATTTCAATCACCGACGAGGGGGCCACGGCAATTGCCTCTCGCTCGCGCGGAACGCCGAGAATCGCAAACAGACTGCTTAAGCGCGTGCGCGACTTTGCACTCGTTAAGGGAGACGGAACAATCACCTCGGAGATTGCGGCGTTTGCCCTTAAATCTCTCGACATTGACGAGCTCGGTCTTGATGCAATAGACAGAAGAATGCTTGAGGCAATAATCAAGTTCTACGGCGGCGGACCCGTCGGCCTCGATACCCTCGCCGCAACGATTGGCGAGGAGGCGATAACCATTGAGGACGTCTACGAGCCCTACCTTATGCAGATAGGCTTTCTCGCGAGAACACCGCGGGGCAGATGTGCCACACGCCTCGCCTACGACCACCTCGGAATTCCGTATTCCACACCCACGCAGACGAAGGGCGTGGCAGGTCAAGGCAGCATAGATTTTGATAATTAAGGGCTACTGAAAAATCCACTCACAGGCAATCTCTGTGAGTGGATTTTTTATATTCTGCCGCGCTTTTTCGGCCTTTTCTTTCATTTTCCTCTTAATTTGTCGATTGCCTCGCGCATGTTCTCAGCCTTGAAAACAGCACTGCCGGCAACGAGAACGTTCGCGCCCGCCTCGACTGCACTCGGGGCATTCTCGGCGTTAATTCCGCCGTCGACCTGAATGTCCAATTTGAGTCCTCGGCGGTCCGCCTCTTTCCTTATCGCCCTTACCTTATCGAGCATCTCGGGTATCATAGACTGCCCGCCGTAGCCCGGCTCGACCGTCATAACGAGAACCATATCGCACCTATCAAGAAGCGGGAAAATCTCCTCTGCGGCAGTCTTCGGCTTAATGGAAATCGCCGCGCGGCGTCCCTTGGAACGAATCAAATCAAGAGTTGCGGCAGAGTCCTCGCACGCCTCGTAATGGAAGGTTAAAATATCAGCGCCCGCCGCAAGAAAGCGCTCTACGTAGCGCTCGGGACGGTCAATCATAAGATGAACGTCAAGTACCGCATCGGTGTGCTTACGAAGGCACTCGATAACGGGCATACCGAAGGAGAGGTTGGTTACGAAGATGCCGTCCATTACGTCAAGATGCATCATATCAGCGCCCGCGGCCGCGAGCCTTCCAACCTCATCGGCAAGACAGGAAAGGTCACCTGCAAGCACAGAAGGAGAAATTTTAATCATATGTACCTCGCTTTATAATATAGTATTTAAGAAGTAACTGTTTTATTTATTTATCATAGTATAATATAAGGATTAACCGGCGGCGCGGGTGGGGCAGACATTAAAGGAAAAGACGTGTACTACCAACCCTCATTCGAGCCGCCGAGGTCCGATGCCCGAGTATTCGGGCCTTTTTATTTACGTTCAACAAGCGCCACCGCGTGCGCGGCAATCCCCTCGCCAAGCCCCGTAAAGCCGAGGCCCTCCTCGGTCGTCGCCTTAACGCTTACGCAGTCCTTGTCAATTCCGAGAGCAAATGCGATATTTTCCCTCATTTTCTCTATAAACGGTGCAATTTTCGGCATCTGTAAAATAACCGTCGCATCGATATTTACTACCGTCGCACCGTGCTCGGCAAGAAGCTCCGCAACCGATGCAAGAAGGTGCACGCTCGATGCTCCCTTATATTTTTCATCGGTGTCGGGAAAGTGCTTCCCTATATCACCGAGCGCCACGGCGCCAAGAAGCGCGTCGGCTATCGCGTGAAGGAGAACGTCGGCATCGGAATGGCCGAGAAGGCCGAGATGAAAAGGAATCTCCGCTCCACCGAGAATCAGCTTACGCTCGGGGACAAGCCTGTGCACGTCGTATCCGTGACCTATTCTGAAGCTACACATCTTTCTTCCTCCCTATCAAATACTCAGCGTATTCAAGGTCCGTGGCGGTTGTAATTTTAATATTTTCGCTATCCGTCTCTACACAGCGTATTTTGCCGCCTATGCGCTCAATCTGCATATTGTCGTCGGTATCACTCTCGGTATCACAGAGAAGCGAAGCGGCGTAGAGCTCGCGTGAAAACACCTGCGGCGTCGCCGCAAGAAAGAGCTCGGTGCGCGGCAGTGTCTCGGAAATCACACCGTCCTTATTCATACGCTTAACCGTATCGGTGACGGCTCTGCCCGCGGTCGCGGCACCGAATTCGGCGGCGGCCGAGATTACCGCGGCTATATCGGCGGCACTGATAAGCGGGCGCGCTCCGTCGTGAAATGCGACGAAATCGGTATCAAGAGGTGCCGCGAGAAAGCCGAGGCGTGCCGATTCTGCGCGGGTTTTACCTCCCGCTACGATATTTACGGGCTTCTCATCAAGGCCCAAAAGGAGCTCGCGTGTCCTCCGAACGTCCTCCTCGGCGGTAACAATCACTATATCCGAGACAGCCTCACAGGAAACAAAGGCCTCGACAGCACGCCGAATTACAGGTATGCCCGAAAGCATCAAAAACTGCTTTTTCTCGGAAAGACCCATACGGCGGCCGTCGCCCGCCGCAAGAATTATGGCCGTAACCCTTTTCTGCATTTTTCCCATCACTTTCTGTAATAAACAAAATGAACGGTTATCCTACGCAGCTTACCGCCCTCGAGCATATTCGGCCCGCTGATGATAACGCCGTCGCCGCTCATAAGCATACTCGTATCAAGATTTTTTATCTCGCAAACGAAGAGACGCTCGCCCGAGCTGTCAACGATGAAGGTGTCGCCGTGCACGGCAAGGGAGCCGCCACGCCCTATCACGTCCTCGTTACCGTCTCTGTGCTCGGTGACGTATTTTACCGCCTCGCCGTGAAGCTCCTCGGCACGCCGCCGTCTGTATGCGTACGTACCCGGCTTCTCTCCTATGCGAAGGATTTTACTGAAGAAGGACATTTCATTCCCCTTTCGTTTTCTCTGTTATATTTTAGCACATTTTATCTCTAAATGGAAGATGTTTTGCAATTTTCTTTCCTGTAAAGCGAATTTTTAAATTTTTTTAAACTTTTTTTCAAAAAACTATTGATTTTTACCAAAAATAGTATTATAATGATAACAAAGTGGGGCAAAGTGGTGAAAAGTGAGTATTTTTCCCATTAAGAAGCCTGTTTCACCTGCTTTTTAGCTCAAAATCTCTTGAAGGAGGTAGCGGATATGTCGTTTGTCGGCTCATATACACATTCGATGGACTCCAAAAAAAGAGTATTCGTCCCCTCCAAATTCAGAGAGGAGCTTGGAGACGAGTTCTATATCACGAGAAAGTTCGACGTTTATCTCTCGGTATACACCGCAGAGGACTGGGCTGCTTACGTTGAGAAGCTCGAGCGCCTTCCCGAAACAGATGCGGTCGAAATCCAGGACTACATTCTCGGCGCGGCGCAGAAATGCGTTCCCGATGCAAGCGGAAGAATTATTCTCGATGACAAGCTGATAAATCACGCGAAGATAGATAAAAGCATCGTTTTCGTCGGTGCGGGGCGCCAGATACGGCTTTGGGCCGAGGAGGAGCGAAACGCTCGCGAGAAGGCCGTCAACTTCGACGAAATGCGCGAGAAGATGCGCGCATACGGACTTTAAGTCGCAATCGGGAGGAAAAGAATTATGTCAACGCTTCCCTTTTCGCACAAATCCGTGCTTCTTTTCGAATGTATAGAGGCTCTTAACATAAGAGACGGCTACACCTACATAGATGCAACGGCAGGCGGTGGAGGACACTCCCTCGAAATTGCAAGGCGTATGGGAGAGGGCTCTCGCCTTGTATGCTTCGACAGAGATAAAAACGCAATTGCCGCGGCAACGAAGAGACTCGAGGGCTATCTCGACAGAGTAACCTTCGTTAACGAGAACTTCTCTTCTCTTGACGAGATTGTCAGAGAGCTTAAAATTACCAATCTCGGCGGCGTGCTCGCCGACCTCGGCTGCAGCTCTCACCAGTTTGACGAGCCCGAGCGCGGCTTCAGCTATATGCACGATGCTCCGATAGATATGCGTATGAGCACCGATGCTCCCCTATCGGCATACAACGTAGTCAACGAATACGCAGAAAGCGACCTCAAGCGAATACTCTATGAGTACGGAGAGGAAAAATTCGCTCCGAGAATTGCCTCTGCAATATGCAGAAGACGTGCGGAAAGCCCAATTCGGACAACCCTTGAGCTATCCGATATAATCAAATCGGCAATTCCCGCTCAGGCAAGACAGGACGGGCCTCACCCCGCGAAGCGCAGCTTCCAAGCAATCAGAATTGAGGTCAACGGCGAGCTTGATGCTATAAAACCGCTGATAGATGCCGCCGAGAGAAATCTCGTCAAGGGCGGCAGAATTGCCATTATATCCTTCCATTCCCTCGAGGACCGTATAGTCAAGGAGTGCTACAAGGAGCACGCAAGAGGCTGTACCTGCCCTCACGACTTCCCCGTTTGTGTATGCGGCAAGCGCCCGACGCTAAAGGAAATCTCAAAAAAACCAATTCTTCCCTCGGAGGACGAGCTTGTCGAAAATCCGCGTTCGAGAAGCGCAAAGCTCAGAATAGCGGAAAAACTTTAAAAAATTCAAGGAGATTAACGAAAATGACCACCATGAACAACCCCTATGACGCGCTCTATACTAATCTCAAGAATAGACTTACAGTAGTTTCGGACGGTGCCGAGTACACCGTCGGAGAATATATGCTTATGAAGGCAGGCGAGGCAGGCACTGCGAGCCTTCCCTCCACCAGAATTGAGAATGGCGGCGGTGCTATCGTTGCCGTAGTAAATTACGTGAACGAGAGGCTCACCGTTAAGGCTCCTCCTATTAAGGACAGAACTATCAAGCGCTTCCCCCTTCGCACCTCCTTCTCTGCTCTGCTCTCGGCCGTTGCCGCAGCGGTGCTTATGGTTTCCTGCTGCATTTATGCTGTAGCCGGTGCATCCGACAGTGCGGTTCCCTATACCGTCGAGAACCCCGAAACCGTCGAGGCAGAGGCAGAAATAACGAAGTAACCTTTTCTTCTTTTCCTCATAAAATATTATATGGCGCATATTATATAGCGATAGCCCCTTCGGCTGTCGCTATATTTTTTTATTTATAAGGAAAGATGATGAAAAGCAGTACAATAGATACGAAAATGAGAACCGGGCGACGGGCCGTCACGGTGCTTGTCGCCTTTTGTGTTTTTGCGGCGTTTTTAATTGTTAATATCTTTTCTCTCGCCGTACTGAAATACGATTATTACAGAGCTCGGGCGAACGAGCAGCTTACAACGGCTTCTAAAATGCGTGCCGAGCGCGGCAGTATTTACGATGCTAACATGAATTTACTCGCCTCGACCAAGACCTCATGGCGGGTTTTCGTATCAACAAGAGAGATAAAATCCTACACGAAAAAGGACGGACGGCCGTATAACGAGATTATCGCGAGAGGACTGTCGGATATTTTCTCGCTCGACTACGGCACGCTTCTCAAAAAAATAAGCAATTCAAGCCAGCTCGACGTTACGGTCAAGGCATCGGCCACCGAGGAGGAATACAGGCGGGTTCTTGAATTTATCGAAAGATCCTCGCTCGAGAGCTTGGTTTTTACGGAGGCTCAGGCATCGAGAGTTTACCCCGCCGCGACACTCGCCGCGCACGTGCTCGGCTTCACGGGGAGCGACAATCAGGGGCTTTTCGGGCTCGAGTATTACTATGATAAAACCCTCGCTGGCAAGGACGGCTATTACCTATATGCAAAGGATGCAAACGGAAACGCTATGCCCGGCGAGTACACCACGCAAATCCCCGCTGAGGACGGATACAGCCTCGTAACCACGCTCGACAGCTACATACAAAGCGAGCTCGAGGGTCAGCTCGAGCAAATTAGAGTTAATCACACCGTTACGAACCGCGTAACAGGTATAGTTATGGACACGAGAACGGGGGCCATTCTCGCTATGGCAACCTCCTCACCCTTTGACCCGAACGACCCGTTTACGCTTGACCCCGTTTCCGCAGAGCTACTCGCGGGGAGCGGATTTAGCGAGGGGAGCGAGGAATATTCCGCCCTAAAGAGCGAGCTTATGCAGAAAATGTGGTCGAACAAGGCAATATGCGAGGCATACGAGCCCGGCTCTACCTTCAAAATAGTGACGGTAAGCACCGCACTCGACACAGGTGTTGCCGATATGTCCGACACCTTTTCCTGCCCCGGCTACCATATGGTCGGCGGCTGGCGTATAAAATGCCATAAGACCACGGGGCACGGCAGCGGCTTCTCCCTCGCGTACGGCCTTCAGATGTCCTGCAACCCTACTATGATGTGTCTTGCCGAGCGCATAGGCAGCGAGAAGTTCTACGAGTACGTCGGTAGGTTCGGCTATTTCGAGAAAAGCGGTATAGACCTGCCGGGTGAGGCAACGACAATCTTCCACGAGGAAGAAAATATCGGCTCAACCGAGCTCGCTACGGCCTCCTTCGGCCAGCGCTTCAAGGTATCTGTCATATCACAGCTCACAGCGGTTGCCGCCGTTGCAAACGGCGGTGTCCTCGTCACCCCCTACCTCGTACAAAGGGTGATAGACAAGGACGGCAGGGTCATAAGCGAGCACGAGGTAGCGGAGCGCCGTCAGGTAATCTCACCCGAGGTGGCAAAAGAGGTAGCGCGAGTTCTCGAGGAGGGGGTCAGCGGAGACGGCGGTGCAAAGAACGCCTACGTCGACGGATATAAGGTAGCGGCGAAAACGGGAACGTCACAGAAGTTTGATATTCTTGACGAAAACGGAAATTCCTATCTTCGCATAGGCTCTACAGTCGCATTCGCGCCCTCAGACCTCGGCGGCGTTGCCGTGATTATAGTCGTTGACGAGCCGCAGTCACAGGTAAAATACGGCTCCACCGTCGCCGCCCCTTACGTTTCGGCCCTCCTAACGAAGATACTTCCCTATATGGAGTACGCCTCGTCAAAGGAGAGTGACGTCGTAAGTGTCGGTGACTACGTAGGAATGAACGTAAAATCCGCAAAGGACACTCTTGAGGGGAGCGGAATTTCCTACAAGATAATCGGGGACGGCGAGGTAGTGCTCTCGCAAAGCCCGAGCCCGAGCATAGATATAAGCAGGAGCGCCTCGGTAGTAATACTCTACACCACAGAGGACGGCGGCGATAGCGTGACAGTACCTAATCTCTTGGGAATGACACTCAGCGAGGCAAACCGTGCCGCGGCGACTGCGGGCCTCAACCTATGTATACTCGGCATCAGCAATCGCGAGGGTGATAATATTCGTGTAACCGAGCAATCACTCCCACCGGGATACGTTGCCGTGCGCGGTGAGGTAATAAAAATACGAATTCTGGGATTAGATTTTGAGGATTAGCGAAAAATGAAAGTATATGATTTAATAAAAGCAGACGAAATAATTTCGGTTAACGGAAAATTAGACGGTGATATTGGAATTTTCCCTACCTCTAATATTAATAATAAGGAAGAAAACGCTCTCGTCTTCGTCCTGCCGCGTGCTATGGGAGAAAACAAAGAGGTAAAAATCGATGCGGCATACGCCGTCGTATGCGAAAATAATCAAAGGGTTATATCCGGCGCGCCGATTATTCACGTCGAGTCGGCTCGGGCGGCGTTTGCGAGGGCTACGTCGCGCTTCGAAAAAATTGATTACGGCTCGCTTACCATTATTGGCGTTACCGGCACTAACGGAAAAACGACAACGGCAACACTCTTATATGAAATTCTACTTGCGGCAGGTAAGCCCGTCGGCTTTATCGGCACGGGAAAAATTCTGATATCGGGTACAGACGAAGGCGGCGAGGGATATTCCATGACCACTCCCGACCCCGAGTGCTTATATCCTGTTCTCGCGAGAATGCAGTCGCGCGGGGTAAAATACGTCGTTATGGAGGTGTCGAGCCACGCGATAGCTCTCGGTAAGGTGTCGCCTATTCCCTTCAAGTGCTGCATATTTACTAATCTCTCACCCGAGCATATGGATTTCCACTCGGATATGGAGAGCTATTTTGAGGTCAAGTCAAGGCTCTTCGAGCTAAGCGAGATGGCGGTTATCAATCTTGACGACCCATATGGCAGACGGCTCTATTCATCATTCCCGAGGGAGAGGCTCGGGGTAGGAATAGTCCACGAGGGTGACGCTCGCGCGAGCGATATTATTTCTATAGGTCTCTCGGGGAGTAGCTATATTTTCAGGTACGGCACGCTCTCCTTCTCCGTGAAGCTCCCGCTTCCCGGAGACTTCAATATATACAACTCAGCTCTCGCCCTCGCGGCGGCGCTATCGCTCGGTATCAAGCCCTGCATAGCGAGAGCCGCGATATGCGCAACCCCGGGAATTGACGGCAGAATGGAGATAATAAACGGCTCAGTTACGGCAATAATAGATTATGCACACACTCCTCGCGCTATGGAAAACGCACTAAAAACCGTGAAAAAAGCATTAAAACCAAAGCAGAGATTGTTTTGTGTCTTTGGATGCGGTGGTGAGCGTGACCGCGAGAAGCGCTCGGCTATGGGAAATATAGCTACCGAGCTCTCTGATTTCACCTTTATCACAGAGGACAACAGCCGCGGCGAGCCCTTTAACGATATTCTGTCCGATATCGAAAAAGGAATAGACCGCAGGTCGTCCTACACCGTTATAGAAAGGCGTGAGGAGGCAATATTCGCGGCAATAACGAGGGCGGACGTGGGTGATGCGGTTCTCATTATCGGAAAGGGTCACGAAAGATATATAATTGACGGTGCGGGTAGGCGCCCCTTTGACGAGCGCCTTATAATAAAGAGCGCACTCGCAGTAAGGGAGGGAGAAAGTAAATGAGAATAAGGCTTGCCTTTCCCCTTACGGTTAAAGATGCTTGCAGCTTTACCGATGCCCTATCCGTAGGCTATGACCTCGACACTCCGATTACGCATATTTCGACCGACACGCGAGATTTATGCTCGGGGGACCTCTTTATTGCACTTTCGGGAGAGCACTTCGACGGAAGAGAATTTACAAATGCGGCGCACAGCGTCGGTGCCGTTGTCCTTACCGACAAGGCAGAGAAAAAATGTCTCCTTGTCAAGAGCACGGCCCTTGCGCTTTTATCTCTGGCACGAGAGTACAAGCGGCTCTTCCCAAAGCTCAAGCACCGAATTGCAATCACGGGAAGCTCGGGAAAAACCACGACGAAAAACTTTCTTCTTAAAATTCTCGGCTCCGCTATGCCTACCCACGGCACAAACGAAAATGAAAATAATACTGTAGGAGCGCCGCTTACCGTCCTCGCTATGCCTGCCGATACGGAGGCGCTCGTCATAGAGGCGGGAATGAACTCGCTCGGCGAGATTTCGAAAATTTCCAAATGCATCGAGCCAACCCTATCGGTAATAACAAACATAGGAAGCTCGCATATAGGCAGACTAGGCTCGGAGAATATGATAGTACGGGCAAAAAGCGAGATAAAGGACGGTATGTCGGGTGGCGTAATACTCACCGAGCACGGCGAGGAGAGGCTCTCGCACCTCGAGAACAGAAAAACCGTATCGCTCGAATATGCCGAGGCGGATTATTTCCTGTTTCCCGTATCCGAGGGGCTGTCAGGCAGCAGCCTCGATTTTCACCTGCCGAGCGCTACGGTACAAAATATAAGCGTTCCCTTCTTTGGCAGACAGATAATACACTCCTTAGCCTATGCCCTCGCGGCGGCGGCAGAATGTGGACTAGGCACCGATAACCTGGCAAAGGGTGCCTCTAAAATAGACGGAGAGTGTCTACGCTACAGAATTCTCCAAATCGATGATTTCATCGTTTTCGACGATGCATACAATGCCTCACCCGAGGCGGTGGTAGCGGCGCTCGCGCAACTAAAAACCTTCAAGGCCAACCCGAGAGGAGCGCTCCTCGGCGATATTCTCGAGCTCGGCTCAAAAACAGCGGAAATTCACAGAGAGCTCGGGGCTATAGCCTACAGAAGCGGAATTACGCATCTCTATCTTTTCGGCGTTTATTCAACCTTCACCGCCGAGGGAGCAATTGGAGCGGGTATGGACGTCGGGTCGATATTTATAAACAACGATACCTCAAGGCCGGAGCTCTCGGCAAAGCAGATTTACGAAAACCACTCGACGGGTGAGGTAATCCTCTTCAAGGCCTCACATAGGACCAATCTTGCGAGAGTAACAGAAATTTTAAGGGGACAAACACATGACGGATAAGCCTTTTTTCCTTTACGCCTTATGCTTCATTTTGAGCTTCGTTCTCACGGTTATATCAGAGCGGATTTTAATTCCGTATCTTAAGAGGGCGGCAAAGCAGCCCATATATACCGAGGGCCCGAGCTGGCATATATCAAAAAGCGGAACCCCGACTATGGGCGGGCTCGGCTTTGCCCTCGCCGTAGCCGTCGCGCTTCTTCTCGGTGCGGCCTATTTCAATCTGAACGCCGACAGTGGGAGTGCACTATCGGTTGTTATTTGTATTCTGTTCGCGCTTTCTAACGCCCTCATCGGTATAATTGATGACTTAAAAAAGCTGAAAAGGCGGGAAAACGCGGGTCTGTCACCGCTACAGAAGCTCGCGCTTCAGTCGGTCTGTGCGGCGGCCTTTTTACTCGCACGCGCACATTTTTTCGCCGACACGACAACGCTTTCCTTTTCATTTTTCGAGCTCGAGCTCGGGTACTTTTATTACCCGCTCGCATTTATACTTCTTCTTGGGATAATTAACTGCGCAAACCTGACCGACGGAGTGGACGGGCTCGCCTCGAGCGTTGCTTTTGCCGCCTCGGCAGCCTTGTTCTTCATCTCTTTCGGAATGTTTAAGGACGCCTCGCTGATAAGCGCCTCGGCTCTCGGCGCATGTGCGGGCTTTCTTATATTCAATCTGCACCCGGCGCGTATATTTATGGGAGATACCGGCTCGCTTTTTCTCGGGGCACTCATAGCGGGGGTAGCCTTCTCGCTTGAAAATCCGTTCGTTATAATTCTCATTTGCGGCGTTTACGCTATCGAGGGCATTTCGGTAATTTTACAGGTTATCTCTTATAAGCTGACGAAAAAAAGAATATTCAAGATGGCCCCCCTGCACCATCATCTCGAAAGGAGCGGTTGGAGTGAAAACAAAATTTGCATCGTGGCAATACTCACGACCTTTCTTCTCTCTCTTTTGGCCTTCGCCATTTATATGCCATGAGAAGACTTAAGCTCGGAAGCGCTGCTAAGGGCGGTAGGTGCGACCGCCTCTTTCTTATACTTACTCTTCTTCTCGTCGCATACGGAACGGTTATGGTCTTCACCTCCGGGAGCGCTTACGCTCTTTTTCGCTACGGCGATGCGTTTTATTTTGTAAAGCGGCAGACGATTTGGCTCGTTCTCGGACTTGCGGCTATGCTTTTAGCCTCTCAAATCAAGATGGATTTTTTCAAAAAAGCAACTCTGCCCGCATATTTCTTTACGATTTTGCTTTTAGTGCTTGTTTTGGTCATAGGCCTTGTGGGCAACGGAGCGAAGCGCTGGATATCCGTCGGACCGATAACGATACAGCCCTCGGAGATAGCGAAGCTGACAATGGTAATGATGCTCGCGCTGTATTTCTCGAGCTTTGAGAGTGCGGCGACGGAGCAGAAAAGCGGGCGGCGCTCTCTCGTCTATGGCACTCTTATCCCCTTCTCGATTATGCTTCTGCCCATTCTCCTCGTTATGCTGCAAAAGCATCTCTCCTGCATTATCATACTCGGTACCATAGGGCTTATCCTAATCGTTCTCGCGGGGGTAAATTTAAAGTACATATCCGTCCTTACCGCCCTCGGCGCCACAGGAGTAGCATATATAGCGCTCTTCACCGACTATACCAAGGAGAGAATAACGGTATGGCAAAACCCCGAGGCATATAAGCTTACGGGCGGCTGGCAAACGCTGCAGGGGCTTATGGCAATCGGCTCGGGCGGTATATTCGGCAAGGGACTCGGTGGCGGAGAGCTAAAGCACTGCTACGTGTCCGAGCCCGCAAACGATATGATTTTCGCCATTCTTTGCGAGGAGCTCGGGCTTATAGGCGGGGCGGCCGCTATAGCCCTCTTTGCGGCCCTCGTCCTGCGCGGATATACTATTGCACTCCGTGCCCCCGACACCTACTCGCGCCTGATAGTGCTCGGTATAACCACCAAGGTAGCGGTACAGACGCTGTTAAACATAGCCGTAGTTACCAATACCATTCCGAATACCGGAATATCGCTCCCATTTTTCAGCTATGGCGGCTCCTCGCTCGTTATGCTGCTTTTTGAAATGGGAATAATACTCTCGGTATCAAGACGGTCAAAAATTCAAAAATAAGGAGCAAGATATGAAAATTCTCTTTTGCGGTGGCGGTACTGCGGGGCACGTCAGCCCCGCTATTGCTATTGCCGAAATAATGAAGGGGGCCTATCCCGGTGCGGAGATTGCATTCGTCGGAAGAGCCGGAGGGGATGAAAACCGAGCGATAACGCGTGCGGGGTACAAGCTCTATACCGTAGAAGTAGAGGGCCTGTGTCGCAGGCTTTCCCCGGCGCTCCTAAAAAGCATCAAAAAGGCATTTTCGGCAACGGCAGAGGCGAAGAAAATTCTACGCGAGTTTTCTCCGGACATAGTAATAGGCACGGGCGGCTACGTCTCGTGGCCGGTAATCCGCGCGGCCTCGGGAATGAAAATAAAAACCGCTCTGCACGAATCGAATGCCGAGGCGGGGCTTGTCACCCGCCTTCTTGCCACAAAATGCGACGTCGTGCTTTTAAACCTCGCCGATGCAAAAAGGCATCTGCCGAAACGAGCAAGGACCGAGGTCGTAGGAAATCCCGTTCACCCGAGCTTCTCGGGTAAAACAAAAGATGATGCAAAGGCGGCGCTCGGTATACCGAAAAGAGATATTCTCGTGGTTTCCTTCGGCGGGAGCGGCGGCTCTGAAAAAATGAACGATGCCATAGTCGAGCTTATGAGGTCCTACACCTCTCGCACACCAAGACTGAGGCATATCCACGCCACGGGCCGCAAATATTTTCCAAAGCTGAAGGAGCGCGAGCCGCGGCTCGCATACGGATACGGAGGCGCGCGTATTGTTCCGTACATTGAAAACGCGCCCGAGATGCTTCTTGCGGCCGATATATCAATCACCAGAAGCGGAGCTATGACCCTCGCAGAGCTGTCGGCGGCGGGGACTGCGGCAATATTAATTCCCTCGCCTAACGTAACCGCAAATCATCAGTATAAAAACGCACTTGCTTACAAGGAGCACGGCGGAGCAATTTTAATTCCCGAGGAGGAGTTAAGCGCGCAGAGCCTTCGCGACGTCCTCTGCAATCTCGTACGGGACGGAGCTCTCCGTAATAAAATGCAAGCCGATATAAAAGCACTCCGCGACGGCAAAGTCGAGGAGAAAATTCTCGCAATTTTAACCGAGCTTATGCAACAGACGAGAGGATAAGCGACAAAACCCGACACAAAGTCCGTTTTTACTTTTCTGCCGCGAAATAAATATTTAAAATAATGTTATTTTGTTAAGAAAAAATATTTTATTTCAAAGACTTGCTTTTAATATAAAAATATTATATAATATAATTGATATTTAAAAGTAAAGTTTGCATACGCGGTATGCATTATCAATAGTGACCTAAAAAAACGGAGGGTGGATTACAATGGACAGCAAAATGGAATTCGATTTTGAGCAGGTATTCGATAGCGGAATCAATATCAAGGTAATCGGTGTCGGCGGCGGCGGAAACAACGCCGTTAACCGCATGATTTCAACCAATATTCGCGGCGTAGAGTTTATCGCCGTAAACACGGACAGCCAGGTGCTGGATGCATCCTGTGCCGCAAAGAGAGTGGTAATCGGTGATAAGATTACCCGCGGTAAGGGCGCGGGCGCTAACCCCGAGGTCGGTAAGCGCAGTGCCGAGGAGTCTACCGAGGACATCAAGGCCGTTCTTGACGGCGCTGATATGGTATTCATCACTGCCGGAATGGGCGGTGGTACGGGTACCGGTGCCGCTCCCGTAATCGCGAAGATTGCAAAGGAGCTCGGTATTCTTACCGTCGGTATCGTTACCAAGCCCTTCTCCTTCGAGGGCAGACGCAGAATGCTTCAGGCAGAGGCGGGAATCGCCGAGCTTTCCAAGTTCGTTGACTCGCTTATCGTTATCCCCAACGAGAGACTTAAGCAGGTTGAGGATACCCATATTACGCTTGCAAACGCGTTTGAGATTGCCGACGACGTTCTTCGCCGCGGCGTTCAGTCGGTTTCCGAGCTTATCAACGTTCCCGGCTTCGTCAACCTCGACTTTGCCGACGTTACGACCATTATGAAAAACGCAGGCTACGCTCATATGGGCGTTGGCTCTGCCAAGGGCTCTGATAAGGCACAGCTCGCCGCTATGGCGGCTATCTCCTCTCCCCTGCTCGAGACGAGCATTGCGGGAGCTACCGGTGTTCTTGTCAGCATCACCGCATCCGAGGATATTCAGCTCGACGAGGTCGAGACCGCTTCCCGCATGATTTACGAGGAGGCTCATCCCGATGCAACCATTATCTGGGGTGCGGCATTCGCTCCCGAGCTTACCGATGAGATGCGCGTCACCATCATCGCAACCGGCTTTATTAACAACGGTGAGAATGAGGAGGCTCCGAGAGCCAAGGAGGCTACCGCTCCCGTGCAGAGAGCGACAGAGCGCCCCGCTCCCGAGAAGGTATATCGCGAGGCACCTGCTCCCGCTGAGGAGCCCGTCGCAGTCGCAGCGCCCGCAGTAAGCGAGCCCGAGCCCGTAGCATACGAGGCGCCCGCTCCCGTTACCGTTGCCGCTCCTACCGTTAAGGTAGAGGAGGTTTCCCGCCCCGAGGCGAAGCCCTCATACACCTCCGCGAGCGACATCAGCGATGCATACGACGAGATCTTCACCTTCATCAAAAAGAAGAAATAATCATCCTACATAAAAGAGGCGAAACGCTTGTTTCGCCTCTTTTTCTTTTTTTGCTCCCGTGTTTACAATTTTACCAAAATACATTTTTCCGTTCTGACCTTTTTCGACATTTTGGCGAGGTGTACACTTTTCCGCACCAAGTTTTCAACATCAATTACGGCCATTTTCAGAAGTTTTGAGCAAAATCTGCTCTATTTTACTTAAAATCACGGAATTATGTAGTTTTTCAAGGTCGAGTTTTCAACATTCGTTTTTGTGTTTTTCGGTGTTTATCAACACAATCAACACTTTTTTCTCCTTGGAACGAAAAAGTGTATTTTCTCATTTTTAGCGTCAAAAAACAAAAAAGCGGGCGTGCAGCTCCCTACCCTAAGACAAGCCGCACACCCGCTTTTTTGTGTAAAAATTATTTATGCGTTAAGTACAGGAGCATTCCCGCAATAACGGCAAACGCCATAATGCCGGCAAGGAGAGCCGCCATGACTCTCGCCCCCATATTGGTCTTTCTTCCGCCGTTCTTCATTTCCCTTTTCCTCACCTTCTACCCCTTACTCTGTTCGTATAGCTTCGGAACGAGCGAGGTAATGTTTTTATTGTTAACACGTTGCTTCATGGGTATAAATCCGTTTATGCGCGAAAGTCCCTTCGCCACACAGTCGATAGCGCCCTGCGGCTTAACTATCGGGATACCGAGTACCTTCTCCATAAGGCACTCAAGTCCGAAGAGTTCTGCCCCGCCGCCCGTGAGAACAATACCGTTCTCAAAGACGTCCTTCACCGCATCGGTGGGTATTCTCTTCACCGCCGCAACCACGGCAAGCATAAGCGTATGTACAGGCTCCTCAAACACACCGACGATATCCTCGGTCGTAACGTTCATCTTTAGCCTGTTTCCGGTAAGAGAGAGGGTTCCCTCAATATCTATGCTCTCGTTTGCCCTACCCTTCCAGACGGCGCCAAGCTTCTCCTTAATCGCTCTTGCTACAATGAGAGAAATATTTACGTCTCCCTGCTCGAGCACGTATCGCTGAACGGCTCGGTCAAAATCCTCACCGCCGATATTCTCCCGCGCGGTGAAGAGCACCTCGCCACCGTGGAGAACCGCAATCTCGGTGCACTGAGCACCGACGTTGACCGATATGACACTCATAGTAGGCGAGTAGCCCGCACCGACGAGTGCCGCAACCGGACGTGCCACCGAGAGCGAGGTGGTCACCCCCGCGGCCTCGAGCATTCCAAAGAGCTCCTTCTCCTGCTTCGGCAAGAAGTCTGACGGAACGCCGACGACACACCGTATCTTATCCGCAGGCTTAACCGCACTGATAGCGTTTGAGATGATTTCCTTCGTCAGCTGATGGTCAAAGAGTATACCGTTCTTAAAAGGACGGATAAGCATTCCCGGGACCCCCGCGGCATCAGTGCCGCCCGCGGCAACCGCATCGTTACCGACTGAGATAATACGGCGTGCATCTGTCGGAGCGTCCTTATACACGAGTGCAATCGACGGCTCTCTGTATATCTCGGCGGTGACGTCGCTGAGGGTAATATTCGCATAGCCGAGGTCAAGTCCGATCTTCGTGACCATACCGTATCTCCTTCCTTTCGTCGATAACTATACCATCTTACATCATTATACAATATTTTATTTTGAATTGCAAGACTTAAAATAAATATTTATTGGTTTATACACACTACCATTCGGAAATGCGCTTCCTCAGCGTGGTATAGCGTTCTATCTCCCGCTTGTTGTGAGCCATACGGGCGGGAATGTCGCTCCTACCGACGAGAATTACCATCTGCCTCGCTCTCGTTACGGCGGTATAGAGAAGATTTCTGCTAAGGAGCATCGGGGCGCAGGAGTACATCGGTATAATAACAACCGGGTATTCACTTCCCTGGCTCTTATGTACGGTAACCGCGTAGGAGAGCTCGAGCTCCTCAAGGAGCGTAAAATCGTATTTAACGAGCCTGTCGTCAAAGCGAATGCTCATATACTCCTCGGCCGCATTTATGCTCTCTATAACGCCTATATCGCCGTTAAAGATGCCGAGGCCGTCGGCTCCGTCCCTCTCCCACTCTATTTCGTAGTTGTTTACCGTCTGCATCACTCGGTCGCCCTCACGGAATACCGTACCGTGCGCGGCCTTTTCCTTTTTGAATTTCGCGGGCGGATTTATAGCCGCCTGGAGCTCTCGGTTAAGCACCTCAACTCCGCCGTAGCCCTTCTTCGAGGGAGTGATGACCTGAATTTTCTCGGTTATGTCCTTCCCATAGGTGCGCGGCAGTCTCTTGGTTATAAGCTCGCATATGGCCGCGGGGATTTCCCTCTCGTTCTCCCGCCTGACGAAGAAAAAGTCGTTGTCGGTCGCATTAAGCACGGGTGGGTCTCCGTTATTAATACTGTGCGCATTGGTGACAATAAGGCTCTCCCTTGACTGACGGAATATCTCGGTAAGCCTGACCGTCTCAATCCTTCCCGAGAAAATAAGGTCAAAGAGCACGTTCCCCGCCCCGACGCTCGGGAGCTGGTCGGCATCTCCGATAAGGATTAAGCGCGAGCCTCGGCGCATAGCGCGCATCAGAGCCTCGGTAAGCGCGAGGTCGAGCATCGAGGCCTCGTCAATTATAACTACCCGCTCGTCAAGCGGACATCTCTCGTTTCTGTTAAATCGAACGCCGTCTCCAACCGTCCGCTCCATCTCAAGCATACGGTGAACCGTCTTAGCCTCCGCAGAGGTAGCCTCGCTCATTCTTTTCGCGGCGCGACCGGTGGGTGCGGCGAGCACAACTCGCCAGCCTATCTTGTCGAATATGTTTATCAGCGCGCGCACGATTGTCGTCTTTCCCGTTCCGGGGCCGCCCGTAATTACCGTCACACCGCCGAGAATACACCTGAAAAGGGCCTCTCTTTGCGCCGCGGCGTATTTTATGCCCGAGCGCACCTCCGCCGCTTCTATGAGCGAGGAAACGTCCGAGACGGAAAACGAGGGAGCGTTATTATGTATCTCATAGAGACGGCGAGCGATAAAGGCCTCGGCCTCAGCCGTCTGACTCAGCATTACGAGAATACTGTCACCGTCGGTGTATTCGGCAAGGCGCTCCTCGGCAACAAATCGGTCTGCAAGCGAGAGTATCTCAGCCGTATCAATACCGAGAAGCTCCGCCGCACCGCGAAGAAGCATATCCTTCGGCAGACAGGTATGTCCGCCCTGCACCGCCTGCCCGAGAAGCACGGAGCGCAGTCCCGCGAGAACGCGCTCGGGGTTGTTTTTCTCTATTCCGAGCGAGGCGGCAATAGCATCGGCCCTCTCAAACGGAATCCCGAAGTCCTCACCGCAAAGAATATACGGGTTTTCGGTCACAAGCCCGACGGCGGATGCGCCAAGGCGGCGATACACCCTCGTAACCTCTCCGACACCGATATAATTTTTAAAGAACATCATAGCGCCGCGAAGCTCGCTCTGCTCCTTAAAGGAATCCGAGATTGCCGCCGCGCGCTTGGCCGTTATGCCCGGAATATCGACGAGCCAATCGGGGTGATTTTCTATTACGTCAAAGGTATCGGCGCCATAGCGGTTAACAATCTTAAGCGCGGTAACCGGCCCCACCCCCTTAACGGTGCGCGAGGAGAGATACTGAAGTATTCGCTCGACGTCGCCCGGGAGCGTCTTCTCATAAGAGACGAAGGAAAACTGCCTTCCGAACTCCTTATGAAAGCTCCAGTGGCCGACGAGCACCACGCTCTCTCCCGGGGCGGTTGGGGGTATAGCTCCGACGGCGGTTATTAAGTTATTATCAGAATCCGAAATTTCAAGAACGGTATAGTCGTTTTCCTCGTTGCGGTATACGACGTCCTCGACAACCCCCTTAAGGGTCTCTGCTATATTCAAGCCGTCCATAGCACTGCCTCCCAGGTTATTTTCAAGAAAAAAGCGCCGAGGTCGGCGCTTTTTTCAAGCTCAGATACACATTTTACGAAGCTCGTCCGCAATGTCGCAGAGCTCCCACTTAACGCCGAGCTCCTCTCTGCCCATATGTCCGTAAGCAGCGAGCTGCTTGTATATAGGACGGCGAAGGTCGAACTTATTGATAATTGCCGCGGGACGAAGGTCCACGAGCTTGTTAACGGCCTCGGCAATCCTCTCCTCGTCACATACCGCCGTTCCAAAGGTGTCAATCATAACCGAAACGGGACGCGCGATACCGATAGCATAGGCAATCTGCACCTCGCACTTCCTTGCAAGGCCCGCCTTAACTATGTTCTTGGCCACGTATCTTGCCGCATAGGATGCGCTGCGGTCAACCTTAGTCGGGTCCTTACCCGAGAAGGCACCGCCGCCGTGGCGGGAATATCCGCCATAGGTATCTACTATAATCTTTCTTCCCGTAAGGCCTGTGTCACCCTGAGGACCGCCGATAACGAATCTGCCCGTGGGGTTGACGTAGATATTAACCTTACCGTCGAGAAGCTCCGAGGGAACGGTAGGAAGAATTACCTGCTCTATTATGTCCTTGCGTATAGTCTCGGGGGTAATCTCGGCGCTGTGCTGAGTAGATACGACGATAGTATCGATACGCTTCGGCACGCCGTCGATATACTCTACCGTAACCTGCGTTTTTCCGTCGGGGCGGAGATAGGAGAGCTTACCGTTCTTTCTGACCTCGGTAAGGCGCATAGCAAGCTTGTGCGCAAGAGATATGGGAAGCGGCATAAGCTCGGGGGTCTCGTCGCAGGCGTAGCCGAACATAAGTCCCTGGTCGCCGGCACCCGTATCAAGCTCGTCGGTCTGCGTGCCGTCCTTAGCCTCAAGGCACTTATCAACGCCGAGCGCAATATCGGCGCTCTGCTCGTGAATGGCGGTAAGCACGGCGCAGGTGTTGGCATCAAAGCCGTATTTCGCCCTGTCGTAGCCAATCTCGTTAACGGTGCGGCGAACTATATCCTGAATGTCTATGCGTGCAGTAGTGGTTATCTCGCCCATAACGGTAATAATACCCGTCGTAGCGAAGGTCTCGCAGGCAACGCGGCTCATCGGGTCCTGCGCGAGCATCTCGTCAAGTATAGCGTCGGATATCTTGTCACAAATTTTGTCGGGGTGTCCCTCGGTTACCGACTCCGAGGTAAAAAGTACTCTTTTCATATATTCCTTCCTCGCGTATCAAAAAAAGGCAGCTGCAGGCGCAACTCCCTTCGTATCAGATAACTCATCTGTCAGGAATTAGCACCTTATATAAAACAGGTTGCCGGGCTTCATAGGGCCAGTCCCTCCGCCACTCTTGATAAGCAATATTTTATTTACGGTAACTATTTTAGCATAATGCGCGCTAAAAATCAAGAGGGTGCGCGAAAATATTTAAATATTCCCGTCGCACGTCGAAAAAGCGCAGAAGCCGTCGATTGCATAAATCAAGCAACCGACGGCTCTGCCGTAAATTATATTTCGAATTTTAAATAATTATATGCTTCGGAAGTCCGTTCTCATACTTGATATCAAGCTCGCCGACAATCAGGGGAGCAAGGTAATTCAAGCAGGCCTCGGTAACTCCGTTGCCCTCGGCATTGATGTAATCTGCGGGAACGGTCTTAACCTCGTTGGCAACGCTCGATACGGGAGTGCAGCCGATGCGGGTCTTATATTCCCCGCCCGGGAGGCGCTCGATAGTCATCATAACGCCGCTCTTACCGTCAAGCGCCGCCGTAACGGCCCCCGCGCCCGCATTCACGGACTCGGTAATATCGGTAAGAGATGCAATATGAGAGGCACAGCGCTGAGGAAGGTTAAGCTCTATCGAGCGCACCTTACAGCCAAGTCGCTCCTTGACGACACCCTCAAGCACCTTGCCCGCACCCGAGAGCTGAACGTGACCGAAGGCATCGGTCTTACCGCCTATTCCCGCGCCGACGTAGCTGCCGTCGGCAAGCCTGATGCCCTCGGAAACGGCAACGAGCACCGCGGGGTGGCGGGTAAATGCCGCCTCGATATCGGCGATGAATTTATCAACGTCAAAGGCACGCTCGGGAAGGTATATAAGGTCGGGGCCCATGCCGCCCGAGAGGACGGGGAGCGCCGCCGAGGTGGTAAGCCAGCCCGCATCTCTGCCCATTACCTCAACGATGGTAACGGCCTTCATCGTATATACCGATACGTCGCGTAAAATTTCCTTAAAGGTAGTGGCAACGAACTTCGCCGCAGAGCCGAAGCCCGGAGTATGGTCGGTAGCCATAAGGTCGTTGTCGATAGTCTTCGGAACGCCGACAACACGAAGCTCGTAGTCGTTCGATGCGGCGTACTCCGAAAGCTTATTGACGGTATCCATAGAGTCGTTACCGCCTATGTAGAAGAAATACCTGATATTGTTCTTCTTAAGTATTCTGAGAATCTCGGCGTAGGTCTCGGCATCGGCCTCGTGCGACTTAAGCTTACGTCTGCAGGAGCCGAGCGCCGCCGCGGGCGTAGCCTCAAGCACCGAAAGGTTCTCCTCACAGTCAAATCTCTCAAAGAGATTGACAAGGTCCTCTCTCAAAAAGCCCTCAATACCGTTTCTCATTCCGTAAAGAACGTCAATAGCACCCGCTTCCCTTGCGCGAAGTGCTCCTCTGATAACGCCCGCGAGCGTTGCGTTGATTGCGGCGGTGGGTCCGCCCGACTGTCCTACGACAGCGTTTCCGCGAAGAATAGACATCACTGTACCCCCAGGTTTTATATTTCGGTACAATTATATCATATCTTTAGCACTTTTTCAACTCATTTGCAAGAAAAATGTTTGTCTATTAAGGATAAATCGAAGTGCGAGAGCGCGGTTTTCACGTAATCGGCCTTCCTGAATCCGAAATCCTTAAAATATGCGTGCTCAAAAAGGTCGAGAGCGATAATCGGCTCGCCGAGCTCCAAAATCTGCTCGTAATTTCGGCTGCCAAGGATTTTCACCCCGTCTCCCGCAGAGCATAGCGCGACAAAGCCGAAGGAGAGCGAAATTGCCTCTCTGTAAAACAGATTGAGAAACGCCGCCTCGCTGCCGTAGATACAGCGGATATACGGCGAGGGCAAGCCGCTTTTCGGAGAAAAGGACGAGAAATATACGTTATGAAGAAAAATCTCGGAATAGAGCTCGAGCACGTCGGCCCTGTCGCGGCGAGAGAGCGGCAGAGAGCGCAGGGCGCGGTAATCAAGCCCGCGAATGCCCGGTATACTCTTTTCGAGTATTGAATATTTAAGTCGCAGTCCCTCAAGGTAAAGCTTATGCTCGCCAACCCCGTCTACGTCTAAAAAGCTAATCATAAAATCCCCCAAAAAATAAAAAAGCTCCCTGCATTATATGCAAGAGAGCTTTATATTATTCGGATTTTATCCGAGAAGCTGCTTCTCGGTATAGGTATATTCGGTATTGCAGAAGCGGCATACGGCAGAAAGCGCGCGGGGCTTGCCCTCCGACTCCTCCTCGTCAAGAAGCTTCCTCACCTCGTCCTTACCGAGGCTTAAAATCTTCTTTTTCATACGGCTTCGGCTGCAATCGCACTTATATTCAACCTCGAGCGTATCAAATATATCGTACGGAATATCGCGCATCGCAATATCCATAATCTCCTCGTTGGAGAGACCGTCACGGAAATAGCGGGAAATGTTCGAGAGGTCGGCCGCGTTCCGTTCTATCAGGCTGACCGTTGCATCGTCGGGAAAGGGCAAAAGCTGAACGAGAACGCCGCCCGCGGCAAGACATGAGTAATCCCTGTCAACGAGAACGCCGAGTGAGAGAAGGGTCGGAACCTGCTCGCTCTTCGCGAAGTAGGTGGCAATATCCTCGGCAATCTCGCCGCTGACAATCTCGGTAAGTCCCGTAATCGGCTCACCCGCCCCCACAGCCTTAACGAAGGAAAGAGTGCCCGCACCTACCGCCGCAC
>JAFVQW010000003.1 GCA_017504605.1 Clostridia bacterium
CCACGTAGCGCAAAATCGAAGACACCTTGATTTTGCACGTTATTCCCCCCTCGACAATATGAAAAGACCGCCTCAAGAGTGAGACGGTCTTTTTGGTGCTCCTGCGGAGAATCGAACTCCGGACACCTTGATTAAAAGTCAAGTGCTCTACCAGCTGAGCTACAGGGGCGTATATCAATCAAAGCCATAATATGATAACACATCGAGGGGTATTTGTCAATACCTTTTCCGAAAAAACATAAACTTCGATGCGCAAAGAGGCGGGCAGAGCGGGAGGCACTTTTTGCCCTGTGGCGCTTCTGCCTCTATGTATTATTCGCTCCCTTCGTCTCTTTTTTTCTTGCCCCCCTCGCGCTCGCGGCGAAAAAGGCGGCGCAGTATCCCGAGCGTGTGCTCGTCGCGTGGGAAAAAGAGACGAAGCAGGAATATGGCGATAAGAACCGTCAGTATCTTCTCGGGAGTGAAGGGAAACCAAAGAAAACCGAGATATGCGCCCGCCACTGCGGAAAGCCAGGGGATATCAAGGGCTATACCTATTCCAAGGCAGATATACGACCAGCCGTTTGTAATAATCCACGCGATTCCGAGGCAGAGAAGCAGCCTCGGATTTGCTATAAAATAGAGTGCTTTTTTAAGAAATCCTTTAATCCTTGCCATTTTTTTCTTACCAAAAAGTATACCCCGAGCATCGAGAGGTCGGTGCCCGGGGCTGACAGCTATTTTTTTACTTTTTTCTCGCGGGTGCGTAAAGAAGCGCAAGACCTATGAATACGAGCATAACCATAAAGAGAAGCACGGATAAAATCCAAGCTATAACAAGGTCGCTAATAAACGGTCTCGCATAAAGGAACATACCGAATGACAGAAGCGCGAGATAAATCGAGAAAACGGGAAGGGAATACTTAGTCTTTGCATTGGGGCTCGTCAGATACATTCCGACAAGAGACACCACCGAGCGAAGCCAGATGACAACACCGATAGTGCTGCATATTCCCGAGATGTTGAAGACGTGGAACTGCTGGAGCGCGAGGCAAACGGCAATAATGCCGACGAGCGTCATCTCCACCGCCGCAAGCACGAAGAGCGTGCCCTTAGTCTTACGAAGCCTGTCGAAAAGGTAAACAACCATATAGACGACAAGTCCGAGCGCGAGAAGAATATTAAGCGCCTTGAGCCCGAGCCCTATCGGGGGAAGCATAATAATAGCGAGCGCGAGTGTTATAACCGCCGCCACAATATCAAAAATAAAATTCTTATAGAGCTTGCTCATTGTGCCCACCTTTCGTGTCGTTTTCTAAGTATATCCTATCATTTTTAGTCGATTAAGTCAAGTTAAAAAGTATTAATTTAACATAAATTTTGCAAAGCTCTTCTTACCGCGCTTGATAAGCACGCCCGCGGTAAGCTCTGCCTCGCTGACGGTCTTACGAACGTCGGTAACGCGCTCGCCCTCGAGGGTAACGCCGCCCTGGTCGATAGCGCGTCTGCCCTCGGATTTTGAGGGAACCATCTTTCCGAGCACGAGAAGAGAGCAAACGTCAATCGCACCCTCGGTGAGCATATCGCGCGGGACCTCAACCACGGGGGTAAGCGAGGAATCGCCCGAGGAGTAGAGTGCACGGGAGGCAGCCTCTGCACGCTTTGCTTCCTCCTCGCCGTGAATGAGCTTCGTCAGCTCAAACGCGAGTATCTCCTTAGCAGTGTTAAGCTGCGCGCCCTCCCAGGCATCCATCTTGTCAATCTCCCGGAGGGGAAGGAAGGTGAGCATTCTTATACACTTGAGAACGTCCTTGTCTCCCACGTTGCGCCAATACTGGTAGAAGTCGTAGGGAGTGGTCTTCTTCGGGTCGAGCCATACCGCACCGCTCGCCGTCTTACCCATCTTCTTGCCCTCGGAATTGAGCAGAAGATTGATAGTCATAGCGTAAGCATCCTTGCCGAGCTTCTTTCTGATAAGCTCGGTGCCGTAGAGCATATTGCTCCACTGGTCGTCGCCGCCGAACTGCATATTACAGCCGTACTCCTTGAAGAGGTGATAGAAGTCGTAGGACTGCATAATCATATAGTTGAACTCAAGGAAGGAAAGCCCCTTTTCCATTCTCTGCTTGTAGCACTCCGCGGTGAGCATACGGTTAACCGAGAAGCAGGCACCGACGTCGCGAAGAAGCTCGATGTAGTTAAGTCCGAGAAGCCAATCGGCGTTGTTAACCATAATAGCCTTGTCCTCACCGAACTCGATGAATTTCTCCATCTGAGCCTTGAAGCAGTCGCAGTTGTGCTGAATGGTCTCGGGGGTCATCATGGAGCGCATATCGGTTCTTCCCGAGGGGTCACCGATATAGCCCGTGCCGCCGCCGATGAGCACGATGGGCTTATTTCCCGCCATTTGCAGTCTTTTCATGAGGCAAAGTGCCATAAAGTGACCTACGTGCAGGCTGTCTGCCGTAGGGTCGAAGCCTATATAGAAGGTTGCCTTACCCTCGTTGATAAGCTCCTTGATTTCCTCCTCGTCGGTTACCTGCGCGATAAGGCCGCGCGCGACGAGCTCGTCGTAAATTTTCATATATTCCTCCAAAATTTAATAAACAAAAAAAGACCCCTCGGAAAACCGAAGGGCGTCGAAAAAACGCGTTACCACCTTACTTCGTCCGAAAAACGGACCTCTCGTCGCTGTAACGGGCTCACCCGTCGTAGCCTACACACCGCGCTCGCGGCTTCGGTACGCACTCAGGGCTGTATTCATAACGGCACGGACGGACTGTCTCGCATCACCCGACAGCTTTCTGGACCCCGACGTCGCTACTACTTCTGCCCCTCTTAGTCTTGAAAATATTTTACCATAAGAAAATATAAAAGTCAATAGTGTGACGAAAAATATTGCTCTGCCGAAACCCATACCGACTTGACAAAAGCGGCGCTATATGCTAAAATTGATATAATCAACTAAAGGGTGCGTGGCTTATGGAAAAAAAGGTGCTTGTAATAAACGGTGCCGGCGGTGTCGGTAAGGATACGCTTTGCGATCTTGTCGCAAAGCATTTTCGCGTTATGAACGTCTCTACCATTGACCCCATCAAGGAGATTGCTTTGCAGTGCGGCTGGCACGGCGAGAAGGACGACAGAGCGAGGAAATTCCTCTCCGACCTTAAGCGGCTGACCGTCGAGTACTCGGATTTTCCGACCGTGTGGGCACGCGGACAGTATGAAAGGTTTATGGAGTCCGACCTCGAGGTGATGTTTATGCACATCAGAGAGCCCGAGGAGATAGATAAGTTCGTTCGGGCAACAGAGGGCAGAGCTAAAACGCTTCTCGTACGCGGCGGCTCGAGAATGAAGAAGAGTAGCTACGGAAACGTCTCCGACGACCTTGTGGAGAACTACTCCTACGACCTCTACTTCACTAACGACAAAGCACTTGACGAGACCGAGCGAGAATTCGTAGAACTGATTAAAAAGGCATAAAAAACGAGGCAGAAGCACGTTGGCTTCTGCCTCTTTAATTGTGGCAATATTAAAGCAATATACAGATTAACCCGTTCGAGCCCTCGTTGATAATTCTCTCGAGTGTCTCCCCGAGCTTCTCTCGGGAGGGCTCGGGCATATGCTCGAGCTTCGCCGTCATACCGTCGGAAACGAGGTCGCGCAGCGACTTGCCGAACATATTGCACTCCCATATTCCCGCGGGATTGTCGCCGAGCTCCTCGGTCAGATATTTAACTACCTCGTCAGCCTGCTCCTCGGTGCCCACCACGGGGCAGACCTCGGTGCGTATTCCCGTCTTAATCATATGAATAGAGCTTGCGTGCGCCGCAACACGGACACCCCAGCCGCTCGCCTGCTTAACCGCTCGCGGCTCCTCGAGCGAGAGCTCCTCAGTTTTCGGCATAACTATACCGTAGCCCTTATCCTCGGCATCGAGAAGCGCACTCTCGATTTTTTCGTATCTGTCCTTGACCTCGGCCAGATTTTTCATAGTGGAGAAGAGCGTGCTCTCGTCGGAAATATCGAGCCCCGTTACCTCAGAGAGCGTTTCGTAATAGACCTCGTCGGAGAGGGGGAGCGAGAGCTCGCCCGTGCCGTCGCCCGCATCGAGTGAGGTAAGAATTACGTCGGGGCAGTCGGAAAGGGCGCGGCGAACGTCACCGAGCTTCTCACAGCCCGATACGAAGCCGTCGATTTTTTCATACAGTCCCGCTCTTACGGGGTGCTCCTCGGGGAGCGCCTCGCACCAGGTGGGAAGAGAGAAGGAGAGCGAGCGGAGTGGGAACTCCCCGAGCACGAGCCCGAGAATTTCTCTTATATCGTCGGCATCGAGCTCGGGACAGGATACAAGTGCTACGGGAACGCGGTACTTTTCCTCGAGCTCGGCGGCGAGCGTATGAGCCGCATCGCTTTCGGGGTATTTTGAGTTAAGAACTATTGCGAAGGGCTTGCCGAGTTCGCGAAGCTCCTCGGCAACTCTCTCCTCTGCGGGAATATAGCTCTCCCTTGGAATTTCGCCGATAGTGCCGTCGGTGGTGACGAGCATACCGATAGTCGAGTGCTCGCCTATTACCTTGCTCGTGCCGAGCTCTGCCGCCTCGGTGAAGGGCATAGCGACCTCGCTCCAGGGGGTCATAACCATTCTTGCCGAGCCGTCCTCCTCGGCGCCGAGGGCCCCCTCTACCATATATCCGACACAGTCAATCAGCTTGACGTTGAGAGCCGTGCCGTCACCGACACAGATGCGCACCGACTCGTCGGGCACAAACTTGGGCTCGGTTGTCATAATGGTACGCCCCGTAGCGCTCTGCGGGATTTCGTCGAGGGCACGCTGCCTCTCGTCCTCGTTTTCAATTCCGGGGAGGACCACGGTGTCAAT
The DNA here is from genome assembly GCA_017504605.1 of Clostridia bacterium. GTDB lineage: Bacteria > Bacillota > Clostridia > Oscillospirales > CAG-272 > UBA1740. The sequence continues at coordinate 4,862 of JAFVQW010000003.1, forward strand.
AAAACGGTGAATAAAGGTGGATTTTCCTGTTCTGACAGGGCCGACCACCCCGACGTATATATCGCCGCCCGTCCTTTTCGCAATATCGCTGTAAATAGAGTTGTCTGCCATACCTGCCAGCCTTTCCGCCCAAATCGGGCAAAAACAAAATTCTTCTGTAGGAATATATGTGACGGCCGGGCGGCGTATGACAAAAAGAAAAGACGGCACCGAAAGAAAAATAATAGCCAAAGGGTATTGCATTTTTTAAAAATGTATTGTATAATTAAAGAGCGATGACGAAAGAATATGCATAAGCGTTCCGATTTAGAGAGGCGGCGGTGGGTGCGAGCAGCTTCGGGATATATGCTTTCCGCTTTCCGAGCTTCGGCGACGAGCCGAGGGGCAGTCCCCTTACAGACGGCAGAGCTGACAGATTTTTTCTGTAATTTGGGTGGTACCGCGGAGTCCTCCGTCCCATATGTGGGACGAGGCTCTTTTTTATTTTGTTAATACACACCGCGTATGGCGGCAGGAGGAAAAATGATAGATATTAAATTCTTAAGAGAAAACCCCGAGATTGTGAAGCAGAACATCAGAAACAAGTTCCAGGACAAGAAGCTTCCCCTCGTTGACGAGGTAATAGCGCTTGACGAGGAGCTCCGTGCAAATAAGAAGCGTGCGGACGAGCTCCGCGCGAACAGAAACAAGGTTTCGAAGTCGATAGGTATGCTTATGGGGCAGAAGCGCTTCGAGGAGGCAGAGGAGGCTAAGCGCCTCGTTGCCGAGGGTGCTGCCGAGCTCGCCGCGTGCGAGGCTCGCGAGGTCGAGCTTGAGGCACGCGTTAACGAGATAATGATGGTAATTCCCAACATAATCGACCCCTCTGTTCCGATAGGTAAGGACGACAGCGAGAACGTCGAGGTTAAGAGATACGGCGAGCCCGTGAACCCCGACTTTGAGATTCCCTATCACACCGATATTATGGAGCGCTTTTCGGGCATCGACCTTGATAGCGCGAGAAAGGTAGCGGGCAACGGCTTCTACTACCTTATGGGTGATATCGCCCGCCTTCACTCGGCGGTCATTTCCTACGCCCGCGACTTTATGATTGACCGCGGCTTCACCTACTGCATACCCCCCTATATGATTCGCTCGGGCGTTGTTACCGGCGTTATGTCCTTTGCCGAGATGGAGGCTATGATGTACAAGATTAAGGGTGAGGACCTCTTCCTTATCGGTACCTCCGAGCACTCGATGATAGGTAAGTTTATCGATACGATAAATCCCGAGGCGAGCCTTCCTTATACTCTTACCTCGTACTCTCCCTGCTTCCGCAAGGAGAAGGGCGCTCACGGCATAGAGGAGCGCGGCGTATACAGAATTCACCAGTTCGAGAAGCAGGAGATGATAGTCGTCTGCAAGCCCGAGGATTCGCCTATGTGGTTTGATAAGCTCTGGCAGAACACCGTTGACCTCTTCCGCACCCTCGATATTCCCGTAAGAACTCTCGAGTGCTGCTCGGGCGACCTCGCCGACCTTAAGGTTAAGAGCATCGACGTCGAGGCCTACTCGCCGAGACAGAAGAAATATTTTGAGGTCGGCTCCTGCTCTAACCTCGGTGATGCACAGGCGAGAAGACTTAAAATTCGCGTTAAGGGCGCTGACGGCAAGACCTATCTTGCCCACACGCTTAACAACACCGTCGTAGCACCGCCCCGTATGCTTATCGCCTTCCTTGAGAACAACCTTGAGGCTGACGGCAGTGTCAGAATCCCCGAGGCTCTCCGCGCTTATATGGGCGGCAAGGAACGCCTTATTCCTACGAGATGAGCGCCACGAGAATACTCGTCCTTGTCGGTGCCTCGGCGGTAGGTAAGACTACCGTGGCCGAGGAGCTTATGCGGATTGACCCGAGCTTTACGCTCCTCAGATCCGCCACAACGCGCGCACCTCGCGGCGACGGTAAGGACGACGAATACATTTATAAAACACGCGAGGAATTCGTTAGCCTCATCGAGCGCGGTGAGGTTATCGAGCATATGGAATATGCGGGCGAGATTTACGGAACTCCGCGTGAGGAGCTCTATCGCGCCGAGAGGGAGGGGAAGACTCCGCTTCTCATTCTCGACATCGTCGGCGCTGTCAGTGTATCGAAAATGACCGACCTTGACCCGTTTACGGTCTATATCACGGGTGACCCCGACGCGCTTGAGGCGCGCCTTGCGGCGCGCTATGGCAGGGGCACACCCCGCTATACCGCACGAATGGAGCAGAATGCCCGTGATAAGGAGCATATAAAAACGCTCGACGGCATCTTCTCGGCATTTGTCGAGAACGATACCACCCCCGAGGACTGTGCGAGGCGTATACTCGCGCTCTTTTCGAAGTAAAAAAGAATAGCAAAGCCGAGCTCCCGCGGGAGCTCGGCTTTGTTGTTTAGTTTTTGGAATTTATATCCTCTTTCAAATCCGAGGTAAAATTAAATGAGAAAATGATTAGTATAACCGAGAGCGCGAATATTACCGCGGGCAGCCAGGGGGTGGGCGAGGCGGCGATAACAGGCTGAGTAACGTCACCGGGGTCTGTGTAAATCAGCCTTACGCTTCTCGTTAAGATGACGCCAAGACACTTCAAAATCGAGATAATCCCCATAAGTGAGAAGAGCAGAACCGAGGTCCGCTTCGTCCTCTTCACGAAGGGCTCCGAGAGCAGTCTCTCGGTGTCGCAGTCACTGTGTACCGAGACCGCACGGAGTGCGAAGGGGATAAAGGATACTGCAAGAGCCACAAGCCCGACAAGGAAAAGCACGCACTCGAGGGCTGTAAAGGCCTCAATTAATGAGTAGGCATCGGCGGCCGCTGCGCTATTTAAGAGGTCGGCGAGCTCATACTCGCTAAAGAAGTCGGCGGTATGTATATCGGCGCCTATATTCGCGAGCGAGGCGAGGGCGAAGGCCGACGCGCCGAGAAGGCGCATTTTCCAACCTCTTCCGACACGGAAAAGCACGCACATTAAAAGAATATACCAGATAAAGTGCGGCAGAATATTGGTGTTCTTTATATCTCGGAAGAAAATATCGATGCTGAAAATCGACGCTACGGCGAGAAGACGGAGCGTGCGGGCACGCCGCGCGGCCTCTCTTTCGCGGTGGAGCTCGGCATGGCGCTCCTCGGATATGAGTGAGCCCGCGGCACCTCTTACCGCACCGTCGCGCTTAACCGCTCTCTTGTAGCAGGAGGCGATAGAGGCCCAGACGATGCCGAAAAGGAAGGAAAGAGAAATACACGCGGTCGCGAGTATGGGGTATAGCACTCGCATATAAAGCGCGAGATTATCATTCGAGTAGGTGAGCAGACATATCTCGGGGATAAACGCGAGCGCGGCACGGAGCACGGCGTAAACGCAGGTTACGCTCCTCAGCGTATCGGTTGACATTCTCCCAAAGAGCACCTTGAAGGGCATAATGAGTGAAGACGCACCGCTTCGCTCGCCGAGGTAGGAGAGCGCCGAGTATGCAAGGTTAACCGCCTGAATAATGAGTATAAGCTCGATAACCGAGAAGATAAGCGTAAACAGCGGTATAATATCTCTTCCCGTATGGAGATTTGCGAACATAACGAGCGTTGCGGGCAGCTTTATTAGGGTAACGAGCCCGAGCCTCTTAAGAGCCGTTTTAAGCTCCGCAAAATAGGGTAGCATTCTGTCGAGCTCGCCGATAATGCTCCAAAGAAGGAAATACGCTACGAAATCGGGAAGAAAATCGATGATATTGATATTAGGAATACAGATGAAAATCAGCGCAAGCGTGATTTTCGGGAAGATAGCTCTTTTTTTCATTTTTTCTTGTCCCTTTTCTGTCGCTTTTTCTTCAGCCTCTCGGCGCGGTATTTGGCATACTCCTCGTCCTTCTCGCGCTGACGTCTTTTGTATTCGTTGACGAAGCCGAAGCGGGATTTTTTATCCTCGCTCATAGGCTTGTCGTCCTCGGGCATGCATATCTCGGCGTTAGCCCCCCATATAACCGAGAGGTTAAATCCAATAACGACGAGCGTTCCGATAAGCGTGACGAGAATAAGAACGGCGAGAGCCTTGTCGGGCAGGAGAGCGCCGAGTGTCGGGGCCTCTGCCGCGATAGAAAGCAAATAGAGGAAAAAGGTGCAGTAAAGCATACGGTGCGCCCGCGTGCGGAGCCTCGTCGCACCGACCTCGCTCGCCGCCTCCTTTATTCCGAGTAGGATAAGGGCAGTCAGAACGGATATTATAACGTATCTTATAACCGCGACGTAGGAGAGCCATACCCCGTCAATAAATCCGAGGCCGAACAGCTCCATGCTCCTTGCAACGAGCTCGAAGGCGCCGAATACCGCAAAGACGGAGGCAGCGTATACCCCGAGCTTAAAGGGGCGGTAAAGGGGTGCTAAGCGTAAGAGCGCCGTAAGCATAATCAGCGCCGCGATTATATCGGTAAATCCGTAGTAGGTAATATTAAGAAGCAAAAAATAGCCTAAAAACAAGCTGCCAAAGCCCATAGTTAATTCTCCTTGGCGCCTATGCGCTTCTCGGGGGAGTTACAGCACTTCTTGTACTTCTTACCGCTTCCGCAGGGGCAGGGGTCGTTGGGGCCGACACTATTGGTCGCCCTTACGGGCGTTCTCGCCTCGGCCGTCTGGGCTGTCGCCTTAGCACCCGCGAAGCCCGCGGTGAGCTTCTCGGCTACGCGCACTCTCTCGGAGAGGCGCACGCTCGGTCTCGGCATAACCGCGAGAACCTTTCTGACGGTTTCCGCTCTGATTTCCTGTATCATCTCGTCGAACATATCCGCGCCCTGCATCTTGTACATAGCGACGGGGTCGCGCTGAGCGTAGGAGTTAAGACCGACGTAGGACTTAAGGTCCTCCATAGCCTCGAGGTGGTCCATCCAGAGCCTGTCAACGTTGCGTAAGAGGGTAGCCTTTTCATACTCGCGCATAATGCCTGCGGGAAGCTCGGGAATAGCGGCAAATATTTCGTCCTTGCTCTCGTAAATCTCGAGCGCGCGCGCCTTCAGCTCCTCGGTGAGTGCCTCTCTCGTAAGGCCCGAGAGCTCCTCCTCGGTATATTTGAAGTCGTGACTGTCGGTGAGCACGCCGCGGTAGTAGGTGCGAAGCTCCTCAAGCTCCCACTCGTGCGGGTCGGGCGAGGCGAGGAAGGTCTCGCAGGCCGCCTCGACCGAGGAGCTTATCATATCCCGTATAGTCGGCTGTATCGTGTCCTCGAGAAGAATTTCCATACGCTGAGCGTAGATGACCTTTCTTTGCTGGTTCATAACGTCGTCGTAGGTAAGAACGTTCTTTCTGCGCTGGAAGTTTGCCGCCTCCATACGCTGCTGTGCGTTCTCGATAACGCTCGAAACGAGCCTCGAGTCCATTCTTATATCGTCGCCGCTGAATGCGCGGCTCTTTGTAATCATATCAAGCCTGTCGCGCGCGAAAAGACGGAGCAGGTCGTCCTCAAAGGAGATAAAGAAGCGGGATTCTCCGGGGTCTCCCTGTCTTCCGCTTCGACCGCGGAGCTGGTTATCTATACGGCGCGACTCGTGGCGCTCGGTGCCGAGTATAAAGAGGCCGCCCGCCTCGCGAACCTTGTCCGCCTCCTCGCGGAGCTCCTCCTTGTATTTCTCGGTAAGAGTGCGGAATACCTCGCGCACGGCGAGAATTTTCTCGTCGGAGGTAGGAGTGGTGTCCTGCGCCGCCTGGATTTCCTCCTCGGTGTAATCGAGGCGCATAAGCTCGCGCCTTGCAAGAAACTCGGGGTTACCGCCGAGCATAATATCGGTGCCTCGTCCCGCCATATTCGTCGATATGGTGACGGCGCCGAGCTTGCCCGCCTGAGCGACTATCTCGGCCTCGCGCTCGTGATACTTAGCGTTGAGGACGGTGTGCTTTATACCGACTCTCGAGAGCCTTGCCGAGAGCTCCTCGGACTTCTCAATCGAGACGGTACCGACGAGAACGGGCTGTCCCTTCTCGTGGCACTCCTTAATCTGCTCTATAATAGCGCGGTATTTTACCTCCTCCTTTACGAATACGGCGTCGAGGTGGTCAACCCTTATCATCGGCTTGTTCGTAGGAACCTCAACGACGTCGAGCGCATAGATTTCCTTGAACTCGTCCTCCTCGGTCAGGGCCGTACCCGTCATACCCGAGAGCTTCTTGTACATACGGAAGAAGTTCTGGTAGGTAATTGTCGCGACGGTTACCGTCTCGCGCTTGATGTCTACCCCCTCCTTGGCCTCGATAGCCTGGTGAAGGCCCTCGCTGTAGCGCCTGCCGGGCATAACTCGGCCGGTGAAGTGGTCGACGATGAGAACGTTGCCGTCACGGACGATGTAGTCGATGTCGCGCCGCATTGTTCCGTGTGCGCGTATAGCGGTGTTCACGTGGTGATATATCTCGGAGTTCTCGGGGTCGGAGAGGTTCTCAATGCCGAAGAACTTCTCGGTTTTATCAATACCGTTTTTGGTGAGAACGGCGGTGCGCGCCTTCTCGTCTACGACGAAGTCCTCACTATAGGTGTCGAGGTCCTCCTTTGCATCGGTCTCGGCGAGCACGAGCCTCTTCATACGGCGCACGAGCTCGTTCGCCTTCTTGTAGAGGTCGGTCGATTCCGAGGCTCTGCCCGAAATTATAAGCGGAGTTCTCGCCTCGTCGATGAGAATGGAGTCCACCTCGTCCACGATTGCGAAGGCGTGGCCGCGCTGAACGAGCTCGCTCTTTTGCACCGACATATTGTCGCGAAGGTAGTCGAAGCCGAACTCACTGTTCGTTCCGTAGGTAATATCCGCGGCGTACGCGGCGCGCTTCTCTTCGCCCGTCTGTCCGTGTATTATAAGACCCGTTGAGAGACCGAGGAAGGAATAAACTCTGCCCATCTCCTCGCTGTCACGCTTTGCAAGATAGCCGTTGACGGTGACGATATGCACGCCCTCTCCCGCGAGCGCGTTAAGATAGGCGGGCAGGGTAGCGACGAGCGTTTTACCCTCACCGGTCTTCATCTCGGCAATTCTGCCCTGGTGAAGGAGAATACCGCCCATAAGCTGAACGCGATAGGGGCGCTTACCGAGAACGCGGGTATCCGCCTCGCGCACGAGCGCAAAGGCCTCGGGGAGAATATCGTCGAGGCTCTCTCCGTCTGCAAGGCGGGATTTAAGTATATCGGTGTATTCGCGAAGCTCCTTGTCGGACTTCGCCTCGAACTCCTCTGCGAGAGCCTCTATTCTGTCTACGGTAGGGGTAATCCTCGCAATCTGCTTTTCGCTGTATGTTTTAAATAGCTTACTGAACAATCCCATATCGAGTGTCCTTTCGCAAGATAATATTTTTCTATTATAATTCTACCACAAACCGATGCGAAAATAAATAGTAAAATGTAAAATTTTAAATATTTTACACTTAGTATTGTAAAAAAAGGAAAAATGTGCTAAAATTATCACATATTGTACCGAGGTGACATAGTGAAAAAGCTGAATATTGTTCTTTTGTGTCCGGAAATACCGCAAAATACCGGAAACATATCGCGCACCTGCGCCGTCACGGGCGCCGCGCTCCATATAATAAAGCCGATAGGCTTTGAGATTTCCGACAGAACGCTGAAGCGCGCGGGGCTTGATTATTGGGACAAGCTCGACGTGACCTATTACGAGAGCCTTGACGACTTTTTGTCACTTCACGGCGAGAGACAAATGTATTTTTTCTCGGCGCACGCCGAGCGCTCTTATCACTCGGTCGAGTATCCCGAGGGGGTGTTCCTTGTCTTCGGCAGGGAGTCGGTCGGTTTGCCCTGTGAGCTTGTAAGAGAGAATTCCTCGCGTGCCCTTCGAATACCTATGATAGACGGTGTCAGGTGCCTAAACCTTTCGAACTCTGTGGCCGTTGTGACCTACGAGGTGCTAAGGCAGTGGGGCTTCCCGGAAATGTCCTGAGAAAAATTACCGAGCAATAGGGCCTTGACTTTTCTATTCCGAAATACTATAATATTAATGTAAAAAATAAGGAGAGCGCCACTTGGCGCAGTTTGAAAATGACGAAAATAGATATTTTTTCGGGCTTTCTCGGCGCGGGTAAAACCACGCTTATAAAGAAACTCATAAAGGAAGCCTACGCGGGTGAGCGGGTAGTGCTTATTGAGAACGAATTTGGTGAGATTGGCGTTGACGGCGGCTTTCTTGAGGATGCGGGCATTGAGATTACCGAGATGAACTCGGGCTGCATATGCTGCTCGCTTGTCGGCGACTTTACCGCCGCGCTTAAGAAGGTTATTGCCGAATACAATCCCGACAGAGTGGTTATCGAGCCCTCGGGAGTGGGTAAGCTCTCCGACGTTCTTCGCGCCGTTGTTGCCGCGGCAGAGGAGGGAGCCGTTATTAACTGCACCGCCGCCGTTGCCGACGTCAAGAAGTGCAAAATGTATATGAAGAACTTTGGCGAGTTCTATAACGACCAGATTGCTACCGCGCGTGCGATTTTATTCTCCCACGCCGATACCGCCACCGAGGCGAGAATAAACGAGAGCATAGCACTCGTACGTAGCCTCAATCCCGATGCGGTTATTATCACCACGCCCCTCGAGCAGTTAGACGGTAAGGATATCCTTTCGGCAATCGAGAACAAGGAAACGCTGGCAGAGGAGCTCGAGCGGCTCGAGCACGAGCACCGTCACCACCATCACCATCACGAGGACGGTGAGGAGTGCCACTGCCACGAGCATCATCACGAGGATGGCGAGGAGTGTCACTGCCACGAGCATCATCACGAGCACCATCACGAGGACGGCGAGGAGTGCCACTGTCACGAGCATCATCACGAGCACCACCACGAGGACGGTGAGGAGTGTCACTGCCACGAGCATAATCACGAGCACCACCACGAGGACGGTGAGGAGTGTCACTGCCACGAGCATAATCACGAGCATCACCACGAGGACGGCGAGGAGTGCCACTGCGGCTGCGGCGGGCACCACGGACATCATCACCACCACGCCGATGACGTCTTTACGAGCTTCGGCACCGAGACGGTTAAGAAATTCGGCCGCGACGAGCTCGGGGCGATACTCGATACTCTCTCCGAGGACGGTAGCCTCGGCACGGTTCTCCGCGCTAAGGGCATTGTGGAGTGCGCCGAGGGCGGCTGGCTTCACTTCGACTACGTTCCGGGCGAGGCCGACATCAGAATCGGCGGCGCCGCCGTTATGGGCAGGCTCTGCGTAATCGGCTCCGGAATAGACAAGGAAAAAATCAAGGAGCTTTTCGGCGTATAAGCCGATTTTGAATAATGGAAATACCGATTTATTTGTTTACCGGCTTTCTTGAGGCAGGTAAGACTAAGTTTATAGCCGAAACGCTGCGCGACCCGGGCTTCAACGACGGCAAGCGCAAAATCCTCGTCATCTGCTGTGAGGAGGGTGAGGAGGAGCTTGACCCCTCCGAGCTTTCGGACAATATATCCTTTGCCGCGTTTGACGAGGAGCAGGCGATTACTCCCGACAGGCTCTCGGCTATGGTTAAGCGCGCGGGCGCCGAAATCGTTATGGTTGAATATAACGGTATGTGGTCGCTCGACAGCTTCTATTCCGCGCTCCCCGACGGCTGGCTCGTCTACCAGGAGATTATGATTGTCGATGCCACGACGGCGCTCAACTACAACGCGAATATGCGCCAGCTTATGGTGGACAAGCTTACGGGCTGTGAAATGGTGGTGTTTAACCGCGTTGCCGACGGCACCGATAAGATGCCGCTTCACAAGCTCGTTCGCGGTGTATCCCGCCGTGCGAGCATAGCCTACGAGGATATGCGGGGCGAGATTGAATTCGATAACATAGAGGACCCGCTCCCCTTTGATATTAACGCTCCCGTCATTGATATTCGTGACGAGGACTTTGCACTCTTTTACCGCGATATGACCGAGGAGTTCGACAAATATCGCGGCAAGTGTGTAAGATTTAAGGGAATAGTGGCTCTCGACCCGAGCCTGCCCGGCGGCCACTTCGCCGTCGGCAGACACATTATGACCTGCTGCGCCGACGATATTGCCTATCGCGGTGTCGTTGCTAAGGGAACGGGCTCGCTGAAGCTTAAAACGCGCGACTGGGTAATTCTCGAGGGCAGGCTTAACGAGGAATATTCCAAGCTCTATCGGGCGAAGGGGCCCGTGCTTACGGTAAGTAAGATTTCCGCGGCCGAGAAGCCCGAGGTGGAGGTAGCGACCTTTTATTAACTTTTCGGAGGGTTGACTGATGAAGGAAAGAGACGCACAAGCGCTTTTTTCGGTATACCGCGAGAGTGCAGAGGGAAGAATAATAAATACTCATGCGAACGAGGACGCGATGGAGCTCGTCGAGGTAACCTCGGGCAGGGTGCGCGTGCAAATCGGCACCGACTTCTCGGAGGCCGAGCGTGGGGATTTTCTCTTCGTACCGCGCGGGCGCGTCTTTAGGGCCGAGGCACTTGGCGGTGCGGCATCGGTGCGCGGCGTTGTGTTCGATGCCTCGCTTATCGAGGATAATATGCAGAACTTCGATGCCGAGGTGTTCTATATGTTCGACGTTCAGTCGAGGAACAAGATTACCGTTTTCGGTGTCGGCCATTCGGTGCATCCAACGCTCCTTCGCTATATGCAGGATACGGTCGACGAGTATATGACGAAGGACGTCTGCTACCGCCTGCCGATATGCGCGAATATATACCATATGATGACGGCGCTCTTACGCTACTACTGCTCGGAGCGAAATCAGCCCGATAAAATGGTTTATCACAACGTGCTCCGTCTGCGCCCCGTCGTTGCCTATATCGCCGAGCACTTCAGCGAGAAGATATACGTCGAGCGCCTTGCTGATATGATAAACGTCTCGCCCGACTACTTTACGAAGATGTTCCGTGACTCGATAGGCCGCACGCCGATTGATTACATAAACGGCCTCAGGATAAACTACGCTATGCGGCTGCTCTCCGAGGGAGATATGCCTATGGCCGAGATTGCCGACGTAATCGGCTTTTGCAACACCAACTATTTTCACAAAATATTTAAGCAGTATACCGATACCAGCCCGCTTGCATACCGCAAGAGCTGTAAATAAAGAAACGTCCGTTCGCAAGGAACGGACGTTTCTTTATTCTATTCTGAAGGTTTTTGTTTCGCCGATATACATATCAAATTCGGCGCATTTACCGTCTTTAAGATATACCTTGCTTTCGTACACCTCGGTCAGAGTGCAGCTATCGGGGAAATAAAGGCGCTTTTTGCCGCCGCGTGCCGCGTGAACCGTAATATAGCTTTTGCTAACGAAGAGCGTGTCCTCCTCGTCGGAATAGACGTGTACTCCGGCCGTCCTTGCTATAGCCCTTACAAATTCCGCACTCAAAACCTTCGATGCGTGGAATACAGAGGTATATCCGTCGGTATTGCTTATAGCCACGGCGGGCTTGCCGTTTACCGCCAGGCTTGCAAGTGTCCTCTCTCCCGTGGGATAGAAGGCGGGATACATATAGCTCTCCCTCGGCGTTCCGACGTTGTGGCAGTAGGCTCTTGCCTTATCGAAAACACCGTAGATTTTTCGGTATTCAAGTCCGAGCTTAACTCCCTCATCGGTTGCTCTGTACCTCGGGGGTACGAGTTTTTCGTCAAGCTCTATGCTCATACCGACAAGCTGCTCGACGTTGCTCTTGTCGAGCAGGGGCCTTCTGTCGGGATTTATAAGACCCGAGGCGTAAACCCAAATGGCGGTCGCTCGGTTTTTGCGAAGCTTCGCCTTTATTACCTCGCGCTCGCTGTCGGAAAGAATAAGCGTGTTAGCAAAGATATAGAGCTTATAGTCGGGCATACGCGGGTCGGACATATCGTTGTGATAGTATATGTCGACGGGAGCACCGATTTTTGAAATCTCGTAATTGCGGAAGAGCTCGAGCATATCCTCGGTAGACTGCTGCGAGGTTACCTGAAGGCTCTCCTCGTCTACTATCAGAGCAATTTCGCTGTTCTTCGTCCTGTCGAGAGAGTAGGCCTCGCGTGCGATTTCCTGCTGACGGCGGATAAGCCCGTAGAGCTCCTCCTGCTTATATCTGTTACCGCCGATAAGCTGGTCGAACCACCAGGACTGCGTGTCCTCGGCGAGATTTCTGCCGAACTCGCGCTTCATAACGTTTATGCTGTCGGTGAGATCGAACATTCCGTAGCGGTTACGCATATACTCGTTTTCTCTGTGCGTTCTCGCATCGTCCTCGACTATGTATATCATATTATGCAGAGCAAAGGAGTCGGTAACCTCTCTCTGCCCGACAAAGCCGCCGGGAGCGCGGTTCTCGTATACCCCGGGGGCGGCGAGGAAATCGACGAGCCCCGAGTCGAAAATCATTCGTGTTCCGCCCGACGAGCCGCCGTTTACGTATGAGATACAGCCGAGAGAGCCGTAGAAGGCGCCGACGAGCCTGTCGGGGGTCATATCCTTAATTATTTTTGCAAAATGGATAACCGATTTTGCCGTTCCGTAGTGCCACGCACGGTAGAAATCGTATATATCCGCGTGCTCGTTGAGGTTAACGATAGAGCCTATCGCCGCGGCAGAGCCGTTTGGCGACATGGGAACCGCCTCCGCCCGCCAGGCATCGTCTGCGAGAAGGCGCTTTGCAGGTGCGGCGCAGTCCGCATCAATCCCGCGTATGAAATAATGCTTGTCCCACGAGGGTATCGGGGGATTTTCGAGCGTTGCCTCGGGATTGCCCCAGGCGCGTCGGAGCGCCTCGTCAGTGCCGTATTTCTCGGTAAGGTATTCGGTGAAATTGCGACGGAAGGCAAGGGAATAGTCACCCGCTATTTTCTTCTCGGTATCATACGGCCAGCGGGGGTAATACCACTCGCTCGTGCCACCGGCACAGGGGAAGCAGCCTATAATTCTGTCCGCATAGGGGAGCGCCATCAGCTTCTCCCAGGTCTTTCGGAGAGCCTCGCCCGCATCACGGCGCCATACGCTCGAGGCGAGAGAATAGCAGTGAGGCATAGTGGTAGAATAGGACTCGGTGACGAGCCTCGTTTCGGGAGATGAGCCGTCACTGAAGGTAAGGCACTCCTCGGGGTGCGCCTCTATCCATTCGTTGCTCGGATGAAGACCTATTCTTGCGACTATGTACGCATCGGGAACGGCGGCGAGAAGCGCCTCCGCCTCTTTTTTAAAAAGCTCGATTGCATTAGGCTTAATCCACGGCGTATCGCAAATCAAAAAATATATTTTTACTCCCGCCTCGCCGAGAGCGCGGTGGTAGTCACTGTCGAAATAGAGGGTGTCCTCGTGTAAATTTCTAATCGTCGCCATCTGTGGCGGGTAGAATTTACCGTCAATGTAAATTGCGGGTCTGCCGTTATGGTTTCTTATCTCTGCCATGGGAGCCTCCCTGCGTTACCGTTTTATTTCATTGTATAACAGCGAGATAAAAAAGTCAATATAAAAAAGGACATAATAGTATAAAAAAAGAACGCCGAGTAACTTTTCGCTCGGCGTTCTTGTCGTTATTTGATTTTTGCGATGCCTGCTGAATTTAAAAGCTCTCTTTCAATTTTGAGAGGCTCCTTACCGAGAACGAAGCCCTCGGTCACGGTAACCCTTCTCGCGCTCTTGTCAGAGGGGAGCTCGAACATCGGCTTCTGCATAAGCTCCTCGACTATCGAGCGAAGGCCACGCGCACCTGTGTTACGCTCTATTGCGAGATGCGCGATAGCGCGATATGCGCCGTCGTCGAACTCGAGCTCGATGCCGTCGAGCTCGAAGAGCTTTTTATACTGCTTGCATATAGCGTTTTTCGGCTCGGAGAGAATTCGCACGAGCGCGCCCTCGTCAAGATTGTCAAGAGCAACGATGACGGGCAGACGGCCGACGAGCTCGGGTATAATTCCGTACTTGACGACGTCGTGCGCCAAAACGTCCTTATACACGCCCTTTTCGACCTTTTCTCTTTTAGAGAGCTTCTCGGTGCCGAAGCCTATCTGCTGGGAGCCCTGTCTTGCCTCGATGATTTTCTCAATTCCGTCGAAGGCACCGCCGCAGATAAAGAGAATATTTCTCGTGTTTATCTGGATAAACTCCTGGTTCGGGTGCTTTCTGCCGCCCTGCGGGGGAACGTTTGATACCGTGCCCTCGAGTATTTTAAGCAGCGCCTGCTGAACACCCTCACCCGATACGTCTCGGGTTATGGAGCGGTTCTCGCCCTTGCGCGAGATTTTGTCAATCTCGTCAATGTAAATAATGCCGTACTCGGCGCGCTTAACGTCGCCGTCTGCCGCCTGAATAAGACGGAGCAGTATGTTCTCAACGTCCTCGCCGACGTAGCCCGCCTCGGTAAGAGTTGTGGCATCGGCAATAGCGAAGGGAACCTTAAAGGTCTTGGCGAGCGTGCTCGCGATGTAGGTCTTTCCGACACCCGTCGGGCCGAGAAGAAGCACGTTCGACTTCTGTATCTCGACGTCTCCCTCGGGAGTGTCCTCTACCTTGCCGCGACGGAGAGCCTTTTTCTTCTCCTCAATCGTTAGAACGCGCTTATAGTGGTTGTAAACCGCAACCGAGAGCGCGAGCTTCGCCTTGTCCTGACCGATGACGTGCTCGTCGAGCATAGCCTTGATGTCGCGGGGACGGGGAAGGGTCTCAAGGGTGAGGTCGAATATGTCGGCAGGGGCCTCGTCCTTTTCGACAAGAGGCGCGAAATGCTCGTCTATGAAATCCGCGCATACGCTTACACAGCCGTCACAGATATAGCTTTGCCCATTGTTAGAGGGGAAAAGAACGGCGACCTCCTGCTCGCTTCTGCCGCAGAAGGAGCAACGGCGGCGGTTGTCGCTTGTGTTTTCTGCCATAGATTAAATTCCTTTTTTGGTGATTACTTTATCAATCAGTCCGTAAGCTACGGCCTCGTCAGCAGAGAGGAAATTGTCTCTCTCGGTGTCGCGCTCGATTTGCTCAATGGGCTTTCCCGTATGCTCTGCGAGGAGCGAGTTAAGCTTCGCGCGGGTAGCGAGAATATGGTCGGCGTGAATTTTAATATCGCTCGCCTGGCCGCGAGTGCCGCCGAGGGGCTGGTGTATCATTATCTCGGCGTTGGGGAGAGCATATCTCTTGCCCTTCGCACCGCCCGAGAGAAGGAAGGCACCCATAGATGCCGCCATACCTATACAGATTGTCGATACGTCGCACTTGATATAGTTCATCGTGTCGTAGATTGCGAGACCTGCCGACACGCTTCCGCCGGGGGAATTGATGTAGAAGTAAATATCCTTATCGGGGTCCTGCGCCTCGAGGAAGAGCATCTGAGCAACCACGAGCGAGGCGGTTACGTCGTTGACCTCGTCTGCAAGAATGATAATTCTGTCCGAGAGAAGCCTTGAATAAATGTCGTATGCTCTCTCTCCGTTAGGTGTCTGCTCGATTACGTGTGGAACGAGTGCCATAAATAAACCTCCTGTTAATTCTGATAATAGAGCGGGGTAAAAAATCAGCCGATATCGGTTATCTGACATCGGCTGATATAGTCAAATTAGTTCTCCTTGGACTTCTGAGACTTCTGTACGCTCTCCTTAACGAGCGTCATAGCCTTGCCGACGACGATGTCAGCCGAGAGGTCCTCAGCGGCAATCATAGCCTTAACCTCGTCAAGCTTTACATTGTATGCCGTAGCAATTCTCTCGTATTCCTGATTGATTTCGTCCTCGGTAGCCGAAAGAGCCTCGAGTGCGGCAATCTTCTCAAGAGCGAGTCTTACCTTAACCTGCTTCTCAGCGCGGGGGCGAAGCTGCTCGCGGATAGAGTCAAGGGTCATGCCGGTATACTTCATATAGGTCTTGAGGTCAAGACCGCTCTGACGGAGCTGGGTGTCGTAGTCGCGAAGGAAGTTCTCGGTCTCAGCCTCGAACATAGGCTCGGGAATCTCGGCAACGAGCTTCTCCATAAGAGCCTCTGCAAGAGCGTTCTCAAACTCGGTCTCAGCCTCGGCGTCCTTTCTCTTGCTAATTTTTGCCTTAACGTCCTTCTTATATTCATCAAGGGTATCGAATTCGGAAACGTCCTTAACGAACTCGTCGTCGAGCTCGGGGAGCTGCTTAAGCGACTTAAGGGATACCTTGAAGGTAGCAGCCTTGCCCTTGAGAGCCTCTGCGTGATAGTCCTCGGGGAAGGTAACGTTAACGTCGAAGTCCTCGCCGAGCTTGTGGCCCGCAACCTGGTCCTCGAAGCCGGGGATGAAGCTGCCGGAGCCGAGCTTAAGCTCGTGGTCCTGACCCTTGCCGCCCTCGAACGCCTCACCGTCGATGAAGCCCTCGAAGTCGATGCTTACGGTATCGCCGATAGCGACCGCATTCTCGTACTCGGTAACGAATCTGGCATTTCTGTCGCGAACTCTCTCGATTTCCTCGTCGACCTCCTTTGCGGTAACCTTAACAGCCTTCTTCTTGACGTTAAGACCGCGGTAGCCCTCGATGGAAACCTCGGGCTTTACAAAGCCCTCTGCCTTAAGTACGATATCGCCGTCGTTCGAAACGAGGTCGAATTTGGGAGTGCCGACTATGGTAAGCTCTGCTTCCTTAACGGCTGCCTCGAAGGCATCGGGAATGCAGGCGTTGATAGCGTCCTCAAAGAAAACATCCTTGCCATAATAGGTCTTGATTATGTGCAGGGGTGCCTTTCCTTTTCTGAAGCCGGGAATGTTGATAGACTTAACATTCTTCTTGTAGGCTTCGAGCTCGGCCTTGGCATAAGCCTCCGCGCTGACGGAGAACTCAAGGCTAAAGCCGGATTTTTCGGTAAGTTCCTTTTTAATAAGGCTCATTTTTTCCTCCGGAAATATATAATTTTAATTTTTAACCATACTATTTTACAATAAAAAAATATATTTGTCAAGCGTTTCGGTAAATTAACGCCTTTTTTCGATAAACCTCGGTGTAAAGTCGAGGTAATCGGCCGAAACGAGTGACATTTCGATACCCTCGTGGGTAAAGCTGCGAGGCACGGTGTAGTTACCGTGAATGTGTCCGTAATAGACACGCTTTACCCCGTATTCGGTAAGCAAATCTATAAGAGGCGTAACCACGCTGCCGTTCCACACGGGAGGGAAGTGCATAAAGCATATTATCTCGCACCCGCTCTCGAGGGAAAGCTCGCGCGCCTCTTTAAGGCTTATCTCGAGGCGCATGCACTCGCGCCGTGCCACCTTTTCAAAATCGACCTCGTCGGGAACGCCGCTCGCGCCCTCGTCGACGAACCAGCCGCGCGTACCCGCAATTACGAAATCCTCGACCCGGTGCGCGTTGTTAAAGAGAAAGGAAATCGTCTTTATACCGCACTCGGCGAAGAAGGCCTTGTGCTTTTTCATGGTCGACCACCAGAAGTCGTGGTTGCCCTTGCCGAGGATTTTCTTACCGGGAAGGGAATCTATAAAGGTCAGGTCGGATTTAGCCTCACCGAGCGAGAGCGCCCAGGAAATATCGCCGGGAATAATCACCGTGTCATTTTCGCCGACAAGGTGCTCCCAGTTGTTTTTAAGCCGTGTCATATAGCCGTCCCAACGCCTGCCGAACACCTCCATAGACTTGTCGGTCGAGGAGAGCGTGGAGAGGTGCAGGTCGGAAATAACGAAAACTGCCATAAATTTTCTCCGATTTCTACGGTATAAAAGCCGCTTTATTGCGGCAAAATACTCCTGCAGGCAAACGTGTCTGCAGAAAAGAGAAGCAAAATGGAAAACAACAAGCAAAAGAACGAATGTAAGTGCGACACCTCAAAGCACATCAAGGGCGTTATGTGCGACGTAAGAAACTGCGCATACCATAACGGTAAGAATGAGTGCTATGCGGGCTGCACCAGCGTTGGTCCCTGTGAGGCGGATTGCTCGGCAAATACCGTCTGCGCGACCTTCAAGCCGCGCGAGTTTTAATCGCCGTCAGGACAGCGCGAACTCCTTTACTACCCGTTCCATCTCGGATTTATCGATTACGGAATTGTGAAGCCTTGGCTTCGTAAGCACGGCGCGAAGCGGTGTCGGGATTTTAACCGAGGTGAGAGCCTCGAGCTCGGACAGCGCCTCAATATCACCCGACGCGTCGGTATCGGTAAGCGAGCGGTAAACGTCGCGTGCGAACTTGTACGCCGATGCCGTGGAAACGGTCAGTATCTTTCTCTCTGCCTTGTAGGTATCACGATACCGCTCTGCCGCGGATACGGCAACGGCGGTGTGGGTATCTATAAGGCAGTTTTTTTCGTTGTAAATACGCTTTATTGTTTCTCTCGTCTCTTCCTCGTCGGTATAGAGGCCGACGAAGCTCTCGCGAATTTTCGCAAAATCCTCGCCGTCGAGCGTATAGGCGCCCGACTCCGAAAGCTCTCTCATATAGCGCGCGGTCTTCTCGGTGCCGAGCACGGTGTAGAGAAGGCGCTCGAGGTTTGAGGAGATGAGAATATCCATAGAGGGCGACATCGTGGTATAGAACTCGCGGTTTCTGTCGTATTTTCCACACTCGAGAAAATCGGTAAGAACGTTGTTCTTATTCGAGGCGCAGACGAGAGTTTCTATGGGAAGGCCCATAAGCTTCGCGATATACGCGGCGAAGATGTTGCCGAAGTTACCCGTGGGAACGCACACGTCGATTTTTTCGCCGAGGGCAATTTCGCCTTGGGATACCAGGTCGCAGTATGCCGATACGTAATAAACTATCTGCGGAACGAGACGACCCCAGTTAATCGAGTTCGCACTCGAGAGGAATACACCGCCCGCGTTAAGCTCCTCTGCCATTTTCTCGTCAGAGAATATTCTCTTGACACCGCTTTGAGCATCGTCGAAGTTTCCGACTATCGCCTCGACCGAGAGATTAGAGCCCTCCTGGGTCTGCATCTGGAGCTTCTGCACGCGGCTGACACCGCCCGTGGGGTAGAAGACCTTTATCTTTACGCCGGGCACGTCGCGATAGCCCTCGAGCGCCGCCTTACCGGTGTCTCCCGAGGTAGCAACGAGTATAAGCGCCGTGCGCTCCTCGCCGCATTTTCCGAGAGCAAGAGAGAACAGACGGGGCATAATCTGCAGTGCCATATCCTTGAACGCCGAGGTCGGCCCGTGCCAGAGCTCAAGCATATACATACCGTCGCCGAGAGTGCTTACGGGTGCGGGGTGCTCGCCGAATTTCTCGGCAGAGTAAGCGCCGCGCGCACACTCGAGCAACTCGTCGTGAGTATAGTCGGTGAGGAACTTCGAGAGTATTCTCGCCGCCCGCACCTCGTAGCTCTCGGCCAAAAGCTCGACAAGCTCGCTCTCGGTGAGCGAGGGGATTTCCTCGGGCATAAAAAGGCCGCCGTCCGAGCAAAGTCCCGTCTTTATTGCATAAGCGGAGCTTACCCCCGCAAAATCCTTTGTTCTTGTGCTGATGAATTTCATGGCTTTTCCTCAAAGATTTTATTTATTTTCTTCCGTACGCCGTATCATAACTGAAGGCGCTCTTTAAATGATTGATTTTCTTGACCCTCGGTCTTTTTCCCGAGCCGTCGACGAATACCTCGATACAGTCAAAGCGCATACGCGAGCCTCGCGTACCGAGCTCCGAGGCGTATACCCTCGCCGCCGAGATAATTCCTTGCTGCTTTCTTGCCGTCACTGCCGAGGCGGGGCGGGGCAGAAAGGCGGATTCGGTGCCGAGAGTGCGCGTCTTTACCTCACAGAAGACGGTATAGCCGTGACCTCTCGCAATAATATCTATCTCCTTGCCGTTTGCGACATAGCTGCGGCAGAGTATGCGGTAGCCGCGGAAAAAGAGGTATCTCGCGGCGGCCCGCTCGCCGAGGTCGCCGAGCCGTCTTCGCTCGGTCTTTACCTTAAGTATTTCCATCGTTACCGAGGAATTTCAAGAAGCTTCTCCTGTGTATCTCGGAGGGGCCGTATTTTCTCACCGCATCCATATGCTCGCGGGTGGGGTAGCCCTTATGCTTCTTTATGTTGTATTCGGGATATTTGGCATCGTCCTCTATGCAAATTCGGTCACGCGTAACCTTCGCGAGAATTGATGCCGCGGCAATCGAGGAGCTCTTTGCATCTCCGCCGACGAGCGTCGCCGTGGGAATATCGAACCCACGCGAGCAGTTGCCGTCGATGAGAACAAAGTCGGCCCTTACCGCGAGTGCCTCAACCGCGCGCCGCATAGCGAGCATCGATGCGTTGAGAATATTCATCTCGTCAATCTCGGCGGGGCTCGCCGAGGCTATCGCATAGGCTACGGCACGCTCGGTAATAACCGAGAAGAGTGCCTCGCGCTTTTTCTCCGAGAGCTTCTTCGAGTCGTTAAGGCCCTCTATCTCGCAGCCCCTCGGGAGTATAACCGCCGCCGCAACCACGGGGCCGCACAGCGGGCCTCTGCCTGCCTCGTCGGTGCCGCATACCGCCGTGTAGCCCTCGGCGTAGAGGCGTTCCTCGTATTCTAAATTAGGCATAATACACCGCCTTAAAATTTTGGTTTTTCAAGAGTAATTCTTCCGATTTTTCCCGAGCGGAGCTCCTCGAGAAGCATCTCCGCCGTGCGCTTGTGATTTATTTCGCCGCCCGAGGCCAAAAGACCGCGCCGTCTGCCGACGAGCTCAAATAGGTCGTAGCCGTCGAGGCCGACTGTGTCCTCCTCGGTAAGCTTATAGCGCGTGAGGAATTCGCTTCTCGCTACGCTCATAAGGCGAACGCAGAGGGTCATAGCGAGCTCTTCGGTGTCGATTACGCCGTCGCGTATAGCGCCTGTAAGGGCGAGATTTTCACCGACCGTCGCATCCTCGAACTTCGGCCAGAGCACGCCCGGCATATCGAGCAGGTCAAGGCCTATCGAGGTCGGCACCCACTGCTTTGCAAGGGTAACGCCCGGGCGGTTCTCAACCTTAGCCCGCTTGCCGCCCGCGAGGCGGTTTATAAGCGAGGACTTTCCGACGTTCGGTATTCCGACTATCATGGACTTAAGCTTTCTGCCCGACATACCCTTGTCGCGGTATCTCTCGAGCTTGTCCGACATAACCTCGCGCACCCGCGCCTCGAGCGTGTCTATACCGTACCCGTCAACGCAGTCGATGAGGACGGTTCTTATTCCTTTTTTGGCATAAAAGTCGACCCAGGCACGCGAAAGCTCGGGGTTTGCGAGCGATGCCTTAGTCAGCACGGTAATTCTCGGCTTTTCACCGAGCAGGGTATCAATCTCGGGGTTCTTAGAGCTGTAGGGAATTCTCGCATCGAGAAGCTCGAGCACGAGGTCCACCTGGGGCAGGCACTCGCGCATGACCCTCTTGGTCTTCGCCATATGCCCGGGGAACCACTGTATTGGATTAGTAGCCATTATTCACTCCGTTAGTCCACAAGGCCGAACCTGGCGAAGGGAAGGATACGCAAAATCACCCGACCGAGCACCGCATCTACTCTTACGGTGCCTATCGAGCGCGAGTCCACAGAGTCGTTTCGGTGGTCGCCCATAATGAAGAGCTCGCCCTCGGGAACGGTAAATTCGTAATACTCTCCCGCCTTGTAGTTAATTTTGATTTTCTCGTTATTGATAAGAGCACTTTCGGGGAAGGTGCTGTATTTGTAATTTTTCACGTCGGTATAGACGTATCGGTCCTCGAGAAGCGCCTCGCCGTTTACGAAAATTGTGCTCGCGCTGATACGTACGGTGTCGCCGCCGACGGCGATAACGCGCTTGATAATGGGCTTCTTAAGCGAGGTGGAGTAATCGGAAACGACGATAATATCTCCGCGCTCGGGGGTATAAAAGAGATTGCTTATAAGAAGCGTCTCTCCGTCGTGGAGCGTATTCTCCATAGAGCCGCCGACAACGGTGGAATGACGTATAAATAGCGTCGTCACAACGAGAACCGCAACGAGGGTAAAAATAAATAGCTCGAGAAAATCGAAGGCGCAATCAAGGAAGCGGCGACGCTCCTCGGGCCTCTCCCGCACGGGCTCGCTATGAACGGGGGAGGGCATATCGGGGGCTGTGGCCTCGGGCTCCTCGGGCTCAACCTCGTCGCTCACATTATTCTCGGACAGAGCCTCATCGGTGTCGAAGAGCGTTACCTGGAGCGGCTCGCACTCGTCGGGAATAGTGGTATTTATTATATCGCTTTCCGCCTCTGCGGCGACTGCCCCGAGCTCCTCGGAGTCTCTTTTTATATCTTCACTCAAGGAGAAATCCCCCTTTCCGTATAATTATTCATTTTATATTTTAACACATTTCGCCGCCGAATACAATATTTTTATACACTATTTTTTAATTAAAATTTAGGTAATACTTAAGCGTTTTTGACAAATTTAATTTTTTTTGAAAAACGTATTGATTTTTTTCTTTCTTTGTGCTATAATGGCTACAACTGTGCGTATGCCTATTTGCATACATCGGTATATCATCAGAACAGTCCTCTGCATGCTCTGCACGAATGTTCGTAGTTATAGGAGGGCCAAAATGGAAAAGATCCAGGCTTTTGTTAATGAGCAGCTTAAAACTGATATTCCTCAGTTTGGCATTGGTGACGGTGTAAAGGTTTACATTCGTATCACCGAGGGTGAGAAGCAGAGAATTCAGCTTTTCGAGGGCACCGTTATTGCTAAGCACGGCGGCGGAATTTCCGAGACCTTTACGGTTAGACGCGTTGCTTCGGGTGTCGGTGTAGAGAAGACCTTCCCCCTTCATTCCCCCAACATTGACAAGATTGTAGTATTCCGCGAGGCGAAGGTTCGCCGTGCGAAGCTCTACTATCTTCGTGACAGAGTTGGTAAGGCAGCTAAGGTTAAGGAGAAAGTTTAATCCAAAAAGGCAGTGCGAGCGCACTGCCTTTTTGACTATTAAATGTCTTACGCCATATTCTCCGAGAGGCACTCGCCGCCGAGGATATGGAAGTGAAGATGCTTCACCGACTGCCGACCGTCCTCACCGATATTCGTTACCACGCGGTAGCCGTTACCGAGGCCGAGCTCGCGTGCGATTTTCGGTATAGTCTTAATGATGTGAGAGGCCGCCTCGGCGCTCTCGCCGTCGATTTCGTCGAGCGAGCCGACGTGCAAGCGCGGCACTACGAGGCAGTGCACGGGCGCCTGCGGATTTATGTCGAGGAAGGCGTAGCACCTATCGTCCTCGTATACCTTTTTAGAGGGGATATCCCCGTTTACAATAGCACAAAATAAGCAATCCATAGCTTTTCTCCTTTTTTATTAGATTTTATCACAGGTCGGGAGAAAATTCAAGTAAAAAATAATGTTTTTTAAGGAGGTGCCCTATGACGGATAATGAGCTTTTACTCCCCGAATATCCCGTAAAAGAGGATATGTGGGATATTCTGGCGCGTGAGAGCCGCCCTATCGTCGTTTACGGAATGGGAAACGGCGCGGACAAGCTCTTTTTGCGGCTTGAAAAATACGGCGTTGGTGTCAGCGACGTCTTCGCCTCCGACGGCTTTGTGAGAGGGCACAGCTTTCGCGGCTACCGCGTGAAAACGCTATCCGAGATACGCGAGAGCTACGCGGATTTTGTAGTTCTTCTGTCCTTTGCCTCGTCGCGCGACGAGGTTATCGATATGCTCCTCGAGATTGACGGGTGCGAGTGTATGCTTGTCCCCGATATGCCCGTCGCGGGCGAGGAATACTTCGACCGCGAGCACTATAACGCGCATTACGGCGAAATTCTCTCGGCGTATAGCGCGCTCGCCGACGACGCCTCTCGCGAGGTGTTTGCCGCCGTGGTGAACTATAAGCTTACGGGTAGGCTCTCCTACCTTATGCGCGCCGTATCTACCAAAGGGGAAATGTATTCGCTCCTGCCGCGCGAAAAAATCGCGCGTGTATGCGACCTTGGTGCGTATAACGGCGACACCGTGCGCGAGGCGCTCGAGTACTTTCCCGCGCTTCGCGCGGTTACGGCTCTTGAGCCCGACCCAAAGAATTTTAAGAGACTTACGCGCTACGCCGAGGGGGTAGAGGGCATCGACCTCGAGTGCGTTAACGCCGCCGCCTGGTCGGAGTGCCGTGGGGGCGAATTTATCAGCTCGGGCAACCGAAATTCCTCGGTTACCTCGACCGCCTCGCACGAGCATAAGGACACCGCGGTTGAGCTCAAAACGGTGGACTGCCTCGGAATAAATCCCGATTATATAAAATATGATGTCGAGGGGGCGGAGCTTGAGGCGCTTCTCGGCTCGGGCGAGACCATTCTTCGCGCCCGTCCGTCGCTCCTCGTTTCAATATATCACAGGAGCGGGGATATATATTCGATAACGAATATGCTCCGTGAAAAATACCCCTTTTACGACCTCTATATACGGCGCCTTCGGTGTATTCCCGCCTGGGAGCTTAACCTAATACTTATAAGGAATGACTTATAAGGAATAAAGGAAGGAAATAATATGAAAAGACCAGAGCTTCTCTCTCCCGCGGGCAACGCGGAGAAAATGCGCGCGGCAATCCTCTACGGTGCCGATGCGGTATATCTTTCGGGACAGATGTTCGGTATGCGCGCCGCGGCCGACAACTTTTCTCCCGAGGAATTAAGGGATGCGGTTATATACGCCCACGAGCGCGGGGTAAAGGTGTATCTTACCGTGAACACTATGCCTCGCGAGAACGAATATCCTATGCTTCGTGAGTATTTCACGGCGCTTCGCGATATTCGTCCCGATGCGCTTATCGTCGCCGACCTCGGCGTATTTATGCTCGCGCGCGAAATGCTCCCCGATATAGATTTACATATTTCCACTCAGGCAAACGCCTCGAGTGCCGCCGACTGCCGTGCCTGGCACGCCCTCGGTGCGAAGAGAATAGTCCTCGCCCGCGAGCTTTCGCTCTCTGAAATAAAGGCTATTCGTGCGAATATTCCCGACGAGATTGAAATAGAATGTTTTATACACGGCTCTATGTGTATATCGTATAGCGGAAGATGTCTGCTCTCGGGGCATATGATAGGCCGCGATGCCAACCGCGGTATGTGTGCCCAGCCCTGCCGATGGAATTATACCATTCGCGGCTATGAGATAACCGAGGAGAAAAGACCCGACCTCACTATGCCGATTGAGGAGGTAAACGGCGAGACCTTTATTATGGCGAGCCGCGACACCTGTACAATCGAGCATATTCCCGAGCTTATCGAGGCGGGGATTAATTCCTTCAAGATAGAGGGAAGAATGAAGTCGGCCTATTATACCGCCGTCGTCACCAATACCTATAAAATGGCGATAGACTCCTATTTCTCCGGCGGCTACGAGTATAATCCCCTCTGGCTTCGCGAGCTTGAGAGCGTAACTCACAGGGAATATGCGACGGGCTACTATTTTTCCGACAGCCGCACCGATGCCAATTTGGCACCGAGCAACGGGTATATGAAGGAGAAGGCCTATCTTGCCGTCGTTCTCTCCTATGATGAGAAGAGCGGCCTCGCCCGCCTCTCGCAGAGGAACAAGATGACCCTTGGAGAGCAGTGCGAGCTTCTGACCCCGGGCGAGGTCGGTAGGCCCCTCGTTGCCGAGGAGCTTTTCGACGAGGCGGGAGAGGCTATCACCTCGACCCCCCATCCCTATATGACGTTTTGTATGAAAATGCCGTTCGCGGTAAAGGCGGGAGACATAATCAGAGCCGTATAAAATTAAGGAGATTTTGTATGGCGAGATTTGTCGAAATACTGAAGATAATTCTTCTCGGTATAGTCGAGGGGATTACCGAGTGGCTTCCCGTGAGCTCCACGGGACATATGATAATTCTCGATAAATTCATAAGCCACTCGATGTCCGACGAGCTTTTCGAGATGCTCCTCGTGGTAATTCAGCTCGGCGCCGTCCTCGCCGTCCCGATTTTCTTTCGGGATAAAATTCTGTCAATTGAGCGCACGACGCGCGGTGCCCGCATATCCCCCCTTACGCTTCGCCTTTGGGGCAGGGTGCTTTTAGCCACGCTCCCCGCGGCGCTCCTCGGCCTTCTTCTCGATGATTTTTTGACCGAGCATCTCTTTAATCCCACCACGGTCGCGATAGCGCTCGTCCTATACGGCGCGGCGTTTATCCTTCTCGAGCATTTCCGCGGCGGAAAAGCGAGCAGGGTAGAATACACCGAGGATATATCGGCCCGCGATGCATTTGCCGTCGGCCTCGCACAGACACTCTCGCTTATTCCCGGTACCTCGCGCTCGGGCGCTACGATTTTCGGCGGTATGCTCCTCGGGCTATCGCGCTCTGCCGCGGCGGAGCTGTCCTTCCTTATGGCAATTCCCGTAATGCTCGGCGCCTCGCTTCTTAAAATTTTAAAGTTCTTCGGCGGCGGCCTTACGCTCTCGGCCTACGAGGCGCTGCTTATTCTCGTCGGCGCTTTGGCGGCCTTCTTGGTCTCGCTTTTTTGTATCCGCTTCCTTATGCGCTTTGTTAAGGAGCATAGCTTCACGGTTTTCGGTATATACAGGATAATACTCGGACTCGTAATTCTGGGTATAGCATAAAAAAACAGGCTCATTCGAGCCTGTTTTTTTATTAGTCACAGAACTTAATTCCGTTCTCGGCACTTATCGATGAAATCTTAGCCAGCGACTCAATGCGGTAGCCGCGAGCTCTTATATCGTTTCCGCCCTCTTGGAAGACCTTTTCGACCGCGATACCCGCGCCGACGACGGTAGCACCCGCCCGCTCGGTTATGGCAATCAGAGCCTTGAGTGCGCTTCCGTTAGCGAGGAAGTCGTCGATGATGAGCACCCTGTCGCCCTTTTCGATATATTTCTTATATACGAGGACGTCGTAGGTGTGACCGTGAGTGTAGGATACGACCTTGGAGGAATAGCAGTCGCCCGCGATGTTGTGGCTCTTGGACTTCTTCGCATAAACTACGGGAACGCCGAAGTTCAGCGCGGTAATGCAGGCAATTCCAATGCCCGAGGCCTCAATAGTGAGAATTTTCGTAACTCCCTCGTTCTCGAACAGCCTGTACCATTCCTTGCCGCACTCGTTTATGAGAGATACGTCAATCTGGTGATTTAAGAAGCTGTCAACCTTAAGCACGTCACCGGGCAGAATTTTTCCGTCCTTTAAAATTCTCTCTTCAAGCAGTTTCATTGTTGGTCACTCCTTTTGCATAAAGAATAGGTCTATAATAATTATACACCCGCCGTTCCTATCTTTCAATTGGCAAAAACGCCAAATTTATTTATTTTTACTTGTCTACTCTTGACGAGGCTCGGGTCCAGTCAATCTCGGGCAAGCCGCACGATGCGAGAAACTCGTTCGCGAGGCGGAAGTGCCCCGAGCCGAAAAATCCCGCGTGAGCCGAGAGCGGGCTTGGGTGCGCGCACTCGAGTATCTTATGTATGGGATTTGTAATAAGGGCCTTTTTGGCTCTTGCATTTCTGCCCCAGAGCATAAATACTATCGGGGTCTCTCTGTCGTTTAATATGCTGATGATTTTGTCGGTGAGAATCTCCCAGCCCTGACCCTTGTGGCTCTCGGGCGAGCCCTCGCGCACGGTCAGCGTCGTGTTGAGCAAGAGCACGCCCTGCCGTGCCCAGCCGACGAGCTCGCCCGACTCGGGCGGCGTTATTCCGTACTCGTTTGCCAGCTCCTTAAATATGTTCTTAAGCGACGGCGGCTGAGGTACACCCTCCGGCACCGAGAAGCAGAGCCCGTGCGCCTGACCCGCGCCGTGATAGGGGTCCTGACCGAGAATTACCGCGCGCGTTCCTTCGGCGGGCGTATATCTCAGTGCGTTAAATATGTCGTTCATATGCGGATAAATCCGTCTTGTCGAATACTCGACCTTTAAAAACTCGCGTAGCCTCAGGTAATAATCCTTCTTCAGCTCATCGGCCAAAAGATTATCCCAATCGTTTCCGAAGTTAACCGTGGCAGCCACCCCCTTTTTCCTTTATTTTACCACACCCTACGTCAAAATGCAATAATAAAGGGCAAAAAACGGCACCTGACTAATTGCGATATTATGTGTTATAATATCGGTGCAACACCAAATTGATATTTAACAGATTGGGTATGGGGATATCGAAACATTAACTGACATAAATTAAATACCTACAAGGGGCGCAGGCAGTTTTGTCTGCGCCCTATCTACTTTATAGGTATATTCTATTATAAAATTCCTATTATCGCACGAATATTTTAATTTGCGTGTTGATTTTTGGAATATTATGTGATATAATATAAA